>CABQKL010000110.1 GCA_902464645.1 uncultured Collinsella sp.
CGGGGGCAATCGCCGTGGGGGAGAGCGCGCCACCCATCAAAAAGCCGATGGCGGTAAGGACCAGGCCGCCGACCAAGAACTGCCACCCGGCAAGCAAGACGCCGTCATGCTTGCGCGAGAAGATACCAATGAGGCAGGTCGAAAGGGCACCCGCGACGGTGGAGGCCAGGATAAAGCCCTCGCCGTCGAGCGCAAAGCCAAAGGTGCCGTCCGCGCCCGAAAGGTTGACGAGCGCGACACCGGCAAAGCCCAGCACGCAGCCGAGCACCTTGGCCGCATCGAGCTTTTCGGTGCGAAACGCCAGGGCGGCAAAGAGGATGGCTAGGAAGTTGGCGCTGGCCTCGATGATGGAGCTCGACATGGCGCTGGCACGCGAGAGACCAAGGTAGAAAAAGAAGTACTGGCCGATGGTCTGGAAGAGCGACAAGATGCAGATAGGCTTGATGTCGCGAGCCTGCGGAACGAGCGGACGGCGCTGGGCCACGCTCATGCCAACAATGACCAGTATGCCGGCAAGGGTGAAGCGCAGACCCGCGAAGAGCAGCTGCGAGGCGCTGTCGTGCGCGGGTATGCCAAAGAGGCCGTAGCCGATCTTGATGCAGGGAAAGGCCGATCCCCAGAGCGCGCAGCAAACAAGACAGCCCAGGATGAGTCCGGGCAGGGTGGCGAGATACGGCTTGCGGCTTTTCATGATGTCCTTTCTACATGCGCGAAGCAAAAAAGAACCCGCCACCGGATGTGTCGGTGGCGGGTGTTATTACCCGAGGGGATTGTACCCGATGGGAACGCATTAAGCGAAGTAGGCTACGCCGCTCTCAAAGATCGGCATGAACTTGTCACCGGGGACATGCTCGGGCACGTTGCGGTACAGGTTGTCGCCGCGACGCTCGGCATGGCCCATCTTGCCCAGGACGCGGCCGTCGGGGCTCGTGATGCCCTCGATGGCGAGTGCGGAGCCGTTGGGGTTGACGGAAAGGTCCATGCTGGGCTTGCCGTCCTCGTCCACGTACTGCGTGGCGACCTGGCCGTTGGCGATAAGCTGGGCGAGCACTCCGTCATTGGCGACAAAGCGGCCCTCGCCGTGGCTGATGGCGACGGTGTAGGGGTCGTCCAGGCTGCACTGCGACAGCCACGGGGACAGGTTGGACGAGATACGGGTGCGCACCAGGCGGCTCTGATGGCGACCGATGGTGTTGAACGTCAGCGTGGGAGCATCGGGCGTGGCGTCGACGATGTCACCGTAGGGCACCAGGCCGAGCTTGACCAGAGCCTGGAAGCCGTTGCAGATGCCCAGCATCAGGCCGTCGCGGGCCTTGAGCAGGTCGCGGACTGCCTCGGTGACCTCGGGAGCGCGGAAGAACGCCGTGATGAACTTGGCGGAGCCGTCGGGCTCGTCACCGCCCGAGAAGCCGCCGGGGATCATGACGATCTGGCTTGCACGGATGCGGCGGGCAAGCTCGTGGGTGCTCTCGGCGACGGCCTCGGGCGTGAGATTGTTGATCACGAAGGTGTCGGCCTCGGCACCGGCGGCACGGAAGGCGCGGGCGCTGTCGTACTCGCAGTTGTTGCCGGGGAACACGGGGATGATCACGCGCGGGCGGGCGATCTTGGCGCCGCCGTACACGTGGATGTCCTTGGCGCGGAAGTCGATGGCCTCGACCTCGGGGGTCTCGCCGGCGCTGCGGTAGGCGAAGACGCCCTCGATGCCGCTCTCCCAGGCCTCCTGGAGCTCGGCGAGCTCGATGACCTCGGAGCCGGTGTCGATGACATAGCCCTCGACGGTGGTACCCAGGGGCTCGACGACAACGCCGTCGGCGACCTCGGGCAGCTCGGCGTCCTCGGCAAGCTCGACGATAAAGCTGCCGTAGAGCGGGGTGAAGAGGCTCTCCACGTCCACATCCTCGGCAAGCTCGATACCGATCTGGTTGCCGACACACATCTTAAAGAGGCTCTCGGCGCCGCAGCCGTAGCCGGGCGTGGAGACGGCCAGGGCGTCGCCGGTAGCAGTGAGCGCCTCGACGGCGTCAAACGCGGCGAGCAGCTGCTGGGCATCGGGGCGGTAGTCCTCGCCATAGGTGGCGGGGGCGATGCGGACGACGCGGTGCGTCAGGCCCTTGAACTCAGGGGAGACGGCGCGCGCCGCGCGGCCCACGGCCACAGCGAAGCTGATCAGAGTCGGCGGAACGTTGAGCTCGCCGGCCTCGTCCTCAAACGAGCCGCTCATGGAATCCTTGCCACCGATGGCGCCGGCACCCAGGTCGACTTGGGCCATGAGGGCGCCCAGGACGGCTGCCGTGGGCTTGCCCCAGCGCTCGGCCTCGGTGCGCAGACGCTCGAAGTACTCCTGGAAGGAGAGATAGGCGCGCTTGTGCTCAAAGCCGGCAGCCACGAGCTTGGCGATGGACTCGACCACGGACAGGTAGGCGCCGGCAAACTGGTCGGCTTCCATCAGGTAGGGGTTGAAGCCCCATGCCATGGCGCTTGCCGTGGTGGTCTCGCCGTCCACGGGGAACTTGGCGACCATGGCAGAGCTCGGGGTGAGCTGCGTCTTGCCGCCAAAAGGCATAAGCACGGTCG
This sequence comes from uncultured Collinsella sp., assembly GCA_902464645.1. Taxonomy (GTDB): domain Bacteria; phylum Actinomycetota; class Coriobacteriia; order Coriobacteriales; family Coriobacteriaceae; genus Collinsella. The sequence continues at coordinate 2,578 of CABQKL010000110.1, forward strand.
CGGCGCCGATGGTGGAGTCGAAGCGCTCGGAAAGGCCCTTGTTGGAAGCGACGTTGAGGTCGGTGACGAGCGAGGTCATGCGCTCGGCGAGCGTGGTGCCGGCCCAGCTGGGCTGCCACACGCTGCGGGCGCACACGTGGGCGACCTGGTGCTTGGGCGCGCCGTTGGAGTTGAGGAACTCGCGGGATAGGTCGACGATGGCGACACCGTTCCAGGCCATACGCATGCGCGGCTCGGCGGTAACCTCGGCGATAACGGTCGCCTCCAGGTTTTCCTCGGCGGCGTAGCCCATGAACTCCTCGACGTCACCGTCGGCGACGGCGCAAGCCATGCGCTCCTGGGACTCGGAGATGGCGAGCTCGGTGCCGTCCAGGCCGTCGTACTTCTTGGTCACGGTGTCCAGGTCCACGTACAGACCGTCGGCAAGCTCGCCTACGGCGACCGAGACGCCGCCGGCGCCAAAGTCGTTGCAGCGCTTGATCAGGCGGCAGGCGTCACCGCGGCGGAAGAGGCGCTGCAGCTTGCGCTCGACCGGGGCGTTGCCCTTCTGGACCTCGGCGCCCGAGGTCTCGATGGACTCGGTGTTCTGGGTCTTGGAGGAGCCGGTGGCACCGCCGATGCCGTCACGGCCGGTGCGGCCGCCCAGCAGGATGATCTTGTCGGTGGGGGCGGGGCACTCGCGACGAACGTGGTTTGCCGGGGTAGCGCCCACGACGGCGCCGACCTCCATGCGCTTGGCCACGTAGCCGGGGTGATAGAGCTCGTTGACCTGACCGGTGGCAAGGCCGATCTGGTTGCCGTAGCTGGAGTAGCCGGCGGCAGCGGTGGTTACGAGCTTGCGCTGCGGCAGCTTGCCCTCGAGCGTCTCGGACACGGGGACGGTGGGGTCGCCGGCGCCGGTGACGCGCATGGCCTGATACACATAGCTGCGGCCCGAGAGCGGGTCGCGGATAGCGCCGCCCACGCAGGTGGCGGCACCGCCGAAGGGCTCGATCTCGGTCGGGTGGTTGTGGGTCTCGTTCTTAAACAGGAACAGCCAGTCCTGGTCCTCGCCATCGACATCGACCTTCACCTTGACGGTGCAGGCGTTGATTTCCTCGGACTCGTCGACATCGGTCATGACGCCGGTCTTCTTAAGGTACTTGGCGCCGATGGTGCCCATGTCCATGAGGCAGACGGGCTTGGCGTCGCGGCCGAGCTCGTGGCGCATCTCCATGTAGCGGTCGAAGGCCTGCTGCACCACGGCGTCGTCGATCGTCACGTCGTCCAGGACGGTGCCGAAGGTGGTATGGCGGCAGTGATCGGACCAATAGGTGTCGATCACGCGGATTTCGGTGATGGTGGGGTCGCGATCCTCATCGCGGAAGTACTGCTGGCAGAAGGCGATGTCCGCCTCGTCCATGGCAAGGCCGCGATCGGCGATAAAGGCGGCAAGGCCGGCCTCGTCGAGCTCGCGGAAGCCGTCGAGCACCTCGACGGGCTGGGGCTCGGGGGTCTCCATGTACAGCGTCTCGGGCAGGTCGAGCGAGGCGATGCGCGCCTCGACGGGGTTCACCACGTAGTGCTTGATGGCCTCGATGGCGGCCTCGTCCAGAGCGCCCGAGATCATATAGACCTTGGCGGAGCGCACGGCGGGGCGCTCGCCCTGGCTGATGAGCTGCACGCACTCGCTGGCGGAGTCGGCGCGCTGGTCAAACTGGCCAGGCAGGAATTCGACGGCAAAGACGGCGCCATCGCTTGCGGGGAGCTCGTCGTAGGTCACATCGACCTGGGGCTCGCTAAAGACGGTCGGCACGCAGGAGCGGAAAAGCTCCTCGTCGATGCCCTCGACGTCGTAGCGGTTGATGATCCTCAGGGCCTCGATGCCCTTGATGCCGAGAATCTCGGTCAGCTCGCCCTTGAGCTGCTGAGCCTCGACGTCGAACCCGGGTTTCTTCTCCACGTAGATACGAGAGACCATTGGTTCCTGCCTTCCTGATCGGTTGGGCGTACGGTACGGTATGCGGCAGCGGTCGGTTTACGGGGCAAGCCTCGCGGGGTCGCCTTGAGCCGCATGTTTGTAAACCTCACTATGATACGACAGCTCGCGGCGCGTTGAGGACGGCGAGGGTGCTACAGTGATGCGCAAACAAGAGAAAGGCATCACATGGCATTCGTTTCACTCGCCATCATCGCGCTCGTGGCCTTTGCAAGCCCCTTCATCGCCTCGGCGATTCCCGGAAAACCCGTTCCCGAGACCGTCTTTTTGCTCGTGTTCGGTGCGGTGCTGGGACCCCATATGCTCGGCGTCATCCATGTAGATGCCGAGGTCTCGCTTGTGTCCGAGCTCGGCCTGGCCTTTTTGTTCCTGCTCGCCGGCTTTGAGATCGACCCCAAGAGCATCACGGGCGTCGAGGGGCGCTACGGCTTGGCGACGTGGGTCGTTACGTTTGGTATCGCCTGGCTTGCCGTGCGCTTTACCCCGTGGTTCTCGGTCAGTCATTTCGACGGTATCGCCGTGACGCTTGCCCTCACTTCTACGGCGCTCGGCACGCTCGTGCCCATCATGCGCGAGCGCTCGCTCACCGGCACGCGTGTGGGCGACTCGATTCTTGCGTATGGCACCTGGGGTGAGCTCGGCCCCGTGCTCGCCATGTCGGTGCTGCTGTCTGCCCGCACCGGCATCCAGACGCTTGTAATCCTTGGCTTGTTTGCGGTGGTCTGCGTGTTGCTGGCCGTGGTCCCAAGCCGCTCCAAGCGCGTCGGCAGCCGCTTCTTTGCGTTTGTCGAGGAACGCGCCGATACCACGTCGCAGACCTTCGTGCGCCTGACGGTGCTCATCTTGGTCACGCTCGTGGCATTCTCCGCCGTCTTTGATCTCGACATCGTGTTGGGTTCTTTTGCCGCCGGCTTTGTCCTGCGCTATATCATCCCCGAGGGCAACCATACGCTCGAGACCAAGCTCGACGGCCTGGCCTACGGCTTTTTGATTCCGGTGTTCTTTACCGTATCGGGCGCAAAGATCGACCTGACGGCCGTGGCGTCGCGCCCGGGCTTGCTCGCGGGCTTTATCGTGGCGTTGCTGATTATTCGTGCCGTGCCCATTCTTATTTCTATGAGCATTTGTCCTGCGACGCGCGATGTGTCGGCGTATGGTCGCATTACCGTGGCCCTGTACTGCACCACGGCGCTTCCGATCATCGTTGCCGTGACGAGCGTTGCCGTCAACGCGGG
>CABQKL010000111.1 GCA_902464645.1 uncultured Collinsella sp.
GAGCGTGCTACACTAGCAGCATCTATGCCACCGCGAACGGCTCGGCCCCGCGCCCGCCGCTCGCAAACGAACTTTAAACGCACGAGGGTTGGCCATGCCGCTTTTCTCGCAACATACCGCCCGGTTCTCGCCGGACGTTCCCTTGGAGGGCACTAGCTCTCGCGAGCTGCTCAAGCGGTACCAGCCGCTCGAGACGCTTGCGACCGGCGGTTTTGGCTCCATCGAGATTTGCCGCGACACGCATCTGCGCCGTCGCGTGGCCATTAAGCGCATCCCCCTTATCAACGGCGCCGGCATGCCCGCCAGCGACATCATGGACGTGCTGCGCGAGGCGCATACCGCCGCCATGCTTCAACATCCCAATATCGTGCAGGTTATCGACTTTACGCACGACACCGCCTATGCCTACCTGGTCATGGAGTATGTCGACGGTATGTCGTTAGCCGAGTTTTTGCATCGCGTGGACGGCCACTCGCTCACCTTTGACGAGGCCGCGGCCATTGCCGACGCGCTGGGTCAGGCACTCACCTTTGCCCATGCAAACGGCGTGCTTCATCTGGACATAAAGCCCGCCAATGTGCTTATCGACCATTCGGGCAATGTAAAGCTCACCGACTTTGGCATGGCGCGGCTGTCGTCCGCCGGCGGCTTTGGCGGATCGCGCGGCGGCACCATCGGCTACATGCCGCCCGAGCAGCTCGATATCGAGACCGGCACGGTCGACGAACGTGCCGATGTCTTTGCCCTTGCCTGCGTGATCTACGAGGGCCTGTGCGGCAGTGCCCCCTTTATGGCGGCCACGCCTGCCGACTCGCTCGACCGCATCATCGGCGGCGCCACCTATCCCAGCGAACTGATCCCTCACTTTCCCCCGGGGGCCGAGGCGGCGCTCATGAGCGCTCTCTCCCCCATGCCGCAAGACCGCCCCGATAGCATTGAGGCATTCTGCGACCGACTCCTTGCCGGCTTAGGAAGCGTGCGCGAAGGCCGTCGCAGCTTGGAGCAGATGGTGGGCGAACTTTCAGATGACGAGTGCGCGGCAGACGATATGGAGTCGCTACCCTACGAAGATGACACCGTCGAGATCGACCCCGCGCTTGGTTGGGCGGGCTCGCGCTGGAGCCACGCGCGCAACTACACCATGCGCGGCATCTCAGCGCTCTCATGCGGAGCCTTTAGCTTTTTGCTTATGCAGACAGCCGGCGTCGCGACGCTTCCCGGGCTGGTCGTGGCGGCCATCGCGATCGGTGCGGCAGCCGGCCTGGCCCCGCAGATCGGCTCGGCCATCTCGACCGTGGGCTTTTTGGTGCTCATGGCCAACGCCACCATGCAGGCGCAGGGCATCCTGTCGATGCTGCCGGTCGCGGTCGTTTTTGCCGCCGCCATGTCCGGTTGGTGGATTGCCTGGGGACGAACCGAGGCGGCTGCGAGCGCGACGCTCACCTGCGCGCTTGCGCTGGGTTGCCTAACCGGCGACGCCCTCCTTGCCGCCGGAGCCGCCGCGAGCATCGCGGCGTTTTGGCTCGGCCCGGCAAGCGCAGCGGCGGCCACGGGCATGGGCGCACTCTTTGCCCGCCTTGCTGCAGCGGCTCTCTCTGCGGGAGGCGTACTGGGGCTTAGCAATGTCGTCGCAGCGCTGGGAGACGCGCTCCTTCTCGCTGCAATCGTGCTGGTTGCAGCAATAGCCGCGGCAACATCGCTGCTGCTCAATGCTCATGCCAAGCGCGCCGAGCAGGGATCGAACCTTGCCGCCATCGTCGCAATTGCCGTCGCCGGCATCGGCTCGGCCGTATCGTTTTGTCTTGCACACCATATGGAAATTGCCAGCCTTGCGGGCCCGGTCGTCGCCAAGGCGGCGGTTACGGGAATCCTATCCTCTATAATCGTCGGGATATGCCTTTATTTGCTCGGATACCAAAGAACCTATACGGAGAGTGATCTTTCGTGAACTTCCTGAACATCTTCGAGGACCACGTGGCCGGCATCTTCGGTGCCACCCGTGCCCCGTTCTCCTTTAAGAAGCTTGCCAAGCAGGCCGCTCGCGACATGGAGGATCAGACTCTGGTGATCAACGGCGTCAACACCGCGCCGGCGCTCTATACCATCCTGATTGCCGCCGACGACGATCCCATGCTCGCCCCGTTCTATCCCGAGCTTTCGCGCGAGGTCCGCGAGTTTGTGAAAGCGCAGGCCGAAAAGCGCCGCTACGTCTTTGTCGGCGAGCCCCTCGTTCGCTTTATGATCGACCCGCAGCTGCGCGGCGGCAAGTTCTCGGTCTTTGCCGAGAACGTCGATGCCCCTACGCTCGGTCGCCTGTACGAGGAAGAGCGCGCCTACCAAAACGGCCTGGGCCAGAACAACTCAGCCGCGAGCCGTGCCGCCAGCGCCCCGCGCGCCGGCCAGCAGCAGTTTGCCGCCCCGCAGCAACACCCCGCTGCTATGCCGCAGCAGCAGCCGGCACCTCGTGCTGCCACTCCCGACCCGCTTGCCGTGGCCGACCCCTTTGCGCCCAATATGCCCGATCCCGCCGCCGCACCCATCCCCGTGCCCCAAACCGTCTCGCGCGACGCGCTTGCCGGCATGGGCGGAGCCGCCGCGACCGGCGCCGCCGCTGGCCTTGGCGCCGCAGCCAGCATCGCCTCCAACATGGCAAGCTCTCGCGCCCCGCAGCGTCCGCTCGCCCAGCTCGTCGACGTCGTGAGCGGCGAGAGCCACGCCATCACCTCCGCACAGGTGACCATCGGTCGCGAGCGCTCGGTTTCCGACATCGCCCTGCGCGACCCCAACGTGTCGCGCCGTCATGCCCAGCTCACCTTTACCGGCTCGGACTGGTCGATCGAGGACCTCAACTCCACCAACGGCACGCTCGTCAACAACCGTCGCATCACGCGCTGCCCGCTGCGCAACGGCGACCTGCTGACGTTTGGCCTGAGCACGTTCGAATTTAGGGGATAGTCGCTTATGAACATCGATATCGTCCTGTTTGCAGGCCGCATCGTCCTGGTCGTCCTGCTTTATATCTTCCTGTTTGCCGTCATGAAGACCGGCGTGGGGCTCGTCCGCGGCCAGCGCCGCGACTCGGCCATCTGGACGATCGATGTGGACAAGGGCCCGCGCGGCATCCGCGGCATCCACGTGGATATGCTCGGCCCCGTCATCGTCGGCCGTTCGCCGTCGTCGGACATCTGCATCAACGAACCGTTTGTCTCGGCCTCGCATGCGCGTTTTTCGCTGCAGGGTCCGGCACTTATTATCGAGGACCTCAACTCGCTTAACGGCACGCTCGTCAACGGCCGCCAGCTGGTGGAACCCGCAACGCTGCGCGAGGGCGACGAAGTCCAGATTGGCGACGTGGTCATGAAGGTGAACCGTCGATGATCGACGAGGAGAACAAGTCCGCAACCATGCCAGAGACGTCGGCCGCCCCCGCGACCGCGCCGGCTCATGCCGCCCCGGCGGGCCATGCGCCCGTGGAGCCCGAGGACACTGTGTTCTCCCTGCCTCTTTCGCATGTAACGCAAGAATATCCGACGCTGACCGACGACGAGGATACCGAGGACAACGCTGACGGCGGTAACACCCCCATCGGCGTGCACGCCGCTACCGAGCAGCCCGCGGTCCCGCAAGACATGCCCGCGCCGGCTCACTTTGCCGAACCCGTCGCCACGGCGATTACCGAGAGCTCCGCGGTATTTGCGGCTCCCGAGCCCGCGGCACCGGTGTTTCCCGTAGCGCCGGCACCCGCCGCAGCACCCGAGTCCGCATCTGCACCGGAACCCGCGGCGGCGCCCGAAGCCATGCAGTCTGTAACCGAAGACGTACCCGCAGCAACGACGGAGGATGTCTCCCAATCCCACGGCACGCCCGCGCCCGCGCACTTCGCGACGCCCGAGTCTGCAGCCGTCGCCCCGCAAGACGACGAGCCTGTCGACCGTACAACCGAAGAGCCCGCCACGCCCAACGTCAACGACCCGAGCAACGATGCCGACACCGTCTCCCCCGGCGACACCGCCGAGATCGATGTCGCCGCCGTGGAGGCAAAGCTCAAAGATCCCGGCTCGACCATGAGCTTCGAGCCGCTGACCGACGAGCGCATCGAGACCGACTCGACCTACGACGCCGGCACCACCACGCAGCTTATGTGGGGCGCCCGCTCCGACGTCGGGTGCGTACGCCCACACAATGAGGACTCCTATCTGGTGCAGTCGCCGCTCTTTTGCGTGTGCGACGGCATGGGAGGACACGCCGCCGGCGAGGTGGCATCCTCCATCGCCGTCGAGACCATCGCCAAGACGGCGCCGCAGTCCGCCGACGCCGCGCGCCTGGCCGCAGCCGTCGAGGCCGCCAACGCCGCCGTGATCGAGGCCGCCCTCAACGGCCTGGGCAAACCCGGCATGGGATGCACGGCCACCTGCGCCTACATCGAAAACGACACGCTCGCCATCGCCCACGTGGGCGACTCGCGCGCCTACCTGCTCCACGAGGGCACGCTCATCCGCGTGACCCGCGACCACTCCTACGTGGAGGAGCTCGTGGATGCCGGCGAGATTACGGCCGACGAGGCCCGCGTCCACCCCAACCGCTCGGTCATCACCCGCGCGCTGGGCTCGGATCCCGCCATGTATGCCGACCACTTTACCCTGCACATCGAGGAAGGCGACCGCCTGATTCTGTGCTCCGATGGTCTTTCGAGCATGATTCCCGATAGCGATATCGAGAACATCGCTACGCAGTCCTCGAGCGCACAGATCTGTGTCGACAACTTGGTGGACGCGGCGCTCGCCGCCGGCGGCCACGACAATGTGACCGTGGTGGTCGTCGACCTGGTCGACGACGGCGTCATGCGCGAGGCAAAACGCGTCCGACGCCGCAATGTCACCATCGCCACCGTCTTGGCCCTTGTCTTTGTGCTGGTAGCAGGCATCTGGGCATACACGGGCGTCACCGGCTCCTATTACTTGGGAACCTACCACGGCAATGTCGCCGTCTGGCGCGGCCTGCCCGGCAAGACGCTCGGGGTCGAGCTCCACTGGCTCGAGAGCGAAACCAGCATCAAGCTGTCCGACCTGCCCGAAGACACGCAAAACCGCCTGAAGGCAGGCATTCCGCAAACGAGTGTCGACGATGCGCAGGACACCATTTCCAAGTACCGCCATCAGATTGACGAGGAGCAGACCCGTCAGGTGATTGACGCGCAAACGATTCGCGACAACACCGATCAGGAATCCACCTCCGAGTCAGATTCCGAGAAAACCGCCGAACAGTCAGCCGAGGCCGAAGCCTCCGATAAGAATTAGAAAGGGAGTGCCGCTTATGAGTCGCCGCAACACCGAACTGCTCTTGCTCATCGCCTCGGCGTTCCCCGTCATCCTGCTCTATGCGATGTACGTGCTCACCGCGGGTGCCACGATTTCCTTTGAGACGCTCGCCGTGCCGATCGGCCTGTTCGCCGCCTTCGCCGCGGCGCATATCGCCGTGCGCATCCTGGCGCCCGGCGCCGACCCCGCCATCCTGCCCATCGTCTTTGTGCTCTCGGGCATCGGCATCACATTCGTGACGCGCCTGGCCCCCGACCTCGCCATCTCGCAGCTCATCATCTTGTTTGTCTCGGTGGCGCTCATGGTGGGAACGCTCGCACTGGTCAAGAACCTCGACGTGGTCATGCGCTACAAGTACACCTTTGGCATTATCGGCATCATCCTGCTGATGCTGCCGATCTTTATCGGCACCACGATCTCGGGCTCCAAGCTGTGGATTCGCATCGCGGGCTT
>CABQKL010000112.1 GCA_902464645.1 uncultured Collinsella sp.
CACGGGCCCGGGTAGGGCATGAGTGATGCCGCCGTAACGGGAATGAGCTCCTTTTGATGCGCGGCGAATGTCAACTTGGCCCGTTCGTAGTACCAACGGTATACATCCTGCATAAAGCGCGGTGAGCGCTTTTCGGACTCCGGAGGCAGATGGCGCACGGGCCACTCGTTATCGAACCACACGTCGTAGCCAAACATGCGCATGTTAAAGAGGTAATCCAAGTCCTCGCCGCGGGTGATAAACGGGTCAAAGGCCACACGCGTAAAGGCGCGGGCGTGCAGGGCCATCAGGCCGCCGCACACGTAGTTAGAGCGCGAGATGCGGGTGCCCGAGAGCGCCTTTTTCATCCAACGGTTGAACTCGATGCGCTTGGTCCACCAACGATGGCAGATGCCCGCCTTGTCCGTGGGAGCCAGCGGCGAGCCGTCGCGATCGTAGAAATAGCCGCTCTTGACCAAGATCGGCAAGCCCTGACGCGTCTGCTGCCCCAACGCATAGGTCGCGCGCTTCATAAAGTCGGCGTCGATGACAGTCTCATCGTCATCCAAAAAGATAACCGCGTCATGACCCAGCACAGCGGCGCAGGCTAGCCCCATGTTGCGGATGGCACCGTAGCCTCGCAGGCTCACGCACTCGCCCGAACCCTTGGGCGCGATCTGAGCAACCCGGTCTGCGATGCGCGAGGCCTGGGTGTTGGTGACAACGGTGACCTTGAGCGTGGGATGCGCGTCGACAATCTCGCGCACGCGCAGCGACACATCGGCTGTGGCAGAAACGGGACAGACCACCAAAAGGATGATGCGCGGGATGTCACGTACCTGCTCAAGCGAGGCCAGACAGCGGTCGAGTTCGGAATTGTCGGCGTTGAGTCGCGTCGAGTGGTCATAGGTGCCAGGGGCGTTTGCGCAAGCGTCATCGCCCGCCCAATACGTTGGAATCACGACCGTGGCGTTCATGCCTTACCCTCCCTGCAACACAAAAACGGGACGCCGCCAAACACAGGCGACGCCCCGCGACCTAGCTGGTTCCATCATACCCACTTGGGCAAATCATTGCTCGCAAGTCGCAATGTTTATTGCGGATAACCCCAAAAGAGTAACCGCGGACAGGCCCAATAGCCGCTCGCTCCTATGCGGTCTGCTCTGCCGCCTGAGTCATGCGGGACAGGCGAACCAGCAGCATAAAGCCAACGATCAGCAGCACGCCAATGGAAAGGACGCCCAGCGACGGGTTGCCGGTCAGCGAGGTGACGACCGACACCAGGAAAGTGCCCATGACGCTTGCATAACGACCAAAGATGTCAAAGAAGCCGTAGTACTCGTTGGACTTTTCCTTGGGGATAATGCGGCCAAAGTAGCTACGGCTGAGCGCTTGCACGCCGCCCTGGAACAGGCCGACCATAATGGCAAGCACCCAGAATTCGAAGGCGGTCTTTAGGAAGAACGCGGCGAACAGCACAATGCCCATGTAGGCGGCGACCGCCACCAGGATCATGTTGAGCGTGCCCACGCGTCCGGCGAGCTTGCCGTAGATGATGGCGGACGGAAAGGCCACGAACTGGGTAACGAGCAGCGCCAGAACCAGCTGCGTAGAATCGATGCCCAAAGCCGAGCCGTAGCTGGTAGCCATGGAAATGACCGTATGGACGCCATCGATATAGAAGAAGAACGCGATCATGTAGACCAGCACGGTCTTGTTGTGGGCGATCTCGCGCATGGTGTGTCCGACCTCGGAGAACACACCGCCCACGATGTGGCCGATGGTGTCCTCGGGACCGCGCTCGCGACCGTACTTTTGCTTATAGGTGCGAATGAGCGGCAGGGTAAAGATGAGCCACCAGGCACCGGTGATGATAAACGACAGACGCGTTGCCAGCATGGTGGGGACGCCAAGAGCGGGGCCACCCATGATGAGCGCCAGGCAGATGATGAACGGCACGGTGGAACCGATGTAGCCCCAGGCATAGCCCGAGCTGGACACGGCGTCCATGCGCTCGTCGGTGGTAATGTCGGGCAGCATGGCGTCGTAGAACGTCATAGAAGAGTTAAGGCCGATGGTGCACAGCACGTACACGGTCAAAAATGCCATGGCGGACATTGGGATAGCCTGCGCCAGGCAAAGAACCAGGCCCGTGAGGAAGAAGCCCAAGAAGAACTTGATTTTGTTGCCGGCGTAATCGGCAAGCGCGCCCAGAATGGGCATGAGCATGGCAATGACCAGCGAGGCGATCGTCTGAGCGTTGCCCCAAGCGACCACCAGATCTGCCGAGGAAGCACCAGTATTGATGGCGTTAAAGTAGATGGGCACCACCGAGGTATTGAGCAACACGAGGGCCGAATTGCCCACATCGTACATAACCCAGTTACGCTCGAGCTTGGTGTATTTCATGGACAGGGCCCCTTCGTATTCGCCCGATATGCAGTTAGTTCATCGTACCCCAATTGCACAGAAGCGCTGGTAAGGATTCGGCAAAGGGGCAGGAGCGGGTCCTACTCCTCGCGGTCGAACTCCTCGTCGGCGTCGAGTACGCGACCGCTATAGTTGATATGGCCGGTCACGGCATCCATGTCACCGGTCTCGATAAAGCGGGCAACGGTGAGCTCGTAATCGGTCAGCGCGCGCTCAAAGACCTCGGGGAAGCTCTCGGTCGAGACCTCATCGGTAAAGGGGTTCTTCCATGTCAGGTGGCCCAGGTTACCGGTGCGCTCGGGCAGCTCCGTCGTCACGCGATGAGCAAGGCCGTCGAGCAGCGAGTAGTCATGCACCAAGCCCTCGAGCAGGGCAATCGCGCGCGTCTTTACCGAGCCGGCCGGCTCAATGGTGCGATAGAGCATCTGCATGTCCGAGACGGCGCCGGCGTACTCCCCCGCCGGGATGTCGATACCGTACACGCGCCCGGCGATGTAGCTCATCAGCACGCCGGCCACACGGTTGATGCGGTCGGTGGTGACGATCTCGCCCGCCGGCGGATAATCCTCGACCGTGGCACCGTCGCGCTTGAGCTGTAGCATCAGCACGTCCAGATCGCTTTCGAGCACGGCGTGAACTTGGCTGCCCGAAGCCTCGAGCTCGGGATCGGAATCTACAATGCCAAACTGCTGCTCGTAGACAAAGGGGTGGGCATTACGGTCGAGTACATAGTGAGACAGCAAGCCCAGCGCAAAGGCGCGACCCAGATTGGCATCGCGCGGCTGTAGGTGCGACACGCCGTCGCGCAGGCACGAGAACTGGCGCGACATGCGCGAGCGGTGCATGACCTGAGCAAGCGACATACAGTCGGAAATGCGCGGCGTGAGCATGTGGAAGAAAAACGGGTCGGGACCTTGGTTTCCCAGGATAAAGGCGATGCGCTCCTCGTCGGACGTAATAACGCCCTGCGGAAGACGGTCGATGCTTTCCTCGCCAAACAGATGATGCGTAATGAGCGCGGGCATAATGATCCTTTCGATTTCATTCGATGTCACCCATTATGCCCACCGCACGGTCATGCCAAACCTGCGGCGGTAAACGATGATATGCAGACTGCCTACGCAAGCCCCAAGTGCGCCTTGACCTCGGCTGCGCGACGACGGGACACAGGCACCGTCGAGGTTACGCGATCGAGCCTGAGCTCCATAAGACCCGTGGAACCGATCTCGACATTATGCACGTCTTCCAAATTGACCAGATAACTGCGGTGGACACGGATAAAGCCCTCGGAGGCCAGGCGCCGCTCGAGCGAGGAAATCGACTCATTGATCAGGTATGTTCCCTCGGCGCAGACGGCGTTGCAAAAATCGGCGCGCGCCTCAAAGTAGCAGACATCCGCCACGGGAATGAACACCTTTTTGCCCCCGCGATCCACCGTCAGGCGCAAAGGCTGGCGCGGAGCATGGACGACACGGCGAGCGCCCAGGGCAGTCTCGATCTTGTCGAGCGCCTTTGACAAGCGGGCATCCTCGACCGGCTTGACGATGTAATCGACAGCATCGAGGTTATAGGCATCGGCCGCATACTCGGCGAATGCCGTCACAAACACCACGACTGGCGGCGTCTTTAGGTTCTGCAGCGTCTCGGCAAGCTCAATTCCCGAGCGACCGGGCATGGTAATGTCTAAAAACAGCACGTCGGGCTTGTTCGACAGAATCGACTCCACGGCTTCGGTGACATTGCCCGCTTCGGCAATCTGTCCCACACGCGTATCCTTTTCCAACAGATAGCGTAGCTCAGCCCTAATGGGAGGCTCGTCATCAACCACCAAGATGTTCCAGCCTTCGGACATATGCGCTTCCCCTCTTTTTCTCTCAATCCAACCGCGTGCTACACCGTTAGCGGCGCCGGCTCATGCGGCTCGCCGTTCAACTCAACGATGACCTGTGTCCCCACGCCCTCCTGGGACTTCACGCGCATGCCAGAATCTTCTCCGTAAAAGAAATGGATGCGCTGAAGCACGTTGAAAAGCGCCAGGCCGCAACCTCGCTTGATGGAGCCGTCGGCGGTAATGCTCTCGGGCTCCTCTCGGCGATGCTGCTCAAACAGATGCGCACAGACTTCTTCGCTCATACCGATGCCGTCATCTTCGACGATGATCTCCAGGCCGTCATCGGTCTCAAAAGCCCTAACACGAATAGAAAGCGGCTCGGTCTCGCGCTGCGCATGCTTGATGCAGTTTTCGAGCAGCGGCTGCAAGATAAACGGCGGCACCAGGCTGTCGCGCACCTCAAAGTCGATGTCGACCGAAACGCGCAGACGGCCGTCGCCATACCGGGCCTGCATAAGATTGATATAACGAGTGCCCTGTTCCACCTCGTGCTCGAGCGTGGTGAGCGTATCGGAATCAGAAAGCGTCTGACGATAATAGTTGGAAAAGTCGATCAGCAGCGATCGCGCCTTGTCGGGCTCGGTTCGAACGAGCGACACGATCGTGCTAATGGTATTGAATAGAAAATGCGGGTCGACCTGCGACTGCAGGGCGCGAAGCTCAACGCGAGCCGTGAGCTCGTCCTGGCGCTCGAGCTCAAAGCTAGCGAGCTGCGTGGAAATTAGATCGGCAAAACCCGAGGCAAGGGCCGTCTGACGCATATCGATGCTGCTCAGGCGGGGGTAATACAGCTCGAGTGTGCCCACGCAATGCCCGCGCACGGTAAGCGGCGCGACAATGCCGGCGCGCAGGCGGGGAAAATAACCGCCCGTCTCATTGGAGGTGTCACGCGAAAACACGCTCTGCTCGCCCGTCTCAATCACACTGAGCGTAGTCTTGAGCACGACCGGGGTGCCGGCAGGACACTTTGCCGAGTCCTCGCCCCAGCTTGCCAACACCTGTTTGCCATCGGTAAAGCAGATGGCAGAGGCGATGGTCTCGGACAGGATGATTTTAGAGGCGCCCAGGGCCGCTTCGGGCGTAAGGCCGCGCGACGTGTAGGCGAATATTTTTGATGCGATGGCAAGCGTACGGTCGGTTGCGCTCGATGTGAGGTCGTCGGGGACCACAAAGACATACGAGAAGAAGAAGCACAGCATGACCATGCCGGCAATGACCACGACGCCCGGAACGGGATTGGGATTATCGGTTAAATCCCAGATAAGCAGCAGGATAAGCGCCGGAACGACAACACCGAGCAGGATGGCCTGGACAACATGCTGGGCCGTACGAAAGACCTTGGTAGAGTTGTAGCTCTTGCCCAGAATCAGCCTGTTTAAATCCACCGTCATCCCCTTTTATCTATCGCACCCATAGCAATAAAGAGGGCCGCAAGCGACCCTCTCCATTGCATTATGCAATCAA
>CABQKL010000113.1 GCA_902464645.1 uncultured Collinsella sp.
GCACGCTCCATGAGCTGCTTGGAGAACAGCTTGGAGCCCTCCATCTGGGCACCCTCGGCACCCGGGCCAAAGCAGGGAATACCCGCCGCGCGCACGGCGTCGGCCACGCCCGCCACGAGCGGAGCCTCGGGGCCAATCACAACGAGTCCGCATCCATGGCTCTGCGCAAACGCCGCCACGGCAGCAGGATCGCAATCGTCGAGAACCACATTCTCGCCGCAGCTCGCGGTGCCGCCGTTACCCGGCGCGATGTAGAGCTTGCCGGCGCGCGGTGATGCTGCGAGCTTGGCTGCCAGAGCATGCTCGCGGCCGCCGCTGCCCAACAACAGGATGTCGATGGTTTGAGTGTCCGCCTTCAAGGGTGCCTCCTCTATGGATTACCGGCCCGCTCCGCGCGGGCCCATTACAAGCAAATATACCCCTCGGCCGCCCATCTGGGCTGCAAAGGGGTATATCGCAATAACCAAATAACGCCGATTACTTCCAGAATCGGTTGATGATCTGCTCGCGACCGGCGCCAACGCCGATGAACGTCACGCGGGTGTGTGCCAGATCCTCGATAAACGCCACGTAGTCCTGAGCCTCCTGCGGCAGCTCATCAAAGCTGCGGCAGCCGGTGATGTCGCACTTCCAGCCAGGGAGCTCCTCGTAGATGGGCTTGGCATGCTCAAAACGCACCTGGTGCTCGGGCACGCTCGTGTAACGCTCGCCGTCGACGTCATAGGCAACGCACACCTTAATGGTGTCGAAGGCCGAAAGCACGTCGAGCTTGGTCACGGCGATGTCGGTGAGGCCGTTGACGCGTGAGGCATAGTTGGCGATAGGGCCGTCAAACCAGCCGCAGCGACGACGGCGACCGGTGGTCACGCCGTACTCGTAGCCCTCCTCGGTCAGCGTGTGGCCGGCCTCGGACTCATAGGAGAGCTCGGTGGGCATGGGACCCGAACCGACGCGGGTAATGTAGGCCTTCATGACGCCCAGCACGCGGTCGACGTTCTTCATGCCGACACCGGAACCGGTAATGGCGCCGCCAGCGGTGCAGTTAGAAGACGTCACGTACGGATAGGTGCCGTGATCGATGTCGAGCAGAGTCGCCTGGGCGCCCTCAAACAGCAAATCCTTGCCCTCATCGATCATGTTGTTGAGCAGCAGGCTCGTCTCGGTGATGTAGGGGCGCAGGCGCTCGGCCATGGGCAGGTACTCATCGCAAATCTGATCCACGGTGTAGGTGGGCAGGTTGTAGATGAGCTCCAGCTCGGGGTTCACGCGGGCAAGAGCGGTCTCCAGCTTATCGCGGAACAGTGCCTCGTCCAGCATGTCCTGCATACGCAGGCCGATGCGGGCCATCTTGTCCTGGTAGCACGGACCGATGCCGCGCTTGGTGGTACCGATGTTCTTCTTGCCGAGCTTCTGCTCAAAGGCGCCATCCAGATCGATGTGGTACGGCATGATGACATGCGCGTTGCCGCTGATCTTGAGATTCTTGGTGGTGATGCCATCGGCCTCGAACATGTCGATCTCCTCAAGGACAACCTTGGGGTTGACGATGCAGCCGTTACCGATTACCGACACGTGGTCGGAATACATGATGCCGGAGGGCACCTGGTGCAGGCCGTACTTCTTGCCGTTGACGACGATGGTGTGGCCGGCGTTGTTGCCGCCCGAATAGCGCACGACGGCATCAAAGTCGCCGGCGACCAGGTCGCAGATCTTACCCTTGCCCTCATCGCCCCACTGGGCACCGACCAAAACGGTTGACGGCATGTTTACTCCTCACATTCATGGACTGTCCGCGCACCGCAAGCGCGCAGAAGCACAAAACATTCCCAGTATACCCGTGCAACGGGCGCCTGTCCTACTCCTCGGTATGCGCCCCATCAAGCTCATAGAACTTGGTGGATGCCGGCAGGAACATCAGGTCGACGTCGCCGATCGGGCCCGAACGGTTCTTTGCCACGACGATACGCGTAACGCCCTCGTCGGGTCGGTCGTCGCGCGAGGCCTCGGCCTCGTCGGCGGATCGGTCCAAGAACATGACGATATCGGCGTCCTGCTCGATGGAGCCCGATTCACGCAGGTCGGACAGCTGCGGGCGCTTGCCGGTACGGGATTCAACCTGACGCGACAGCTGCGACAGCGCGATCAGCGGAATCTTGAGCTCCTTGGCCATAATCTTCAGGCCACGCGACATCTCGGAGACCTCGACGGTGCGGCTCTCGGAACGACGTCCCGGCGGGGGGCTCACCAGCTGCAAGTAGTCCAGGATGATGATGGCCTTCTCCTTGTTATGGAGCATGCGGCGGCTCTTGGCGCGAATCTCGGTCACCGTGGTGCCGGGCGTATCGTCAATCAGAATATCGAGCTTGGACAGCGTCTGCGTGGCCTCATTGATGTTGGCCCACTGCTCGGGGCTAATGCGACCCGTACGGAAGTCGCTGATCGAGATCATGGCATAGGCGCAAATCAGACGCTGGGCAATTTCCTTGCCCGACATCTCCAGCGAGAAGAAGCCGACGGTATAGCCAGCGGCGGCGGCATTGAGTGCCAAGTTCAGGGCGAACGACGTCTTACCCACGGCGGGGCGGGCGCCGATAATGATGAGCTGGCCCTCGCGGAAGCCCATGAGCATACGGTCGAGCGACGGGAAGCCCGTGGGCACGCCTGCAGCCTGACCGCCAGCCTTGCACACTTCCTCGGCCTCGTTATATGCCTCGACCATAAACTCGGTCAGCGTCTTGTAGCTCGACTTAACCTCACGCGCCGTGACCTTGAGCAGCTTGCTCTCGGCCAGCTCCACGACCTCTTTGGTGTCGGTGGGGGCGTTGTAGGCCAGCGCGTTGATCTCGTTGGTGGCGCCAATCAGCTCACGCAGCATCGAGTCGCGACGAACGATGGCGGCATGGTGCTGCCAGTTAACGAGCGACAGAGTCTGTCCCATCAGCTCCAAAATGTACGCCTCGCCGCCCACGGCATCGAGCTTGTTGATGCTTCGCAGGTAATCGATCAGCGAGATAGAGTCAATGGGGATACGACTGTTATACATATCGACCATCGCGGTATAGATGGTCTTATGAATGGGCCGGTAGAAGTCATCGGGCTGCAGCTCGACTTGGGCCTCTTCGACCACCTCGGGCGATAGCAGCATAGCGGCCAGTACGTTGGCCTCTGCATCTTGGTTTTGGGGGAGACCCAACTTAGAGCCACGGTCCTCGACCGTCAGCCCCGTCTCCCTATCGTCATATGCCATGAGCGTCCTCATTCATATCGCTTGCGAGCATCCATAGTATCAGCCGCGGCTATAAATCGAGCCGCGGCTTGGCAATCATCACCGAACCAAACGGATGAACGGTCCCATACACGGGACCGCATCTCAATGACTGCCACGACACTCACCCAGCGCAAAAAATAAAAGGGCGCCCTGGTCTCCCAGAGCGCCCTTCTTAGAACAAGATTGTTGCGTTGCAGCAAATGCTACTCGGCAGCAGCCTCGGTCTCGACCTCGGCGGTCTCGGCCTCGGCGACCTCAGCGGTCTCCTCAACCTCAGCCTCGGCAGCGAGCTCCTCGGCGGTAACGCCAACGAGAACGACAACCTCGGCCTTGATCTCGCGGTACAGCGAGATAGCAACGGTGTGGGCACCGGCAACCTTGATGGGCTTGCCGAGCTCGACGCGCTTGCGGTCGATGTCCATACCGAGCTGATCCTTGATGGCGTCAGCGATCATAGCGGCGGTAACGGAGCCAAAGAGGATGCCCTCGTCGCCAACCTTGACGTCAACGGTGACCTGCTTGCCCTCGAAGGCAGCCTTGGTCTCGTTGGCGGTAGCCAGACGGACGGCCTCGCGCTTGGCGATGTTGTTGCGACGCTCGTCAAGCTGCTTGAGGTTGCCCTTGGTGGCGGCAACAGCGAGCTTCTTGGGGAACAGGAAGTTCTCAGCGTAACCCTGAGCGACCTCTACGACGTCACCCTCGCCGCCCTTGCCCTTGATCTCATCGAGAAGAATAACCTTCATGATGCGTCTCCCTTCTTAGCCGCGGTCGCGGTTGCCACGAGAGGAAACCACGGGGACGGTGTACGGCAGGAGAGCCATCTCGCGGGCGCGCTTGATGGCGTTGGCGATGTCATGCTGATGCTGCGTGCAAGCGCCAGTGACGCGACGGGGCTTGATCTTGCCACGGTCGGTCATGTACTTACGGAGAAGCTGAGTGTCCTTATAGTCGATGAACTCAGTGTTCTCCTTGCAGAACTGGCAGTACTTACGACGCGGCTGACGTGCAGAATAATCATTAGCCATGTCAAAATACCTTTCATTTGGCAACTTCGGCGAGCCGAAGCCGCCTCTCACTCAAAAATAGGTGAACAACCCTTAGAACGGGATGTCCTCATCGTAGACGTCGACCGCGGGCGGCGTAGCCACCGGTGCGGCAGGACGTGCTGCGGGCGCGGGAGCTGCGGGGGCGTAACCGCCCTGATCGTAGCCACCCTGGCCACCACGGGAGCTCATAAACTCGATCTCATCGACGATGACCTCAAGCTTGCTCCTGCGCTGACCGTCGCGCTCCCAAGAGCTGTAGCGCAGCTTGCCCTCGATCGCGACCTTGTTTCCCTTTGCCAGGAAACGGCTCACGGCCTCGGCGCGGGTGCCGAACATAGTGCAGTCGACAAAGTTGGGATAGTCCTCCCACTCGCCAGTCTGCGCGTTGCGGCGACGATCGTTCACGGCGACGCCAAAGGACAGAACCTGGGTTCCGCCGGCGGTGGCGCGCAGCTCGGGATCGCGGGTGAGGTTACCGGTGATGTTCACTCGATTGATGCTCATAACTCACTACTTCCTCTTGGGGCACAAGCCCAGTCCAAAACGACAGTCTTACTCCTGGTCGTCGCGACGGACGATCATGTGGCGGACCACAGCGTCGGTGATGCGCAGGACGCGATCAAGCTCGGCGATCTGGGTAGGATCTGCGTGGAAGTTGATGAGGGTGTAGTCACCATCGGTGAGGTCGTTGATCTCGTAGGCGAGCTTGCGCTTGCCCCACTCGTCAACGGAGTCGACCTTGCCAGCGCCCTCAGCGATCGTGGTATCGATACGCTTCATAACAGCGAGACGAGTCTCGGGGTCGAGCGACGGGTCAACAAAGAACAGCAGTTCATAAGCCTTCATATTGTCACCTCCTCTGGGCAAATGTGGCTTCAGGTCGTGAAGGTGCGCCTGAAGCAGGAAAAGACTTGGTAATAATATCTTTCAACCTCCCAGGCTGCAAGAATATGCAGCTACAACCTCATGACCTCCACATATGCCCATGCTTACACGGCACTTCTCGCGTATTCCAACCAAATGCTGACCAAGAGCTTGACGAATTCGATAGCAAGATACGCCGCGGCGAGGACAACCTGAGTCAAACCGCAGGTCACCGATTGCAGGGTTGTGGTCGCGAAATGCATACCACCGGTTCGATCGATTGCCTCGAAATTTTTAAATTCGCTGCCACGTCATTCATGAATACCCATTTTGAACAGGTCATCGAGCGCGATCTGGCTGGTCAGGATGCTTTTTTAGTACGTATCCGGCACATGCCGGATACGAGCGCGGAGCGAGCGGTTTAAAAAATGCCAAGTTTTCTGTTTGCACTTTTCGATTCCTCGTGTATACTGACTTTCGCATTTAACGGAGAGTTGTCCGAGTGGCCG
>CABQKL010000114.1 GCA_902464645.1 uncultured Collinsella sp.
GCCTCCTCGTTATGCGCCGCGATAAAGAAGGCATAGCGGTGGAGTTTTTTGGCCTTGGGAGGCGCGACCTCGCCACGAAGAGCGCCGATGACAAAGAAGACCACCTGGTACAGAAAGCAGACCGTGAGCAGCGTGACGACAATCTGGTTGAAGATCACGATGGGTGTGTTGGTTTGTAAAAAGGCGAGCATGCAGGCTCCCAGCAACGCGTTACGTAAACAATCGTATATCTTACCGCAGGCTTACCGAGTTCAAGAAACCACCTAATACTGGCTAGGCTTCGAGCAGACCGAGCTGCGGGACAATTTCGTCACCGGCGGCAGTGCGGCCGAGCGAACGCGGGGCCAGGTCATCCAGAACCGCGGCAAGGTCCCACGGCAGCTCATCACGGCACTCAATGCGCTCCCCCGTCGCGGGATGGTCGAATGCCACGCGCCAAGAATGAAGGAACTGCCTGGTCAGACCCTGATCGGCACGCGCATCGCACTTACCGTAGAGTGGATCGCCCACGCAGGCGTGGTTGATATGACGCATGTGCACGCGAATCTGATGCGTGCGGCCGGTAAACAGGTGACACTCGACAAGCGTGTAGCCGTCGTCGAAACGCGTGGAATCAAAGCGCTCGAGCACCTTGAAGGTCGTGATGGCCTGGCGCGCAAAGGGGTCATCAGAAACCGCCATCTTCACGCGGTCGCGCGTCGATCGGGCAATACCGGTGTTGATAGTGCCCTCGTCCATGGCGATGTGTCCGTGAACGAGCGTGATATAGCGACGGTCGAGCGTGCGCGTGCGGATGAGATTTTGAAGCGCGCGCTGGGTGTCATCGTCTTTTGCCGCGAGCATAAGGCCCGAGGTATCGCGATCCAGGCGATGCACGATGCCGGGTCGGTCCTCGCCTTGCACGGTACCAAGATGATCGATGCCGCAGTGGTAGACCAGGGCGTTCGCAAGGGTGCCGCTCTCGTGACCATGGGCGGGATGGCACACGAGACCGCGCTGTTTGGAGAGTACGATGAGGTAGTCGTCCTCGTAGCGAATATCGAGCGGGATGGCCTCGGGAATCACATCGGTCGGATCGTGCGGCTCGGGCAAGTCGACCGAGATACGGTCACCGGAGCGCACGGCATATTTTTTTGATAGGCAGGTCTCGCCGTTGACGGCAACGGCACCGCCCTCGATCAGATGTGCGCAGGCAGAGCGCGTGGGACAGCCATCGTTGGCGCCCAGATAGGCGTCGAGACGCTGAACAGCGGAATCGTCGGCAACGAGAATATGGATGTCGGCCATTAGCGCTCATTCCTTTCGCGAATCTTGCGGGCACGCTCCCCACGCTGCTTGGCTTTGCGTTTGGCGCGGGCCTCGTCACGGGCGTTGAGCTCGGCGGTCGCATCGACCTCGCGAGCGGCGGGACTCAAGAACATGTAACCGATAAGCGCCAACACAACACCGACCGTAATGCCGATATCGGCCACGTTAAAGACAGGAAAGTCGATGAACGTGGTGGCAATGAAATCGGTCACGAAGCCAAAGGCGAGGCGGTCGATCGCGTTACCGATGGCGCCGCCCGCAACCATAGCCATGCCTACAACCTCAAGATGGGCGAGCTGGGGCGCACGAACGAGGTACACGGCAATAGCGATAATGACCGCCAACGCCAGCACGGCAAACGCGATGCCATGCCCCTCACCCATGCTAAAGGCGGCTCCGATATTGCGAACAAACAGGAAATCGATCACGCTGGGAATAACGGTCATATGCAGGGCATCGCCCACGGAACGAACCGCAAGCTTGGTCAGCTGGTCAACGAGCAACACAACGAGCGCCACGCCACCAGCAACACCCAACCGCCAACGCAAAGGCGGCGTCATATCCGCACCACGACCCAAAGAAATCCCCTACCCTCAAAAATCGAATTACGTTTAATGCAAAGAACCATCTTATATTGCCATACGCTGAACGCACGACATATACACCAACGCAAGCGAAATAACCAGCTAAAAACGAAAGCGGCATCCCGAAAAACAGAATGCCGCTTGAATGTGACACAGGTAGTCAATGGGGACGTTCTTGTTAGACTAGTCGTTTAAGAACGTCCCCAACGACTAGTTCAGCGCCTCCGCGCAGCGCTTACAGATCTGCGCGTGGCCGTTGTACTCGCCGACGGTGGTGCGATAGTTCCAGCAACGGTCGCAGCACTCGCCCTCGGCAGCCTCGATGGCAACGGAGAGCTCCTCACCCTGGGTCAGCTCAACATCGGAGACGATGTAGAACTCGGCCAGGTCGACCGCCTTGTCGCCGGTCAACAGCGCATACATCTCAGCGGGAACGACCGCCTTGACACGGACCTGCTGGCTCTTGGTGAAGGTGCCGGCGGAGCGGGCATCCTCAAGGGCCTTGGTCACGGCGCTACGGAGCTCGAGCGAAGCCTCGAGCACGCCCTCGAACTCATTGGCCTCGTCGACCGTGATGGGCGACTTGTACCAATCGAGCAGCGCGGCGTACTTCTGGTGGTCGACGCAGCCGGCGGGCGCATAGGCCATGGCCTCATCGACGGTGTAGGACAGGATCGGCTGCAAATCGCGCATGAGCATCGAGAAGAGCTCGGCGAGCACGGTCTGGGCGCTGCGGCGCTCGAGCGAGCCGGGCTTTTCGCAGTACAGACGGTCCTTCAGGGCGTCGAGGTACACGTTGGAAAGCTCGGTAACCACGAAGTCGTAGAGCGCACGGTAGGCGCGCGGGAACTCGTAGCTGGCGTAGGCATCGTCGACCTCGGCCTGAACCTGGGTCAGACGGGCAACCATGAGCTTGTCGAGCGGCAGCAGGTCGGCAAAGGCGACGCCGTCGGTCTCGGGCTCAAACTGACCCTCGAGCTCGGAGAGCAGGAAGCGCAGCGTGTTGCGGAAACGACGGTAGGCATCGGACGTACGAGCAAGGATCTCGTGGTCGATGGAGACATCGGAGCTGGTATCGACCGAGGCGACCCACAGGCGGATGATGTCGGCGCCCATCTCATCACAGACCTTGTTGGGGTCGATGACGTTACCGAGCGACTTGGACATCTTGCGGCCCTGGCCGTCGAGCGTGAAGCCCTGCGAGACGACCGCCTTGTACGGAGCATGGCCGTTGGCACCCACCGACGTGAGCAGCGAGCTCTGGAACCAACCGCGATGCTGGTCGGAGCCCTCAAGATACACGTCCGCCGGATACTCCAGCTCGGGGCGATACTCGCAGACGGCCTTCCAAGACACGCCGGAGTCCCACCACACGTCGAGGATATCCTTATCGGCCTTGAGGTGATGGCCACCGCACTTGGGGCAGACGCAGGCCTCGCCCAGGTAGCTCTCGGGAGCGTCGATGAACCAGGCGTCGGAGCCCTTCTCATGGAAGAGCTTGATGACGGCGTCGAGCGTGGCATCGTTCATGACCTTCTCGCCGCAGTCGGCGCAGGTGTAGCTGGGGATAGGCACGCCCCAGTTGCGCTGACGGCTGATGCACCAGTCGGGACGCTGCTCGACCATGGCACCGATGCGGTTGGCCGCGTGGGCCGGATACCACTTGACGTTCTCGCGGACCTCTTTGCCAGCCTGCTCACGCAAACCGGTCTTGTCCATCGAGACAAACCACTGGTCGGTAGCACGGAAGAGCACCGGGTGCTTGCAGCGCCAGCAGTGCGGATAGCTGTGCGTGATCTTCTTCTCGAGGACCAGGGTGCCGCGCTCGCGCAGGAACTCGATGATGTGCGGGTTGGCCTCATCGGTATCCATACCGCTGAAGGGGCCACCGGTGCCAAACTCCTCACCGGTGTAGAACTTGCCGTCGTCATCGACCGGCATGCAGATGTCGGTGATGCCCTCCTTGAGGCAGGCAAAGTAGTCGTCGACGCCGTGGCCGGGCGAGTTGTGGACGATACCGGTACCGTCATCGACACCGACGTAATCCGCCAGCAGCGCCACGCCCTCAACGCCGTCAAAGATCGGCTGCTTGTAGTGGATGTGGTGGAAGGTCTCGGCGGGAACCACGTAGGGCTTGCCGTCGACCATGACCGGGGTGTACTCCCAACCAAACTCCTCACAGCACTTGGGAGCCAGGTCCTCAAGCATGACCTCGGCACGACCCTCGTGCTCAACGGCGACATAGGCGGCGCCGGGCTTAAGGGAAACGGCCTGGTCGGAGGGGATGGTCCACGGCGTGGTCGTCCAGATGATAAAGTCGACCGGGCCGTCGAAGTTCTCGAGGCCGGCGGGCTTGGAGGTCATCTCAAAGCGCACGAAGATGGACGGGCTCGTCTCATCGGAGTACTCGATCTCGGCCTCGGCGAGTGCGGTGTGGCAGTGCTTGCACCAGTGAACCGGCTTGTGGCCGCGATAGATCATGCCCTTATCGAACATGGACTTGAAGACCTCGATGTCGGCGGCGTCATGCTGGTGATAGAGCGTCAGGTAGGGGTTGTCCCAGTCGCCGAGCACGCCCAGACGACGGAAACCGGCCTTCTGCAGCTCGATGTTCTCGACAGCGAACTCGTTGCAGAGCTCACGAATCTTGGCCGTGGGGGTCTGGTTGAACTTCTCGGTACCGAGCTTCTCCTCGACCTTGTGCTCGATCGGCTGGCCATGGCAGTCCCAACCGGGGACATAGGGAACCTCATAGCCCTGCATCATCCAGTAGCGGTTGATCATGTCCTTGGAGATCTTGTTCATGGCATGGCCGATGTGGATCGGACCGTTGGCGTACGGAGGACCGTCGTGCAGCACAAACTTCTTGTGACCCTCGTTCTTCTTCAGAACCTGCTCGTAGACCTTGTTGTCCTGCCAGTCCTTGAGTCGCTTGGGCTCGGACTTGGAAAGACCGGCACGCATGGGAAAACCGGTCTTGGGCAGATTCATCGTCTGCTTGTACTCGTTTGCCACGGTACCCCTTTCATGTCGTGGGCGCGCACGCCCGTTGGGCACCAAAAAAAGCGCCCGTCCCTACAAGCTGGGACGAAGCGCACAAATCGAGCTGTACGCTCGCAAAAGCTCTTCGCTTAACCACCCAGCTTAGATGCCCTCGCCCGCATATTCGCGCGCTCGCATCCGTTACTCGGCTGGCCTGTATCGACGACCATCTCGGCGATATCTACTAAGACGTGCCTGTGCGGCGCGCCCGTTGGGACCGCAGCTCCGGGGTGATTTTCATCGGTCGCATGCACGGGTTCTCAGCGCTCCCCGCTCTCTGTAGCATGCGGACGGCCGACTACTCGTCCCCATCAACGCTTATGCGGAGTATGCTAGCACGTTCCGCGCCGGCGAAAAACCCTCAACACTGGTTTTATACGTTCGAAATATCTCGCGGCTGTGGACCTTCTCTAGGAGCAAAATACCTGAAAGCACTCTATCGAACGAAAGAAGGTTGCTATGCGCACGATTGGAATGAGCGACTACACCGTCGGCGAGGATTGCTTTGACGAGCTGCCCGGCGCGCTGGCCGAATACAGAGCGACCAAGGTCGCCATCATCGGTGGTAAGCGAGCACTTGCCGCAGCACTTCCCGGTATCGAAGCTGCGCTGGCAGG
>CABQKL010000115.1 GCA_902464645.1 uncultured Collinsella sp.
CTTTCGGACTAAAAACCAAACGCTCAACCGGTCTTAAAACCATTGAACATAAACATGGCCCGTGTTATCCCCGACAAGACCGCCGAGCGGAGCGTCGGGGCGCGGCTGGCGATGTTCGCCCCGCTGCCGGCGGCCGCCAGGCTCAGCGTCACGCACGACAACGGCACCGGGTTCGCCCGCCACGCGCGGCTGCGCGACGAACCGGGCATGGCCACGTACTTCGCCGACCCCTATTCCAGCTGGCAGCGGGGCGGCAACGAGAACCGCAACGGCATGATCCGCCGTTACCTGCCCAAACGCACGATCATCGAACCGGGCATGGCGAGGGAGCTCCAGGAGATCGTCGACGAGACCGACAACCGGCCCATGCGAGCGCTCGGCTACCGCACACCCGCCGAGGCGTTTGCCGACGAACTGCCAGACTTACAACTCTGACGAAGGCGTTGCGCTTACAAATAGACAACGGGGTTGGGCGTCATTCGCTGGTAGTGCACCAAAAAGCGCTGTCTGCATGAAGCCTTCTACAGCAGTCCCGCCATGTAGATCGGCAGTTTGACCACGTCATTTTCCACAACCAGCGGTTTCGGATGCAGCACGTATCTGGTGCCGACCTTCTTATCGAATTTTGCCTTGAATTTGTCTAACGAGACCGTGCGGTAGCGTTTCGATGACTTGACCTCGATGGGGCTGACCCTGTACTTCATTGCCGCGTTCTCGTACGGTTCGACGATGAGGAAGTCGATCTCCATGCGGTTCGACGGGTCGTCGCGATCGCTGCGCGAATAGAAGAACAGCCGGTGCCCGTTGACCCGGAGAAGCTGTGCAACGACGTTCTCCGCGAGCATGCCCTCGTTGATCTCGATGCGTTCTAGGAGGATGTCCCGGTACAGGTTGCTTCCGGTCTGTTCCGAGTCGGCCAGGGCGAGCGTAGTGAGAAGCCCTGTATCGGCGGCGTAGCATTTGACCGTCGAATGGTCCTCGCTAATGCTCAAGCCCACGCTCGGATCGGTGGAATTGAAACAGTCGTTGGTAATGAACGCATCGGAAAGCCAGAAGAAGGCGTCCTCGTAATCGCGGGTTTTCGCTTTCTCTCCCAGCGATGTGATGTTGAACTTCTTCTCCTTCTTGGAAAGCTGACCCACCAGGTTGTCGAAGATGCGCGTGATGCGTATCCGGTCGCTGCCGCCATGCTTGGAGATGTCCTGCCTGTACAGTCGGAGGATGTTCCGTTTGACGTTGTCGACTTTGCTGAAATCATGGGTCTCGACGTACTTCGACACAGCCTGGGGCATGCCTCCGACCAGCATGTATTCACGGAATAGCCGCATGGCTTTCCTGTGCAGCGAATCGGGGAGCGGCCTGCGCTTCTTGAACGAGTCCGCGATGAGCGCGGACAGTGGCTTTTCTCCCAAAGCCCAGAGGAATTCATCGAAATCCATGGGATTCAGGCGGATCGACTCCTCCTCTGATGGAATGAGGATGTCCTTGACGTTCTTGCGGATGGAGACGAGCGAGCCTGTCTCGATGTAGTCGTAACGTCCGTCAGCCACCAGCTGCTTGATGGCCTCGCGGGCCTTCGGGTACAGCTGCACCTCGTCGAAAATGATGAGGCTATCCCTCCTGTGCAGTTCCACTCCGTAGAAGGATGACAGGTACATGAAGAACGCGTCGAGGTCGTTGCGCAGGTCGACGAAGTAGCCCAGCACGTCATCGGGGGCTTTCGAGAAGTCGACGAGCATATACGACGCATAGTTCCGTCGTCCGAATTCCTCCGCGATGGTGCTTTTCCCGACGCGCCATGCGCCCTCGATGAGCAGGGCTGTGCTTCCTTGGGAAGAATCCTTCCAGGAAGCCAGTTTTTCGTACGCTTTTCGTTCGAAAGTTTCCATGTCTCACCGCCGTAGATACACCAAATCAAGGATAACTAAGGTGTTGTATGTACACCAAATCAAGGGTAATGTAATGGTGGGTTGCTGATCGGCTTGAATTAGATTTCTGACAGGTGGTCTTATATATGGTAGATTCTGGCGTTCGTCCGGACGTATTTCGCTTATATGTGGCAGCTCGTTTTTGTGACAGACCGGTTAGGGGGTAATTGTGTACCCTCTAACTGCGGTCTTTCTGGAATGAACTGCCATACATAGGCGAGATGCCTCCGGTCAGCCTTCCGAATCTGCCATCTATAAGCCAGTTTGTGGAATCGCTTTATGGCTATGCACCCCTGCGATGCGATTGAATATCCGCGGCAAGGCAGGACGAAGAAGACCGGTAAGACGCCGAGTTCAAGTTCAACATCTCGAAGTAAGTGTTTCTCTGGCTCCCCTCTTTGAGGGGAGCTGTCGCTACAAGCGACTGAGGAGCGGCACGGATAAGGCCTGAGAAGTCGTCTTCTCGGGCCTTTGTCATGACATTGTTCTGCAAGGACTGGCTGCTGCAGCAGCATAATGTGTGTTTTATTATTCGGCCTTGGCGGCTTGCTGGTCAATCCAATTGTTGACGTCGGTGACCGCCTCGTCAAGGGTTGCTTTGGCGGCTTTGTAGTATTTGGAATCTACAGGTTGACGATTTCCGCTCCGAATGGCCAGAGCGCGAGCTTGGCCATCTTGAACGATTGCAATCCGAACGGAATACCGATAATGGTGATGCAGTTGAGTACGCCGGCTCCCAGATAGCCGAACGCCATCCACCAGCCGACCAGCACCACCCACAGGATGTTGGCCAAGGCAGAGCCGACTCCGCCGCCGTATTGCACGGTTTTGCCAAACGGCGTCAGGGTGAGTCCCGCCATCTTGAACGCTTGAAGACCGAACGGGATGCCGATGATGGAGATGCACAGAATCAGTCCCACCAATGCCCATCCGATTGCGATGGCCAACCCACCAAGAATGATCCACAGGATATTGCCGAGAACTCGCATGATTTGCCCCTTTCCGATTCCGGTCGATGCCTCGCATGTCCGGCTTCACTTTTTTGCCAGACATCATGACGGAAACACGAGACGCAACCCTTGGCTCGCCCCTGATTCATCCTCGGACCGCTACCCAGGCGGATCGTATGCGGTAGGCCCAATCCTTTTGTAAAGATTTTGTGTATTGTCGGGCATGCGTGGGTTTCACCGTCGATCTGAATGATGATAGGCTTCTCGATGTCTGCCGTACGAAGACCCATCAAGGAGATGCCATGAACCTGTATCGCTACGCGATGTTCATCGCACGCACCTGCCGTGGGTCGTTCGTCGGCAATGTTCTGTTTGCCAATCCACAAATGGCCCTATTCTCGATGCTGGTGTAGCGGGGACACGCCTTATGCCGGGATGTACCGATGGCCCATCCGCAGTCGACGTCGCATGAATCGCTCACCATAGCCATCAACTTACGCAAAGCCGCGAATCGTTTGCCGTATATGAATGCGGAACGGATGGCGGCTTTTCCTTTACCCCGGACTCATCGGTGTCCCCGCATCTTGACACAAGTATGAGGCCGGATCGCCCACACATGCCGTTACCAACAGAAGGAAATGCTGTGACCTCACAGAAAACCGCGGAATTCGGGTCCGCCGCCAGTTCCGTAAAGCCTATTGATTCGCACGCCCGATTCATCGTCGTGGGCGTGATCGTCGTCGGCTCGTTCATCGCGCTGCTCAACCAGACCGTCATGTCACCGGCCTTGCCGGCACTGATGCGTGATTTCAATATCACCACCGGCACCGTGCAGTGGGTGACCAGCGTCTACATGCTGGTCTCGGGCATCATGGTGCCGATTTCAGGCTATCTGATTGATAAATTCTCCACCCGAAAGCTCTTCGCCGGAGCTCTTGCCACTTTCATGGTCGGCACACTGCTGTGTGCCGTCGCGCCGAATTTCGTGCTGTTGCTCGTCGGACGCATACTGCAATCCGCCGGCTCCGGCGTGCTGTTGCCATTGGTCGCCGTAGTGCCGATGCTCGTCTATCCGCCGGATAAGCGCGGCACCGCCATGGGCATGGCCGGTATCGTCATGGCCGCCGGCCCGGCTATCGGCCCGGTTGTCGGTGGTCTGGTGATTGACAGTTTCGGATGGCGCCTGATGTTCATTGGCATTGCAGTCGTGGCACTGGTCATCCTTGTCGGAGGCACGATGATGCTCAAGAACGTCAGCGAGTTGAAGAACCCAAAGCTCAACATCCTGTCCGTGATCCTTTCGACCATCGCGTTCGGTGGCCTGCTCTATGGCTTCTCGTCCGCTTCCACGATGGGATGGGCCAGTCCGGTCGTCATTACCTCAATCGTCGTTGGTCTTGTGGCCTTCGTCGCATTCGTATACAAGCAAGTCAAGCTCGATGAGCCATTGTTGCGCGTTGACACCCTTGCCACCCGCAACTTCCGCAACTCCGCGATTCTGGTCACTCTGATCAACGCCGCAGTCGCCGCAACCAACGTGACGTTGCCTATCTTCATCCAGAATGTGCTCGGCCAATCCGCCACCGTCACCGGCATGGTCATGCTGCCCGCCGCGGCGGTCGGCATCATCCTGAGTCCGGTCGCCGGTGCCGCATTCGACAAATTCGGCCCGCGCGGCGTGGGTATCGGCGGCCTTGCGCTCATGACCATCTCTCTTGGTCTTCTCGGCACCATCAGCACCAGGACATCAGTGCTGTTTGTCGCCGTGTTCTGCGCATTGCAGGCATCTGGTCAGGCTATCGCCAACATGCCGATCAACACTTGGGGCGTCAACGCTTTGCCGAACGACATGATCGCCCATGGCAACGCCATCGCCAACACCGGCCGCCAGATCGCGGCAGCCATTGCGACCTCGCTTCTGGTCACCGCAGAAACATCCGTGACCGCCTCGCACATGTCCCAGGGTGTGAAGTCCGCCACGGCCAGCGGCATCGCGTTCTCCTACCTGCTGTGCGCCGCCATCTCGCTGGTCGCCCTGATCATCTGCATCTTCACCGTCACCAGCCGTGCCAAGGAGAAGGCCGCACGCAACGCCAAGGCCTACGAGGCGCAAGCCTCCGCCGAAGTCGCGGTCGAAACCACTGAAGGTCAGCCCGCCGAGCATCACTACGCCGGCGCATACGTGGCCCCCGCTGCCTCCCTGTTCAAGCAGGCCCAGGAACAGTCCATCGGCGGGATTATGGACGATCAGCCCTACAGCTGCTTGGACAGCGATGACATCACGCATGTGGTGCGCGAGTTCATCCGCCTCAACGTTTCCAGCCTTCCCGTGGTGAACGGCGATGGCAGGCTCGTCGGCTTCGTCAGCGACGGCGATGTCATGAAATCGATTGCCACCTATGAATCCCGTACGGTTTCCACCGGCACCGGTTCGACGATGGTGGTGTTCGACGACGAAACCGTGGCCTCCAAGGTGCAGGCGCTCTCCGGCAAGAAGGTGATGGACATCGCCACGCGTAAGGTCGTTGCCGCCACGCCCGACCAGCATGTTGGAGAGGTGGCCCGAATCCTCGCCAAGAAGCAGTTCAAGAAACTGCCGGTGGTGGATGGTGATGGCAGACTCGTCGGTGTGATCCGCCGTAAGTCCGTGATGGAACATGCCTTCGACGCG
>CABQKL010000116.1 GCA_902464645.1 uncultured Collinsella sp.
GAGTCCACGCGCGAGCTGCTCGAGGAGCTCGACGACTGCATTAGACTGACCGTCTTTAAGGGCGGTCGCCTGTATGCCACCGTCATCGCCAACGATACCTGGGATGCCGCCCTTGCCAAGGGCGAGGACAAGCCCAAGGCAGCCAAGGGAGCCAAGCAGTCCTACAAAAAGAAAAAGCGCGGCGAGAAGGACCTCAAGGCCGTGCGCCCTAAGCACGTTAAGCGTCCCGAGCCCGAAGCCATGGTTGAAGCCGCGCCGGAACCCGAGCCCGAGGCAGAGATCGAAGTCGCTATTGAGGTAACAGCAGAAGCCGAAACCGAAATCGCTGCCACGACCGAGCCCGTAGTCATATCCGAGCAGGAAGCCACTGCTGAGCTCAACGAGGCTCCCAAGTCGACAGCCGAAGAAGCCGCTAACCTATCCGAAACGCCTGCGTTCCAAAACAGCGATGTCTTTGGCGACGAGGCTGAGGACGATCAGCCCGAAGAGCCCACAGAACAGGACGCTGCCGAGGCGGCATCGGAGCCCGAGGTACCGCAGCCTGCCATCTCGCTCACGGTCGTCTATGACCCCGAGAACGCCAACGCCGGCATCACCACCATGGCATCCACGCCCATCGAGGCAAAGTCGAGCGTCGAGAACGAGAACGCGACGCAGGCTGAGGTTGAAACTGCCGCTGCAGACGCGCCCGTCACCGTGGAGCCCGCAGATTCCACGACCAAGCCGGACTCGACGCCGGGGCCCGCGACCGTCATCGAGTCCGTGCCCACCGCTGCTTGCGACCAAATTCCCGGACCGGCACCGGCTTCGGCACCCGCAGCAGCCCCAACCCCCGCACCTGCAGCGCCCGCCATCCCCAAGGACTTCCCCGTCGATTTCACAACCGAGATCTTCTGCCCCGGCCCGCTTCTGCACCAGCTGTCAACCTATCTCCCCTACGGCGCCGACACCCTCGGCATCGTCGGCGAGTACTACTGGATCGCCCGCGAGCGCGGTACCATCGAGGTCGCACGAAACCGCGCAAGCTTCCCCCTGCGCTACACGCAGGCCGGCGAGCGCCGCGAGGTTACCGTGCGCATCCGCCGCAACACCACCGGCGGTCTCGGAGCCGCCTGGACCATCGATAAAGTCGAGCCTTCTACCAAGTAACAAAAAGGGACGATAGCCCTCAAGGTTATCGTCCCTTTCTCGTTAGGTCACCTGAGCTCGACTAATCGCGCGTGAGCTTGCGGTGGATACGATGCGGCTGGGCTGCGTCCTCGCCCAGGCGCTCGATGCGGTTGGCCTGATAGGCCTCGAAGTTGCCCTCGAACCAATACCAGTTGCCCGGATTTTCATCGGTGCCCTCCCACGCCAGAATGTGCGTGGCGACGCGGTCCAGGAACATACGGTCGTGGCTAATGACCACCGAGCAGCCCGGGAACTCGAGCAGCGCCGCCTCGAGCGAGGACAGCGTCTCGACGTCGAGGTCGTTCGTGGGCTCGTCGAGGAGCAACAGGTTGCCGCCCTGCTTGAGCGTGAGCGCCAGGTTCAGACGGTTGCGCTCGCCGCCGGAGAGCACGCCAGCGCGCTTCTGCTGGTCCTGGCCCTTAAAGCCAAAGCTCGCCACATAAGCGCGGCTGGGGACCTCGGTCTCGCCCACCATCATGTGGTCCAGGCCATCCGAGACGACCTCCCACAGGTTCTTATCGGGGTCGATGCCGGAACGGTTCTGGTCGACGTAAGAAATCTTGACGGTCTCGCCCACCTCGAGCTCGCCCGAAGTCAGCGGCTCCAGACCCACAATCGTCTTGAACAGCGTGGTCTTACCGACACCGTTGGGGCCGATGACGCCCACGATGCCGTTGCGCGGCAGGGTGAATGATAGGTCGTCGATGAGCACACGGCCATCGAACTCCTTGTGCAGGTGATGGGCCTCGAGTACCTTGTTGCCCAGACGCGGGCCCACAGGGATGCGGATGTCGGTCCAGTCGAGCTTCTGGCTTGCGCGGGCCTCGGCCTCCATCTCCTCGTAGCGAGCCAGACGAGCCTTGTTCTTGGCCTGGCGAGCCTTGGGCGAGCTGCGTACCCACTCGAGCTCGGCCTCCATGCGCTTGGCGAGCTTGGCGTCGCGGTTGCCCTGTGCCTCGATGCGCGCGGCCTTGGTCTCCAGATACGTGGAGTAGTTGCCCTTGTAGGGATAGAGGTGGCCGCGGTCGACCTCGCAGATCCACTCGGCAACGTTATCCAGGAAGTAGCGATCGTGTGTGACGGCAAGCACCGCGCCCTGGTAGTTGTGCAGGAAGTGCTCGAGCCACAGGATCGACTCGGCGTCCAGATGGTTCGTGGGCTCGTCGAGCAGCAGCAGGTCGGGAGCTTCGAGCAGCAGCTTGCACAGGGCCACGCGACGGCGCTCGCCGCCGGAAAGTACGTTGACCGGCATGTCGGAATCGGGCAGCTGCAGGGCGTCCATGGCCTGGCCGAGCTTGGAATCGATATCCCAGCCGTCGGCGGCGTCGATCTCGTCCTGGAGCTTTCCCATCTCGGCCATGAGGGCGTCCATGT
Source organism: uncultured Collinsella sp. (assembly GCA_902464645.1). Taxonomy (GTDB): domain Bacteria; phylum Actinomycetota; class Coriobacteriia; order Coriobacteriales; family Coriobacteriaceae; genus Collinsella. The sequence continues at coordinate 2,545 of CABQKL010000116.1, forward strand.
CGCAATCCGGGTCGCACATCTCCTCGCCGATCTTGTTGAAGCGATCGACCTTGGCGATCATGTCGCCAAATGCCATGCGCACGTTCTCGATGACGGTCTTGTCATCGTCGAGCGGCGGCTCCTGCTGCAGGATGCCCACGGTGTAGCCGGGGGTGAGCCTGGCATCGCCGTTGGAGACCTCCTCGATGCCGGCCATGACCTTGAGCAGGGTCGACTTGCCCATACCATTGGGGCCCACGACGCCGATCTTGGCACCGGGGTAGAAGCTCAGGGTCACGTCGTCAAGGATTACCTTGTCGCCATGGGCCTTACGAGCCTGATACATCTGGTAGATAAACTCCGCCATTTGCCTGTTTTATCCTTTCTACCTGCTGTTTCCCTATTCTTGTTTCGCCTAAGTGGAAACGAAATGGAAAAACCAGCTCTGAAACGTAACGAAAAAGGGGCATGGTTGCCCATACCCCCTAATACTACCTGGGAAAAGTTCCCCCGGAACATACTATGAACTGCGTACGCTAGTTTTCCGCAACCTTAGCGAGCGGCTCGCTGCGATTTGCGCCACAGCAGATACGAGTAGACGTAGACGGCTCCAACCGAACCAAACGCCAGAACCGCAATCACCGCGGCGACGACTTCACTCGAAAGCACGCTGCCTGCCACGCCCATCACAATCAGGCTAAAGCCCAGCACCATAAAGCAGGCGCCACCAAAACGCTGCGTACGGCGCCAGTTCTCGGGATCGGCAAGCGCCCAAGGTGTCTTGATGCCGAGCGTATAGTTCTGCTTCACACGTGGCAAGTAGTTGCCTACGCCGATGAACAGCAAACCGACAACACCGGAAATCAGCACGTTGACCGAACCGACCGCCGGCACCACGCCCCAGACCGTAAGTTCTCCCAGCCAGCTTACGGCACACATGAACAAGGTAAAGGCGATTACGAAGCCCTGATAGAACTTGCCCGAGGTTCGATATGCCTCACCTTTGGGATCGATGCGCGGCACCGCGCGGAACATTGCGAGAAGCGCCAGCGGCAACGCGCCGAGCGCCGATGCCATCCAGCTAGGACCCCAACCGTCGACAGCGCCGTTCGCGCCCCAGTGCGTGGGAATCCGTGCAGGCAAGCTCGGCATCACCATGAGGTGCACTACGACATTGGCGACGCACAGAACAACCAGCGCAATCCACACGCGCGACGATACCCCCGTGGGGTGAATGCCCTTGTTTTCGTTATTCATCCTTATCACCTTCAGTGTTTGTAAAGCCCATAAACCAGCCAATTAAATCCTGCATGACGGTGGTGTTTAAGCTGTATACGATGTTTTGGCCATGGCGCTCGTCGGTCACCAACCCGGCGTTTTTGAGCGTCGCCAAGTGATGGCTCAGCGACGGCTTACTGATATCGAAATGCTCGGCAAGCTCCCCCGCCGTGCAATTGCCCTCGCGCAGCAGTTCCAAAATGTGACGCCGTGTAGGATCGGCCAGCGCCTTAAAACCCTCTCCCGGCATAAGACCTCCTCTCATCATCTCTCATGACGTGCACACTATACTCGATATTTAGATGTTTGTCTAACTATCTAACCGCAATGCTTCAAACCACATCAAAGCAAACGCCATCGCAGCCTATGGGCGATTACCTATAATGGCGATAGCTAGAACACGATTCACTTCCCCATCGGAGGATGTCTATGACTGAAACCACAGCCGCAACTCCCAACGAGACACGCGACACCAAGCTCGAGATCATCATGGGCCGCAAGGCACTCGATAAGCTCGCCGATGCTACGGTGCTGGTGCTCGGCTGCGGAGGCGTGGGCTCCAACTGCTGCGAGGCACTCGCCCGCGGCGGCATTGGTCATTTCGTCATTCTGGACAAGGACATCGTCGCGCCCAGCAATATCAATCGCCAGGCCATTGCCTTTCACAGCACCATCGGCAAGCGCAAGGTTGACGTGATGGAAGCCATGATCCACGATATCAATCCTGCCGCCACCGTCATCAAACGTACCGAATACCTGCTGAGCGACAACATCGATGATTTCTTCGCGAGCGTTTTGGAGCAGACGGACGGCAAGCTCGACTACGTCGTCGACGCCATCGACACCATCTCGGCCAAGCTCACCATTGCCAAATATGCTCAGGACCACGACATTCGTTTGGTTAGTTCCATGGGCGGGGCCAACAAGCTCCATCCCGAGTGCCTCCGCTTTGCCGACATCTTCGATACGGTACGTGATCCCATGAGCCGCATCATGCGCAAAGAATGCAAGAAGCGCGGCATCAAGAGCCTGCACGTACTGTTTAGCTGCGAGGAATCGGTTAAGACACAGCCCCGCGACCCTTCCAACATCCACGAGCGCACCGAGCTGGGAACCGCCAGCTTTATGCCGCCCATCATGGGCCAGATGATCGCCGGCGAGGTTATCCGCCAGATCAGCGGTCGCGGCATCGAGCGCGTGCGCGCCGATGGCCAGCGCCTAGACTAGCGGAGCGCACCGAGATGGAGCCCCGGTTATTTGATGCACACTGCCATCTTGATTTAATGGCCCACCCGGACGCCGTTGCCGATGAGGCAACGGCGCTGGGCTTGGGTCTATTTGATTGCGGCGTCGATCCACGCGACTTTTCGGCCGCAAACGAGCGCGCTCGTCGCCACCCGGGCAGCATCGCCGGCGTTGGGCTTCACCCCTGGTGGCTCGCCGATGGCCACTGCGGTTTTGCCGAAGTCAATCTGCTTTGCGAAGTTGCTGCCCAAGAACGCTACATCGGCGAAGTCGGACTCGACTTTTCCGCGCGCTTTGCTGGAAGTGAGCCGCTACAAATACAGGTACTTAACCGGCTCTGCGATGCGCTCGTGCAGCATCCTCTTACCGGGCGCGTGATATCAATTCACGCCGTTCGTTCGGCAGGAGCCGTACTGGACGTCCTCGAATCGCATGGACTACTCATCCCAAACTCCGACTCCCCCGTTATCATCTTCCACTGGTTTAGCGG
>CABQKL010000117.1 GCA_902464645.1 uncultured Collinsella sp.
GAATATCGGGGCGGTTGGTCGCGGCGATCAGGATGACCGACTCGCTTTCCTCAAAACCGTCCATCTCGACCAGCAGCTGGTTGAGCGTCTGTTCGCGCTCGTCGTGGCCGCCACCCAAACCGGCTCCGCGCTGACGTCCCACGGCATCGATCTCGTCAATAAAGATGATCGACGGAGCCTGAGCCTTGGCCTCCTTAAAGAGGTCGCGCACGCGGCTGGCGCCGACACCCACGAACATCTCAACAAAGTCAGAACCCGAGATGCTAAAGAACGGCACGCCCGCCTCGCCGGCAACGGCCTTGGCCAGCAGCGTCTTACCGGTACCCGGAGGGCCCACCAGCAAAACGCCGCGCGGGATCTTGGCACCCAGTTTGCGATAGCGGTCCGGATCGCTCAGGAAGTCGCGGATCTCCTCGAGTTCCTCGACGGCCTCGTCCACGCCGGCCACGTCCTCGAACTTGACCTTGGGACGCGTAGCCTCGTTGGTCTTGGCGTTGGTCTTGCCAAACTGCATGTTCCTGTTATTGGCGCCCATCATCTGGCGCATAAAGTAGAACATGATGGCAATCAGGGCAATCGTCGGCAGCACGCTCATCGCCAAGTCGCCCCAAAAATCGGGGTCGTTGGTGTTGACGATATACTTGGTGTCGGGGTGCTCCGCCATGAGCTCGGCAAGCGAATCGGAGCCGACATAGGTCGAGGAAAAGCTCTTGAGCTCGCTCGTATCGCCCTTGTCCTTTTTCGTCTTCCAGTAATGACCCGCCACGCTTCCGTCTTGAACCGTATAGGTCAAATCTTCGACGCGATCCTGCTTGATGGCGCTGACCATCTCGCTCGTCGCGAGCTTAACGGTATTGCTGGAGCTGGCAAAGCCGGAGCCCATATTAAAGAAGGCATAGCCCAGAAGCGCGCAAGCCAAAAGAAAATACAGCCAGCCCGTACGCGTGGGCTTCTTGCCTCCGGGCATCCCCGGGATCTTAGGCTCCCGGGGAGTCTGGGAATTGTTATCGTTACGGTCGTCGGGCATCTTACGAATAAACCTCCGGTTTCAAAATGCCCAGATACGGAAGGTTACGATAGCGCTCGGCATAATCGAGGCCGTAGCCCACCACAAAGGCATCGGGGCAATGGGTTCCAACATACTTGGGCGTGATGGCCGAGGTACGGTTCTCAACGTCCTTCCACAGGAAGGCAGCGACCTCCAGCGAGGCGGGCTTGCGGCTCTCGAGGTTCTTCATCAGGTACTTGAGAGTCAGGCCCGAGTCCAGAATGTCCTCGACGATCAGCACGTCGCGACCACGGATGTCGATATCCAGGTCCTTAATGATACGCACGATGCCCGAAGACTTCACACCGTCGCCATAGCTCGAAACAGCCATGAAATCGATGTTGGTCGGCAGCTCGATCTTGCGCATCAGGTCGCCCATAAAGACAACAGCGCCGCGCAGGACCGCGATCAGCACCAGATCCTTACCCGCGTAGTCGCGCGTAATCTCCTCGCCCAGGCGAGAAACGATACCGTCGATATCCTCCTGCGTAAACAGAACCTTCTCGATATCCGGATGTTGAGAAGCCATGACAACCCTTTCTTGTGCTTAATCGCCCACACACCGCCGTATGGACGCGAACTACACATTCTAGCAGCGCACGGGGTATATTTTCCAGCCCGCGCACCATCAGCGCGGGAATACCGTCAACGCCGCACAGAAAAGCTGGTGCGAGAAGCTAATCCGCATCAACCACGCGAAGCAGATAGGCCACACGCGTCGCCGCCGTGCACTTAAAGCGTTCGTCCGTGCGAACTCCGACGACCCACACCACGGCACCTCCCGGCGCCGTCCTCACCATGGGCACGCCGGCGCGCTCAGAAACGGGAATGCGAGCCTCACCTAGCAAGTCGGATACCTTCTTGCTTCGGCCACTCATCCCCAACGGGCACATCACGTCTCCCGGTGCGGGACCGTCTACCCACAGGCGCGCCAATCGCGCCTCGGCAGGGATCTCGCCACGCGAGCCCGCCAAGATTCGCTCGCTATCGCTGTCGGCAAAACCCAGGGCAGCCGCGTCCACCAAAGCCGTCACTTCTCCGGCAGCCGCAAGCTCACGGGCGCGGCGCACGATGTCGCATCCCGGCTCAACGGCCATCGGCTCTGCGACCAGCACACGTCCCCCGCCCAACGGCAAACGCCCGGGTATGGTGATCCAATCCGCGACCAGGCCCTCACGAGCCGCCGGTGCCTTAAACGCCAGCATGCCAAACTCTACGCGTGCGTCAATCCCCGCCGGAAGCGTGACCGAGCCGGCGCCCTCGGCAACGCAGGAAAGAACTCGCTCCACATGTCGCATCTCTGGACGAGCGTCCGGATCGATGCGCTTAATCGCCAGCCGCACGATGCGCCGCGCGATTACCACCTCGGCCGCAGCAAGGCGCCTGGCATCGAGCACCAGCGCGCCCGCCGCCTCTTTGCGCAAACAGCTTCGAAACGCCTGTGCCGACAGCTGGGATAGAAACGCATCTTCGTCACCAAGGATCTCACAGGCGGCGCCAATCGTCTTGCACACGCTCGCATTACGCTGCGCCACCACCGGCATCACCCGATGGCGCACGTAGTTTCGCAGATACGAGACATCCTCGTTGCTCTCATCTTCGCGCCACGGCTGTCCATGTACCTGTAGATAGCCCACGAGCTCGCCATGAGTTAAGTCGAGCAAGGGACGCACCACGATATTCCTTCGGCGGGGAATGCTCGAAAGCCCAGCTGGACCCGACCCCTTAATGGCGTTCATCAAAAATGTTTCCGCGCGGTCCGAAGAGGTATGGGCAGTGCAGATGCGAGCCGCCGTTCGCGGTGCCCCCGTCTGGGCGCAGAGCTCGCGAACATACCTCCGCGCCGCGGCATAGCGCACCTCGCGGGCCGCGGCCTCAATATTGCCCGACTCCCCATCAAAATAAGCGTGCTCCACGCACAGCGGTAAACCATATTTCGCGCAGAGCTCACGCACAAAGGCCTCGTCGCCATCGGACGCCTTGCCGCGCAGATGATGGTTTACATGCAGCACATGCAGGCGCTCGCGAGCAATGAGGGCAACACCGCGTCCGTCTTGGATATCCAGCTTTGATTTGCACGCCATAAGAAGCAGTGCCGTCGAGTCCGCGCCGCCTGATACCATGAGCACGACAGGAGCAGCCTGCTGCCTCGTCCGGGTCTCATCGACTGCCCCAGGCACGGCATGGTGTCCATAATGCTGAGATACCGTAGGCATTTGCTTCCTCCTCTATTCGTCCGCACCCATTGTATCCTTTGGAATCTTATGTCTCGTCTGCACCTTCATATCCTCGGCAGTGGCTCTAAAGGCAACTGCGCACTCATCGAGGGCCCGCAGGGGCTCATTATGGTCGATGACGGACTGTCTCGCCGCGAAACGCTCAAACGCATGGCGGAACTCGGACTGTCGGCAGACGACGTGTACGCCCTTGTTGTCACCCATGAACACAGCGACCACATCAAGGGGCTTGAGGTATGGTGCAAGCATTGGAATGGCCCGGTCTTTTCCAGCAGAGGAACGCTCACGTCCAAAGAAAGCCTCGCACATCTACCTGTCGAGGAATTCGACCCAGGTGACGCCCTCTCTATTGCCGGAGTCCACATTCAAACATATTCGACATCCCACGACGTCGTTAATCCCGTCGGCTACCGGTTTGACGCTCAGGGTGATTCAATTGGCTTTGCCACCGACACCGGCGAGTTGTCGAAGCATGCCATCGATACGCTCAAGGACTGTCGCATTCTCGCACTCGAAAGCAACCACGATGTAACCATGCTGCGTCAAGGCGACTATCCTCGCTTTCTTCAGGAACGTATCCTGTCTGTAAAAGGGCATCTCTCCAACGATCAGGCCGCCGATGCCGCACGCGCGTTGGTAACCGATCGCACCGAGCAACTTATCGCGATGCACATTAGCCAAGACAACAATCACCCAAGCCTGACCGTCAAAAGCTACGCAAGCTCCCTCGACGCAACACTCGACAACGAGCTTGGCAGCACCGCCACCCTCGTTGAGGGGCTGCATAAACTCACGATACGTCCCGCCGGGCAATATCGGCCCATGACCATACAGTAAACAGCAAAGGGGGCCGGGAATCACTTCCCAGCCCCCTTAACGCAGGCACCGATGCTAATAGCCGATAGCGTTAGTCGATGGAAATCTTCGTAACGTTCTTCTTCTCGACAATCTTAGGAACCGTAACGGTAAGGATGCCGTCAGCGTACTTTGCAGAAAGGCCCTCGCTCGAAGCATCCTTCAGGTACACACCGCGCGTCGCGCTGTACGAGCTGAACTCCTTCTGTAGGAAGTTCTTACCCTCGTTCTCCTCGTCTTCCTCGACATTCACGCTAATGGAAAGACGACCCTCATTGAGCTCAACGTCGATGTCATCCTTGGCGACGCCAGTCAAATAAGCCTTGACCTCATAGCCTTCGCCCTTATCCTCAACGTCAACGGGGAACGCCTTAGAGGCAATCGAGTTGTTCGCTAGGTCGCTCATATCATCAAAGAGATCAAACAACGAGCTAGCAGAGGGACGAACACCAAAGACCGAACGATAAGGAACCATGCTTGCCATGACTACCACTCCTTTAAGGGACTGCCGAGCCATCTTCTAGGTGGCAGGGACTTCTTTTGACGCTCTAATATATGCCCATCCATTTCTGATATATACATTTTGATATAAAGTTTTTTAAGTCTCTTTCTATAAGCATATCTAAGTCTGGAAGACTAAGGTTTTAACGAAGCCAAAGTTCCTTGAACCGTGCCTTAAATACCATATACGCGGCCTGTCAAAACAGAGCGAAGGGCTTACAATGAGCGCATACACGTTGTTAATGACAACCTAAGGGCATCATGGACGATCAGACCTCCGACAATTCGTTTGAGTCGTTACAGAACGATAATTCTGCCTATTCACAGCCCATACGCTACCATCGTCCCCATATTTCCCAAGAGCCCATTAACGATGCAGAGCCTGAGTATGTAACTCGCAATCGATATCAAACCCTAGAAGAATCTCAATCAGCGCGCAGACACATGGGTGTCGCCTCGAGCGATCCGGTGTATCTAAAAGATGCCCCCTTATCCAAAAACAGCGCAAGCAGCCAGGAGCAGACACAAACACCCACAAAGCAGCATCGTAGAGGGCCCCGTCCCAAGCAAACTCTAACGCATTCCGCCCGCTATCTCGAGACGCCTAAGCAGGGGAAATCGATATTTACATCGTCAAACAGACGGCGCAGACAGCACCGTCTCCAAATTGCGCTCTTGATCATTGCCATCGTGGCAATCGCGCTAGTCATTCATTTTGTTTTCTTCAAATAGAAAAGGCTATTAAGCCATAGAGGCGTTTAGCTCATATCGACCAAACGCAAAAAGGGGGAGGCCGCGAGGCCTCCCCCTTCTACATTCCCAATGGCGGCTCGGTGCCGTCCACCGGTCAGCGGCGCCCTGGCCTCCCACGGGCTGACCCC
>CABQKL010000118.1 GCA_902464645.1 uncultured Collinsella sp.
CGCCCCGGGGACGGTGGGACCTACTCCGTCTCGCCCGGTCGAGCGCCGCGGGCCAGGGCGTCCTGGTACTCCTTGACGGCCTTGATGCGCTGCATCGGCTTGAGTCGCTCGAACATGGTGTTGCCATGCAGGTGATCGATCTCGTGCTGCAGGCACACGCAGAACAGATCGCCCGTGGCCTCATAGCGGATCAGGTTGGCATCCAGGTCATACGCCTCGACGACAACGTGATCGGGACGCTCGATCTCGCAGCTAATGCCAGGGATGGAAAGGCAGCCCTCGCTAAACGGCACCAGATGGTCGCTCTGCTCAACAATGACAGGGTTGATGAGCACATACGGGTCATAGTCGTTCTTGTCGCTGTAATCGCAGTCGATGGTGACAAGCTGAATGAGCTCGCCGATCTGCGGGGCAGCCAGGCCGCAACCGCCGTTGTCGAACATCATCTTCTTCATCTTCTCGGCAAGCGCCTCGATCGCCGGGGTGATCTCCTCGATGACGGCGCACTCCTGGCGCAGACGAGGGTCGGGCGACAGTACGATTCCGTTGGCTTCCATGGCCATCCTTTCGGGTTGTTACATCAAATCATAGGCGTCAACGTCAACGCTCACGCTCACGCCGCGCACGGAGCCCACCTCTTTGAGGCAGGCGTCGATATCATCAGAGACATGGTACCCTACCGGCGACTTTACAAGCAGATGGAAGCGGTAACGGTCCTTGGCTCTCTCGATTACACACGAAGCCGGACCAAGCACCTGGGGCACGGCGCTCCCCGCCCGCAAAAAGTCGGGAGCGGCGGCATGCCAGCGACGCTTGAGGAGCTTCGCGATGCGACCGATGTAGTCTCGCGCGTCATCCGCGTTCGTCGACCATACCAAAATGTTGGCCAGGCGAACGAACGGCGGATACAGGGCGTCGCGGCGCTGGTCCAGGTCATAATCGGTAAAGATCGAGCGGTCGTGCTCGGCGACGGCGCGAATGACCGGGTCCTCGGGCAGATAGGTCTGGATGATAACCTCGCCGGGGCGATCACCGCGGCCGGCGCGACCCGCAACCTGCTCCAGCAGATCGTAGGCGCGCTCCCCTGCTCTAAAATCGGGGAGCTTCAGCGCAAAGTCGGCATTGACCACGCCCACAAGCGTGACCTCGGGAAAGTCGAGGCCCTTGGCAATCATCTGAGTGCCCAGCAACACGGCGCAATCGGCCGCATCGAACTGCTCGAGCAGCTTTTTGTGCGCGTCCTTGCCACGCGTGGAATCGGCATCCATGCGAATGATGGCGACGTCGTCGGGAAGCATCTGATGCAGTGCGTCCTCGATCTGCTGCGTACCCAGCCCCATTTTTGCCAGGTAGCGGCTACCGCACTTGGGACAGCGACACGTGGGCGCCGGATAGGGCTGCACGCGCCAGGACGATCCGCAGGTGTGGCACTGCAGCGTGTGCGTGCGCTCGTGGTACGTGAGCGCGGTGGAGCAGTGGTTGCAGGTGGGCACGCAGCCGCATTCACGGCACATAAGGAACGGCGCAAAGCCGCGGCGGTTGTGCAGCAACACGGCCTTTTCGTGACGCTCGACCACTCGCTCCAAGCCTTCCATAAGCGGTTTAGAGAACATGGAGCGACTGCCGTGTGCGAACTCGCGGCGCAGATCGGCAATGCGAACCGTAGGCAGCACGGCGTGCCCCGGGCGTTCGGGCATTTCGACACGCGTCCAGGCGGCACCGTTGTACGTGCCGCGACGGCAGCGGTCGAGGGCCTCTGCCGAGGGCGTGGCGGAGCCCAACACGAGCGGGCACCGATAGCGGCGCGCCATCTCGGCAGCCACCTCGCGCGCATGGTAGCGCGGGCTGGAACCCTGCTTGTAGCTGGTCTCGTGCTCCTCGTCGATAATGATGAGGCCCAAGTCGCTGAGCGGGCAAAAAAGCGCCGAGCGGGCGCCGACGACCACGCGGGCCGCACCGCTGGCGACCATATCCCACTGGTCCAGACGCTCGCCGGCCGAAAGGCGCGAATGGAACACAGCGACCGTCTCGCCAAAGCGCGAGCGGAAGCGGCCAACAGTCTGGGCCGTCAGCGAGATCTCAGGCACGAGCACGCAGGCCGAACGGCCGGCTGCAAGCACGCGCTCAATCGCCGAAAGGTAGACCTCGGTTTTGCCGGAACCGGTAACGCCATCGACGAGCACCACATCACCGTGAGCGTCCAGGCGTGCGCGCTCAATCTGCGCGAGCGCCTGCTGCTGGCCGTTCGTAAGCGCGACCGGTGCCTTACCGCTCGCCGAGGACAGCGTGGTCTGCTCGCTGCAGCCACGCCACGCACGGCGCTCTTCCACCACCACGACGCCTCGTTTTTCGAGCGCCTTAATGGTCGCCGACATACTGTTGAAGAGCAGGTTGAGGTCGCGCGTCGTGACCGGGCCGCATTGGAGTGCCTCGATGAGCTGACGCTGACGGACCGCGGTCTTGGGCGGCGTGTAGTCGAAACCCTCGGGCGTGAGCATGACCCAGCGGTTTTGGATAGGCTTGACGGCGGGGCGCTCAACCGTCCACATGCCGTCCTCGCCCTTGACCACGCGCGGGCTTCCACCCGGGGGCAAGAAAAGGCGCAGGCACTCAGAAAGCGTTGCGACGTACTCGCGGCTCATCCAGCGCGCAATACGGGCGGCCTCGGCAGTAAAGAGCGGCTTGCTGAGGATAGCCTCGATAGGCTTGATGCGCACGGAATCGAGAGCGTCGTTACCTTGCAGGTTGGCCAGCTCTGGCGCGATGTCGACGATGTATCCAGCGGCCGCACGATTGCCAAAATGAACGAGGACGGTGGAGCCGATCTGGGCATCGTTGGCGAGTGACTGCGGAATGCCGTATGCAAACGGCTCGGACAGCGCACGGGTCGGGATGTCGAGGACCACGCTCGCGTAGGCGGCGACGGGTTCAGGTGCGGGCTCGGGCTGCGCCGGGGCGGCGGCAGGGGCCGCGGACTTCGGAGCTTCTTTAGGTTCCGGCGAACCAAACAGCGAAAGTTGCTCGGCCATGGCGCAAGCACCTCCTATCCCATACGTCTACAGAAACAAGAGCCCCACTCGTGGTGAGCGGGGCTCGGATACATGCGTTTACGCAGCTGCTACAGCGCCATCGTGCGGGCGCGGTCGATGCGCGCCAGGCAGTCGTCGCGACCGACGAGCGCCATGGTCTCGCCCAGCGGAGGGCTCACCATGTTGCCGCAGACGGCGACGCGCACGGCCTGGAACACCACGCGCTTCTTGAGGTCCATTTGCTCGGGCAGCGGCTCAAGCGCAGCGTCGATGTTGGCGGCCGTCCACTCGCTCACGCCCTCAAGCGCGGCCTTGGCGGCATCCAGAATGGCGCCCATGCCTTCCTTGGCCAGGCCCTTTTTGACGGACTTCTCGTCATACTTGAGCGTCTCGGCCGTAGCAAAGATGGGGGCGGCGACGGTCACGGCGTCGGCCGGCATCTTGGTGCGCGGCTTGACGATGGCCGCGAGTGCGTCGATCCAATCCTCGCCGTACTCGACATTACCCTCGATGAGACCCGCCTCGTGCAGCTCGGGGACCATGATCTCGTCGGCAAACTGGGCATCGGACATGCTGTTGATGTACTCGGCATTGACCCAGTCGAGCTTCTTGGGGTCGAAGGTAGCCGGGTTCTTGGAGATGCGGTCGAGCGAGAACTTGCTGGCCAGGACATCGCGCGGGATGATCGTGGTCTCGCCGTCGAGCGACCAACCGAGCAGCGCCAGGTAGTTGACGAAGGCGTCGGACAGGTAGCCGGCGTCGCGGTACTCCTCCACCGAGGTGGCGCCGTGGCGCTTGGAGAGCTTCTTGCCGTCGGCGCCCAGGATCATGGAGATGTGGGCGAACGTGGGCACGGGCGCGCCGAGGGCCTCGTAAACCATGACCTGACGCGGGGTGTTGGACAGGTGGTCGTCGCCGCGGATGACGTGGGTGATCTTCATCATAGCGTCGTCGACGACGGTCGCGAAGTTGTACGTGGGCGTGCCGTCGGAGCGGAAGATGACAAAGTCGTCGAGCTCCTTGGCGTCGAAGGTCACCTCTCCGTGGACGGCGTCGTGGATGACGACGTCGCCGCGGTCCTCGGGCACCTTGATGCGCAGGACGTAGGACTCGCCGGCCTCGATGCGGCGGCGGGCCTCCTCGGGATCAAGATCGCGGCAACGGCGCTGATAGCCCTGGAAGGGGTCCTTGCGCTCCTGTGCGGCCTTGCGGTCGGCCTCGAGCTGCTCCTTGGTGCAGAAGCAGGGATAGGCCTTGCCCTCATCCCAAAGCTTCTGGGCGGCCTGCTTGTACAGGTCCAGGCGCTCGGTCTGGGCATAGGGACCAAAGTCGCCGCCCACCTCGGGACCCTCGTCCCAGTCCAGGCCCAGCCAACGCATAGCGCGCAGAATGATCTGCGTGTTCTCGTCGGTGGAACGGGTGGGGTCGGTGTCGTCGATGCGCAGGATAAACGTGCCGCCGTTTGCGCGGGCAAAAGCCCAGTTATAGATAGCGGTGCGGGCGCCGCCGATGTGCAGCTTGCCCGTCGGTGAGGGTGCAAAGCGGACGCGAACGTCTGATGCCATGGAAATCTCCTCGATTGCAGGATGGATGTCTAACCGCACCAGTATAAAGCATCAAAGCAACCTCCGCACAAAGGGCACCGACCTACTCATTGGGGATACTCATTGGGGACAGACTTAAATGACCAGTCATTGGGGACGTTCTTAAACGACTAGTCGTTGGGGACACTCTTCGGAGCTGGCTGAAAAGTGTCCCAAGTGCCGCAAGGCTACTCATTTAAGTCTGTCCCCAATGAGTAGGTGCGGAAAGGGTGTGAATGTTGGATTTACGCGCTATGATGTGCCCTTGCATATAGAGCTCGGCGGAATGGTAACGGTCGCCGGGACACGTTTTTGAAAGGACAATCATGTCAGAAGAACTTCGTTCCATCCCACCCCAACACGGGTCCTTTGTCTTTACGTCGGAGTCGGTGACCGAAGGTCATCCCGATAAGATCGCTGACCAGATCAGTGACGCCGTCCTCGACGCAATCCTCGCTAAAGAAATAGAGCTGCAGGAGCAGGGCTACATTGCGCCCAACGGCGTGCCCGCCAACGTTGAGAACGTCCGCTGCGCCTGCGAGACCCTCGTGACCACCGGCACCGTCATCGTTGCCGGCGAGATCCGCACCCAGGCCTACGTCGATGTGCAGGAGATTGCCCGTGGCGTTATCCGCCGCATTGGCTACAACCGCGCAAAGTTCGGTTTTGACTGCGATACCTGCGGCGTTATGAGCCTCATCCACGAGCAGTCGCCTGATATCGCCCAGGGCGTCGACGAGTCCTTCGAGACCCAGACCGGCGTCACCACCGACCCGATCGACCTGATCGGCGCCGGCGACCAGGGCATGATGTTTGGCTATGCCTCCAACGAGACCAAGACCCTCATGCCCATGCCGCACTACCTGGCGAG
>CABQKL010000119.1 GCA_902464645.1 uncultured Collinsella sp.
GTAAAGAGCGGGGACGCGACATCAAGGCCAAACTCCGTCTGCCGCACGGAGCCAAACGGCCTCCCCCCGTTCCAAACATGTCTGACAATGCGACCGCCTTTACGTCCGCAGCCGCCCTGCGCCAACACGTGTAACGGGGTGCCCAGGAAATGCTTGACAAGCGGATGCTCACAAAGGCGCTCCCTGCGCGGATCGTCCGCAGAATCGGGCAGGTCCGGCATTATTGCCAAGACCTGTGGAGGTATCCGGTGATACCGAAAGGCAGATATGTCGCACAGCATGTCGTCCATGAAGGGTACGTACCCACCGCGTCGTTTGTAAACCCGCCCGGACGGCAAACGCGCTGGCTCGGCCTGCGAACGGTAAATACTGCTACGCGCGCGTCGCGAATCTGCAGGTGACTCACAATCGGTTTGCAAAGCAAACTGATCGTAAGGTTTCATATGGTTGATGATGACGAGGGCGGCTATCGCCCCTTTGTCGTGCCCGACCACGCCAAGGTCTGGGTCTACATGCGCCTGACGCCGCCGACCGATACGGCCGCCGCGATCAACATGGTCGAGCAGGCCACTGCCACCGCCGAGGCCGCGGTTCCCGGTTGCCATGGCAGTTTCGCCGTGACGGGCGATCGCCCCGCCATCGAGCGCGACCCGAACTCTCCCCTTCTAGCTGCGCTCAAGCGCGCCGCCGATGACGTGACGGACGCGGACACGACCGTCGGCTTCTTTACCGGCTGCACCGATACCGCCGTCATTGCCGGCAAGACGGGTAACCGCAATTGCATGAGCTACGGCCCCGGCTCGTTGGTGCTCGCGCATAAGCCCAACGAGCCGGGGCCCATGCCGATATCGTTCGCTGCCAGAACGTGCTCATCGCGCTTGTCGACAACACGCTCTGGGACGCAAGCGTCCAAGTTGGGGCATAATAAGCCGCGAACAAACCGACTCGCGCGTTAGGATCGCCCATGAAAGCACTTCCGTTTCCCTGCATCCGCCCAGCTCAGGATCGCGTGCTCGAAGCGCTGCCGCAGATGGGCGGCATCCTAAGCGGCAACGACGCCCTGCGCGGCGCCATTGCCGACGGGCTCATGCACAAAGATCCGGGGGCGGCGTATTACGTGTACGAATGCTCCGGAGAGCCAGGGCGCGTGACGGGCGTTGTGGCAATTTGCCCGGTCGGCGTACTGACGGGCGACGGCGCGACCCCCGCAGATGCGGCTGCAGCCGCCCGTGCAATCGCCGAGCTTAAGGTGCAGCCGCGCCCCGTGTCGCTCGCCTACGAGGCCTCGCCCGTTATGGATATCATCCTCGGTGCCGCCAAAGAGGGCGCGTCGCTCTATGCCGTCACCGACCCCGCCGGCATTACGCACCGCGCGTGGGAGGTCAAGCGCGAGGACGCCGTTGCTGCCATCCGAGCCATGCTCGACCAGGCACCGGAGCCGACGCCGGCAGACGACCCCACCTATGCTGCCGCGCTAGCAGGGGCGGCGCAGCTCCTGGCAGACGAAGCCCGCGCAGCCGGCGCCTACACGGGCAAAGAGCCGTTCAACTTTACCGTTGCCGCGTTATTCCCCGCCGCGCAGGTTGCCGGCGGCGCACCGCAGGTTCCGACGGGTTTGCTGACCCACCAGATCGCACGGTTCTAACAGGGCCTAAACGCCCGGCACAAAGACTCGGCAGCTCGACAAACAAGGGGCGGGGATACATGCGCATGCATCCCCGCCCCTTTCGCATCGAGCAATGATGTCGGCAATCCGCATCGCCACGCCCGCGCTACCCGCGCTGCGGACCCGCTGCCGCCACGAGCGGCTCAAGACCCAGCTCGCGCGCATAATCTTCTTGCGTAAAGACTTCGACCAGTTCAAACGTATCCGTCGCATCGTCAAACGCAAAATGCAGCACCGAGCAGTTGCCCGGAACGCGCTCGCGCTCGTCGGCCGCCGCTCCCCTCACGTGGTCCAAAAATTCCTTGATGGACGAGGCGTGGCTCACCGCGAGCACGCACTCGTGGTCCGGACGTCGCATAAGATCGGTCAACGTCGCCACCATGCGCTCGCGCACCTGCATCTGCCCCTCGCCGCCAAATTGGCGGTAGAAGTCACGCCACGGACGCTCGGGCATGAGCATCACGCGCTCGGCCTCAAAATCGCCAAAGAACCACTCGCACAGACCGTCCAGACGCTCGTAGGCAAGGCCCGGCCACAGGTTGGCGATAGTCTGCTCGGTGCGATGCAGCGTCGAGGTGTAGGCGTGGTCGGGCTCGATGCCACGCGCTCGCAAGAACATGCCAGCGCGCGCCGCCTGCTCGCAGCCCAACTGCGTGAGCGGCGAATCACTCCAGCCCTGAATAATGCGCTTGAGGTTAAATATCGTCTGTCCATGACGGACCAGATACAGGTCTTTATTCATAGGGGTCCTTTCGTTCGTTACCAGTCAAGGAGCGAAAACGCCCCGTCGCAATAGCCAAAATGAAGCACGGCACCGTTGTCGGGCTGTCCTCCCCCGCCGGCCACATACTCAAGAAACTCCTGACAGGCAGAGCCATGAGAGACCGCAAGCACACGATCGTGCTGCGGTCGGGCCATAATGCGGGACAGCGCCGCAACCATGCGCGCCCGTAGCTCGCCTTCAGATTCGCCACCAAAGGCCACCGGATAATCACCCCAGGGCTGCGGCGGCATCTCGCAATTTGATGTGCCCTCCAGCGAGCCCAAGTGCCACTCGCGCAGGTCGTCGACCGGCTCTACGGGAAGGCCCTCGCCAACGATAAGCTCGGCCGTACGCCGCGCCCGACCCAACGGAGACGTATACGCATGGTCAAAGGAGATGCCACGCGCCTCAAACGCCGCGCGCGTCGCCAGTGCCTGTTCGCACCCGCGCGCCGTAAGCGACGAATCGTGCCAGCCCTGCAAAATGTTCTGCACATTGAGCTCAGTCTGCCCATGCCGCACCAAATACAGATCGGCCACAAGCCCTCCCCTCGCACCACCGCAAAGGGGACAGGCACCTTTGTGGTGGTTTTGCCGCCGGATCGCGCCGCAACGACGCAACTACACCAGCACGTCGGCAAGCGGGCGCTTGGGCACGTGATGCACCCGCGCCTCGTCGCGCCAGTAATTTATAGAGCCGTCGGGGTTGGAATTGATCGCGTCGATAACCTGGGTCTCGGCCGGCACGCCAAAGGCCATGATCAGCTTGAGCTCGTATTTGTCGTTATCGAGCCCCATCGCATCGATCGCGTGGGGCGTAAAGGCCTTGAACATGCAAGCCGCTACCTCGGGCGTTGCGCTGCGCGCAGCGAGCATCATCGTCTGAGCCGCGATGCCCGTGTCGACCTCGGTGATAGGCGCGGCGGGCTTACCCGGAACAGCGCGCTCGGCAAGAATCGCGATGTAGCCGGTCGGGCGTTCGCCCTCATCGGGACCCGGCCAATCCTTGAGCGCACCGGCCCATGCGAGCTCGTCAAACACGCGAGCGCAGTCCTCGGCACCGCTCACCACATGAAAACGTAGGCGCTGGGCATTGGCGCCACAGGGAGCCAGGTGCGCCAGCTCTACCAGCTCGAGCAAAAACTCGCGCGGCACGCGCATGGACTCGTCAAATCGGCGGCACGTGCGGGCGCGGCGGACCAGCGCGTCAAACGAATCCAAGCCAAGCTTTTCGCAACCTTGCTTTGCCATCGATTCGACACTCGACGGTGCCTCGGGAACTGCTTCGTTCATAGGGACCCCCAATACAAGCCAATTGTCCTTAGGAAAATCTAACCTAAAACGTAGGCAATAACGAACAGAGCTGCAATGTTCTACACCTGTTGAATAGAAAATCGCGACGTGGGGAACAACGAAAACAAATCGGGACCTTTGGGTTACACTTCGTCCTCCCCGACCCATACGCCGGCGCCTTTAGGCGATACTGGTTGTAACGATTAAGGCTTACGCCGCACGGAAAGGAGACATTATGGGCATCTTTAAGAACGATGACCAGCAGTCGAACCTGTTTGGATTTGACGAGAAAAGCATGGCAGGCAAGGCAATCAAGGCCGTGCGCTGGATCTACGCTATCACGGGTGTCATCGCACTGCTTGCCGGCATCGCGCTGCTGTTTGCGCCCGCCAAGTCCCTCGTCTTTTTGACGACCGTCCTGGGCTTCTACTTTATAATCACGGCAGCCATTAGGCTGTTCACCGCCATTTTTGAGCCGCTGCTGCCCGCCGGCTGGCGCGTGACGAGCATCATCTCCAACCTGCTCATCATTCTGGGCGGCGTCATAATCCTGCGCAGTCAGGCCTTCTCGACCGCGACGCTCACCACGCTCGTGGTGGTCGTGGCCGGCTTTGGCTGGATCGTCGAAGGTGTCATGTCCATTCTGGAGTCCGAGCTTTCGTCTAACCGCGCCCTCGCCATCCTGAGCGGCGCGCTCTCCATCATCGCAGGCATGTTCGTGTTTATCTATCCGCTGTGGTCGGCAAAGATGCTCGTCATCTTTAGCGGCGCCGCGCTCCTGGTGTTTGGCGTGACGCTCATTATTCGTGCTATCCGCTTTGGCAAGCTGGTGCACTAGATGCCGCGAACGCTCTTTATTGATGCCGACGCCTGCCCGGTTACGCGCGAGTCGATCGACTGCGCGCGACGGGCGGGCGTCGCCGTGGTGATAGCCGGCAACAGCACGCAAAACCTGGAGCGGCACATTCGCCGCAACGATCCGCGCGATGCCGAGCACGCGCGACGCGGCTTTTGGGTCACGACGCTCGACGTGAGCGTAGGCGCCGATAGCGCCGACTTTGCCATTGTCGAACGTCTGCAGGCGGGCGACGTGGTCGTGACGCAGGACATTGGCCTGGCGAGTATGGTGCTCGGCCGCGATGCCGCCGCCATCGGCGTACGCGGACGCGTGTACGACAAGGCGACCATCGACATGCAGCTGTTTATTCGTCACGAGGAAAAGAAGGTGCGTCGCGCCGGCGGTCGCACGCGCGGACCGGCAGCCTTCACCAGCGAAGACCGCGCCCGCTTTAAGCGCAACCTCACCGAGCTGCTCCGCTAACCAAGGCAGATTTTTGGGACATGCCTAAAAACTGCCTTTTTGTTTTGGGCGGTGTGAGCGCTCACGATCCGTGGCTCAACAAAAAACGGGCTTCAAAATGCCATGCGTCGCCGCATTGTGCAGTCGCCGGACATGACTATTTTGAAGCCCGTTTTGTTAGGCCTACTTAGAGACCAAAGGCGGAAAGGATAAGGCCCCAGCCAGCGCCGATGACGTACATCATGATCAGGAACACGGCGTTTTCGCGAGCGCTGCGGTTGGTGCGGAACAGGACCAGGTAGCCCACGCCGGCGGAAATGAGCGTGCCGGCGAGCATCGGTGCCAGTTGCAGCGCGCCTTCCAGATACAGCTGCGTAATGACCACGCTCGCCGAGCAGTTGGGGATCAGGCCGACAAGCGCCGAACCCAGGACGGCGAGCGTCTCGTTGCCACGCAGGA
>CABQKL010000120.1 GCA_902464645.1 uncultured Collinsella sp.
ACATGGTGATAAACGTGAGCGCCATAACGCCGCAATCGCCGCGGAGCGAATGCGCACAGTCGTCGGCAATAGATCCCAAAAGCAGGTACGGTGGCTGATAGCGATAGTCGATATGCTGTGTCAGGTAATCATAGATAGCACGAGCGCGATCGAGCGGATCCTCGAGCCCGTCAACAACATGCTCCGTCAACTGTCGCAGGTACGGCGTAAACGCAATGTGCGGACGGTCCTCGGAAGTGTCCTCGGGCAGTGGCGTGTCCATGCACGTATGCGATGGGAGCGCGCCACCATAGATATCGCAATAGGCGGCATCGATGTGATAGCGATAGGTCACCAAGAATGAATGTTCAGTCGAAGATGTCCAAGAGGCAGTACGAGCCGAAACGTTTTCAGAGGCAACGGTACCCCCCGACGTCATATCGAGAACCTCGATATGAGACTGTTGACGACAGGCGGCAGCAACGGGTAGCCACGCGCGAACAGCCTCTCCCTCCAGAGCCCCAGGGACAGACACGGATGCCTTAAGCGTGATGACGCGAGTCAACCCGTTTTGCGACTCCATCTCCCTGAGCATCTGGTTACGCAGCGCGATGCCGTCCGTAGAATCGGGACGCAGGCCCGGAACCTCCTTGGGGTACACGCGAAGCGAATCAAGGAAGTTATCAAGAACAAACAGCTCACCATCGATAAAGCGCCAGTCAATACGCTTGCGATTAATCAGGTCGTCAAACTGCTTTTCGGTAAACTCTGGCCACTCCTCGCGAATCATCGCAATGGCCCGATCACGCGACACCGAAAAATGAAGCGGCGTCTCGAGCATGCGATACCGCTCGGCACGAACACAAGCAGCAAGAGAAGGTTCAGGATTCTGCTCCAAAAGACGATCGCAAGCCGCAACAGCCTTCGTCAAATATCCCGCATCCTTTAAACGAAGAATCTCCGGAGGCAGCCCAATATCAAGATGACGAAAGTCATCACAGCAAACATCAACAGAGCAACCAACAGGACCCTCGTCAATAACCTTCCCATCAGCAGGCAAAACATCAACAACAGCCATAACCACTCCCACGTCAAACGATAGACAACCCCCATTGTACCGAGATAAAAAAGAAAGCCCCCAACAAAGGAGCCCTCAACACCGATAAACGGTACCTATAAAAATGAATTCAGCCTCGTAACCCTGCGGCGTTAAACGAAGGAAGCCCCGTCCCCCGGAACTGCTTCCTTGGCGCGACTTCTGGCGAAGCCAGGTGAGCGCAAAGGAAACAGTGTAGGGGGACGGGGCTTCCGGCTGGAAGTTTAGCGACGCTTACGCCTTGTTGACGGAGCCAAACTCCTCCATGAGCTCCTTGGTGCGGGCAACGATGTTGTCGCGACCAGGCTTGAGGAGCTTGCGGGGGTCGAAGCCCTTGCCCTGCTGATCCTTGCCAGCCTCGATGTACTCGCGGACGCCCTTGGCGAAGACGAGCTGCAGGTCGGTGTTGACGTTGATCTTGGAGATGCCCAGGGAGATGGCCTTCTTGATCTGATCCTCGGGGATGCCGGTACCACCGTGCAGAACGAGGGGCAGGTCGCCGGTCTGAGCCTTGATCTCGCCCAGACGCTCGAAGGAGAGGCCAGCCCAGTCGGCGGGATACACGCCGTGGATGTTGCCGATGCCGCAGGCGAGGAAGTCGACGCCCAGGTCAGCAATCTGCTTGCACTCAGCGGGGTCAGCGAGCTCGCCGTTGGAGGTCACGCCGTCCTCGGTGCCGCCGATGCCGCCGACCTCGGCCTCGATGGACATGCCCTTGGAGTGGGCAAGCTCAACGAGCTCCTTGGTGCGGTCGAGGTTAAGCTGGAAGGTCTCCTCGTGAGAGCCGTCATACATGATGGACGTGAAGCCGGCCTCGATGCACTTGAAGCAGTCCTCGTAAGAACCGTGATCGAGGTGAAGGGCGACGGGGACGGTAACGCCCGTGGCCTCGACGGCAGCCTTGACCATGTCGGCGCAGACCTTGAAACCGCCCATCCACTTAGCGGCACCAGCGGTGCACTGAAGGATCAGCGGAGACTTGGCCTCCTCGGCAGCCTGGAGAATAGCCAGGGTCCACTCGAGGTTGTTGGTGTTGAAGGCACCGAGAGCGTACTTGCCGGCCTCGGCCTTCTTGAGCATGTCTGCTGCGTTGACGAGCATAAAAGAAACCTCCTGTAAGGTTGCTCCGATAACGCCTGAGATTTTACCACGGCGTACCCGGGCATAAACGTTCGTTTGTTCACGAATATCGTCCAAACAGACTTTTTTTGACCGTTTGTCCTACGGAATCGACCCGTTGGGGAAAATAGCTTGACGTTTGGACGCTTCTCGTGCTTCAGAAGCTGACTATAAAGCTACACCTGCATGAAAGGGTTCTGCATGAGCTCGCGTGCCATGGTGGTCGAATCGCCATGGCCGGTTAGGCAAACGGTATCGGGCGGGAGAAGCCGGGCGAGCTTGGAGAGCGAGCGCAGAATCGCCGCCTCGTCGCCACCGGCAAGATCGGTGCGGCCGTGGCTGCCCGGGAACAGGGTGTCGCCAACAAAGGCGATGCTTCCCTGCTCGGTGGCGGCGAACAAGACGATCCCGCCCGGCGTATGCCCTGGTGTCTCGATCACCTGCAGGCAGATATCGCCCACCTCGATAGCATCGCCCTCGGCGAGCAGGCACGTCGGCTCCCCGGGGTCGGGCGTCTCAATGCCCCACATAGCTCGCTGTTCCTTGATGTTCGTATGCGGCACCGCCGCATCCTTAGCACACAGCTCATACTGGCAGCCCTCGCCAACGGTGGTTCGCACGCCGGCAACACCACCAACATGATCGGCATGGCCATGAGTGCATACGGAGCCAAGCACGCGTACGCCGGGATGTTCGGCTCGAATATGCTCCACCAGGCGCTCGCCTTCCCACGCAGGGTCGATAATCACGCACTCATTGCCCGAAATAAGAGCATAGCTATTGGTCTGAATGGGACCGTTTACGAGCGTCTCGATCTCGACCGACCCCTTGGGAGTTACATCCAAGGACATAGCACTCATGTCCCTCTCCTCTCTATAGAACTCGAGGCATCAAACGATGCCTCGAGTGTAGCGAATATTGATAATGTGGCACGTTCGTCGCGACTAAACGCGGCGCTTAAGCTGGGCTCCACCCTCGCCGGGCATCAGGCGGCGTGCGTCGTAGACCGAGTCAACGCTGCTGATAGAGGCCAGCAGCGGATCCAGACCACTCGCGTCCGAGATCTCGACCATAAAGCGCAGGGTTGCAATACCCTCGCGGTTGGTCGACGTGGCGGCAGAAAGGATATTGCCGCCCGCATCGCCAATGGCAATAGTGACATCTTTGAGCAGGCCCATGCGGTCCAGGCACTCGACCACGATCTCGACCTGGAAGAGGGTGTCGGCAGCGCCGTCCCACTCCACTTCGATCATGCGCTCGGGATGCTCCATAAGACCCTTGACGTTGGGGCAGTTGGCGCGATGCACCGAGACGCCACGACCGCGCGTGATGAAGCCGACGATATCGTCGCCCGTCACGGGGTTGCAGCAATGCGCCAGACGGACCAGCAGACCGCTGTTGCTCTCGCCCTTGACGATAATGCCGTTGCTGGCGCTCTTGCCGCGCTTTTGCGGCTTGCGGTTGGAGCCACGGGCAGGCTGCTTGACGACCTCGGCGATAGCCTCGGCCTTGGTGAGCTGCTCCTCGGGCTTGGGGTCCAAAATCTGCTCGACCTTGTTACCCACGGCGCGCGGGGCAACCTTACCGGCGCCCACGGCGGCAAACAGGTCCTCGAGCTGCTTGAAGTTCAGCTGCTCCGCCACGGCGTTGAGCGCACGCGTGGATCGCGGCGTAGAGATGCCATACCCGCGCTTGCGCAGGTCCTTGGCCAGTATATCGCGGCCGGCAGCAGCGTCATCGTCTTTGGTCGCGGCAGCGAAGTAACGGCGGATCTTTGACTTGGCGGAAGGCGTCTTAACGATCTTGAGCCAATCACGCGACGGCTTGGAACTCTTGTTGGTCAGGATTTCAACGCGATCGCCCGTCTTGATCTCGTGCGTGAGCGGGGCCACCACACCGTTGATCTTAGCGCCGACGCAGTGGTTTCCCACCTCGGTGTGAACGGCGTAGGCAAAGTCGAGCGGCGTGGAGCCGGCACGAAGCGCCATGACCTCGCCCTTGGGCGTAAAGACGAAGATCTCTTGATCGAAGAGGTCGACCTTCAGCGAATGCAGGTATTCCTTGGCGTCGGTGATCTCATCAGACGCAGCCCAATCGAGCGAATGTTTGAGCCAGTTAATCTGGTCGTCCAGACGCTGGGCATCATTGGTCTTAGACGCAGACGATCCACCCGACTTCTTATAGAGCCAGTGGGCGGCAATGCCGTACTCGGCCTGCTCGTGCATCTCGTAGGTTCGAATCTGAATCTCGAGCGGGCGGGCCGTGGGGCCGATTACCGTCGTATGGAGCGACTGGTAGTTATTGACCTTGGGCATGGCGATATAGTCTTTAAAGCGACCGGGCATGGGGTGCCACAGCGTATGTACCGCACCGAGTGTGGAGTAGCAATCGCGCACCGAATGGGTGATGACGCGCAGTGCCACCAGGTCGTAGATCTCGGAGAATTCCTTGCCCTTGCGCTTCATCTTTTGGTAGATGGACCAATAGTGCTTGGAGCGGCCGTTGATCTGGAAGCCCTCCAGACCAATGCGGTTGAGTTCATCGGTGAGCGTCTTGATAGTCTCGGTCAGATAGCGCTCGCGAACCTCACGCGACTCTGCCACCATGCGCGCGATGCGCTGGTAGGCGTCGGGCTCCAGGTAAAAGAAGGACAGGTCCTCGAGTTCCCACTTGATAGAGCTCATGCCCAAGCGGTCGGCCAAGGGTGCGTACACGTCCATGGTCTCGCGCGCCTTAAACAGACGGCGGTCCTCGCGAAGGGCCGCCAACGTACGCATGTTATGCAGGCGGTCGGCGAGTTTGACGATGATGACGCGAATGTCCTTGGACATGGCGAGGAACATCTTGCGCAGCGTGAGGGCCTGCTTCTCGTCCATGCTGTCGACTTCGATGTTGGTGAGCTTGGTCACGCCGTCGACGAGCTCAGCCACGGTTTCGCCAAACAGACCCGAAACATCGGCGAGCGAGGTCTCGGTGTCCTCGACGGTATCGTGCAGCAACGCAGCACACACCACGTCGCAGTCCATCTTGAGGTCTGCCAGAATGATAGCCACCTCGACAGGATGGTTAATGTACATCTCACCCGAGCGGCGCTTTTGGTTGCAGTGCTTCTCGGCGGCAAAGCAGTATGCTTGTTCCACCTTGGAGAAGTCGTCCTCATTCATATATTTGAGGCACAGGCGCTCCAGCTTGTCGTAGCTGT
>CABQKL010000121.1 GCA_902464645.1 uncultured Collinsella sp.
TCGTGGCCACCATGGTCGTGGGCATCATCGGCGCGTTCTTCGGCGTGCTGGCGTAGGTTCCTGCGTTCTATTCTGCCCCCAAGGGAAACGGCGACCCATTGCGGTCGCCGTTTTTTATTACCGAAAGCTAGCTGGAGGTGCTTCGTGATTCGATCTGACAATCCACCCGATAATGGCGTGAGCGGGGCGATGTATCTATTTGGCACGGCGCTCTTGTGGAGTTTTATCGGCATCCTCGTTCGCGCCAATTCGCAGTCAGCTCTTTTGATCGGTGCCGTTACGGCAATATTTATGGCGCTCTTTATCCTGCTCGTTGGCAGGCCCGTCCTCCGCGTCAGCCGTCTTATTGTCCTTGTGGCCGTCTGCAACTTCGTGACGGGCACCACGTTTAACTTTGCCAACCAGCTCACGACGGTCGGCAACGCGATCGTCCTGCAGTACACCTCGATGATTTTCGTTATCGTGTATCAATCGCTCGCAACTCGCACGTTGCCCTCGCCTGCGAAGATTGCCTCCGTGGTGGTTGCTTTTACGGGTATGGGACTTTTCTTTTTAGGCGATTTGAGTGCCGAGGGCATGCTCGGCAACCTGCTTGCCGTCATTTCGGGCGCCACCTTTGGGCTGTGTTTCTTTTTGAACTCTCGCCCCGATGCGTCGCCCATGGTGTCCTCGCTCATCTCCTGCGGTATCTCAATGCTGCCGATCGTCTATTTTGCCGGCGCCCTAGACTCCGTGAGACCATTTGAGTGGGGGCTCATGCTGGTGCACGGCCTTTTTTGCAGTGGCCTTGCGAGCGTGCTGTATGCCAAGGGGATTGCGCGCACTAACGCGTTTGCGGCCAACTTGGTCTGCATGAGCGAGGTCGTGCTCGCTCCCTGCTGGTCGGCGCTCCTCTTTGGCGAGGTCTTTCGCTGGAACGAGTTTTTGGGCGCGGCGATTATCGTTTTGGTGATTGTGGCCAACTTGGCATCCGATGCCTTTGGCGATGGCTTTCTGGTGGCGCTTGTCCGCCATCGAAACAAAGAGCGCGCCTGATGGGATACGTCTGCCGTTTACGGTAAAAAACACCCCGCTGAGCGAGTGGTATTAAATAGTAAGAACCTGCATATCTATAATTGGTATCAAATCATTTGTGCCTGGCATGGGTGTTAGCAGCACACCAGGTACGCTTCGGGCCGTGTAATCGAACTCCCGGAATTGATATCAACAACGCGCGCGACGGGAGTGACGACGGTTCGAGATTCCTTATTGGGAGGAATTATGCTTGTCCAAGCAATCCTCGTCGGCTTAGTCGGAGCGTTTGGATGCCTCGACTACCAGCTCGGCACCCTCTACGCGTTCCGCCCCATCGTCCTGTGCCCGCTCGTGGGCCTGGTGCTGGGGGACCTGCAGACCGGCCTTGCCGTCGGCGCCAGCCTGGAGTTGCTGTTCATGGGCTCGATCTCCATCGGCGCCTACGTACCGCCTAACGAAACCGTCGGCGGCGTGCTCGCCTGCGCGTTTGCCATTCAGCTCGGTCAGGGTACCGAGACGGCCATCGCACTCGCCATGCCCATCGCCGTCCTTGCGCTGACGATCGGCAACATTACGGATGCTGGATTCTCGATCATTGTTGACATTGCTGACAAGTGCGCTGCCAAGGGCAACCTCAAGGGTATCTACGCGGCACATTGGAGCATGGGCCTCTTTGGCTGCCTTGAGTACTTCCTGCTGTGCGGCGGCGCATTCTACCTGGGCTCCGACGCCATCCAGGGCCTGCTCGACTTCATCCCGACCTTTGTGATCGACGGTTGCGGCGTTGCCGCCAACATCCTGCCTGCCATGGGCTTCGCCATGCTCGGCCGCCTGGTGCTCACCAAGCAGCTCGTGCCCTTCTACTTCCTGGGCTTCCTGCTGTGCTCCTACGCCAACGTGCCCGTCCTGGGCGTCGCCCTGATCGCCATCATCATCGGCATCGACAAGTTCGACCTGCTCGGCCTGGGCGGAGCCCAGCCCCAGCTCTCCGCGGAAGGGGATGAGGACGATGACTTCTAGTCCCGAGAACAAGATCACGCGCTCCGACCTCGTCAAGAGCGCCGTCAACGTCGGCGCCCTGGGCATGGAGTTCTCCTGGACCTACTACAAGCAGATGAACATCGCCTTCTGCCTGATGGTCGCCAACATGCTGAAGAAGATCTACGCCGGCCGCCCCGACGACTACGCCGCGGCCCTGCACCGCCACTGCGCGTTCTTCAACATCACCGTCCAGTTCGCCCCGTTCGTCGGCGGCATCGCGATGGCCATGGAGGAGAAGGTCGCCCGCGGCGAGATCGAGCCCGAGAGCGTCAACGACGTCAAGGCCGCCCTCATGGGCCCGCTGTCCGGCATCGGCGACTCCATCTTCCTGTCGACGCTGCGCGTGGTCGCCGCCGCGGTGGGCATCAGCCTGTGCCAGGCCGGCAACCCCTTCGGCCCCATCGCCTTCCTGCTCATCTACAACGTCCCCGGCTTCGCGCTGCGCATCTGGGGCGCCGTCAAGGGCTACGAGCTGGGCGTGGGCTTCCTGGACGAGGCCCAGAGGACCGGCCTCATGCAGAAGATCATGACCTGCGTGGGCATCGTGGGCGTCATGGTCGTGGGCGCCATGTGCAAGGACATGTTCTGGGCCAGCATCCCGGTGGCCATCGGCTCGGGCGACGACGCCCAGACCCTCCAGGACATCCTGGACGGCATCATGCCCGGCATGCTCGGCATGATCGCCTTCTGGCTGTACTACTGGCTGCTGTCCAAGAAGATCAACCCCATGGTGCTGATCGTGGCCACCATGGTCGTGGGCATCATCGGCGCGTTCTTCGGCGTGCTGGCGTAAGGGCCCGGCTGCATAGATTTTCGTTGCAACCTGGAAAGGGGATGGAGCAGGCCTATGCCCTCCATCCCCTTTTTGTATAGAAGGAGTTCGTATGTTCGCGAAGGATCGCGAAGCAATGCGTCTGACGCCGGCAGAGGTCAAGCTGATTCTTATTGAGTCCCTGCAGTGGTGCGCCAACAACGCGGTCTACTTTTTGGGGCTTATCGGTGCGGCCACGTATGATCTGGCCGGCACGGCCTTTTTGGTTGCCGCCATTACGCTCGTGCGCAATCTTATGACGTCGGTGGGCAATATGGTGTCGGGCTCGGTCATCGACCGCTTTGGACCGCGCCGGACGTCATTTGTGACGTGCGTGATTACGGCTGTGCTATCGCTTG
This sequence comes from uncultured Collinsella sp., assembly GCA_902464645.1. GTDB lineage: Bacteria > Actinomycetota > Coriobacteriia > Coriobacteriales > Coriobacteriaceae > Collinsella. The sequence goes on from CABQKL010000121.1 coordinate 3,226, forward strand.
GCGTGGGGTTGGCGCCGTTGTCTGTCCCCGGGCTTGTGTTTGCCGCGTGCGTCTTGGGACTTGCGGGCGGCTTTATCAACACCTGCACGCATGCGTTTCCGGGATACCTGGAGTCGACCACCGAGGGCCGTACCCGCGTGAACGGCCTCATGGTGTTCTACAGCAATATCGCCTATACCGCCGGCCCGCTGCTCGGCGGTGCCATCGTGAGCTGTTTTGCCACGCAATCGGTCTATCTGCTCATGGCGGGCATGATGGGTGTGGCGGCCGTGCTCTCCTTGGGCTGTCACGAGCGTGTTGCTCCCGCAAAAGGGGAGAGGCCGAAGGGCGGTATTCTGGGCGGCATGGCCGAGGGTGCGCGACTTACGTTTCGCGACCACGACCTGCGTCTCATCTTTATCTCGGGCTTTTTGGGTTTCTTTGCGTTTGGCGCGTTCGATTCGCTGGAGTCGTTGTTCTATCGCGATGTGCTCAACGTGGATATCGTCTGGCTGGGCTGGCTGTCCTCGGTCGTGGGCCTCACTTCCTCGGTGGGCGCGTTCATCCTGACCAAGCTTTCTGCTCGCCATGTCAACCTGCGATTGTTGCTTGGCGCGCTCATGGCCGTGGGCATTGGGTCCATGGTGTACGTGGGCACCGATATGCTGGGGGTCGCGATTATCGGCCAGGCGATTAACGGTCTGGCCTGGGGATTCCTGGAACCGCTGCAGATGATCTTGATTCAGGAGCGCGCCGACATCAAATACCTGGGGCGCATTACCGGCTTTGTGCGTTTTGGCCTGATGAGCGCCGGCGTGCTGCCGCTGCTGGCGGCTCCGTTTTTGGCGGAGGTTTTGGGCGTCCAGGCGGTACTGTTTGGGGCATCGACCATTATTGCGCTGGTAGGAACGCTGTTCTTTGTCACACAAGGGAGACGCCAGGGGCGTTAGCTATACATCAAATTCTAATTTAATACCACTCACCAGAGAATTTCGACCGTTCACCGAGGATTGGAGCAGATTGAAAAGTGGTATTAAAAACACGTTAGGTGTATGTCGATAATTGGTATCGAAAAGAAACGCGATGTATAGAGTCGCGTGCAGGACAGAAAGGAAAAGCCATGAAGGAAACCGAGAAGATCGAGATCATGCACTTTAGTCAGGAGGGCTACGTCGAGGACGGCAAGAACGTCTACGAGACCGGCAAGAAGATGACCGCGCTCGCCGACAAGGTCGCCGACGAGGGCTACGACGCCGTGTTCCTGATGGGCGTCGGCGGCACCTGGGACGAGCTCATGCAGCTCGAGTACCTCATGAACAAGTTCGGCGACCGCGACCTCGAGGTCTACCTGATCCACGCCGCCGAGTGGAACGCCATGGGCCACAAGCGCATGACCGAGAAGTCCGTCGTGCTCACCGCCTCCGAGTCCGGCACCACCCCCGAGGTCCTCGAGGCCGTCAAGAAGATGAAGGACATGGGCGTGCGCGTCTACGCCATGACCAAGCCCGAGGGCCCCATCGGCCAGGCTGTGGGTGCCGAGAACTGCGTCGCCATGGCTTCTGACCATGGTTCGGGCGGCTGCGAGAAGGGCTACTACCTCGCCGACTGCTTCGGCCTGCGCCTGCTCAACCGCCGCGGCTGCTTCCCGCAGTTCGACAAGTTTATTGAGCAGACCAAGGATGTTTGGACCCATCTGGTCGACATCCGCAAGAGCTTCGAGCCGCGTGCCGAGGAGCTCGCCAAGAAGTACGCCCTGGCCCCCTACACCATGTTCATCGGCTCGGGCGCCCTGTGGGGCGAGACGATCCTGTTCTCGATGTGCATCCTCGAGGAGATGCAGTGGAAGCGCACCCGCTACATCACCTCGGCCGACTTCTTCCACGGCACCCTCGAGCTCGTGGAGCCCGGCGTCCCCGTGTTCCTGTTCATGGGCGAGGACGAGAACCGCAAGCTCGACGAGCGCGTCCGCGCCTTCCTGACCCGCGGCGTGACCGGCGACACCGACATCAACATCATCGACACCGCCGAGTTCGCGATCCCCGGCCTTGACGACGAGTTCCGCGTCATCGT
>CABQKL010000122.1 GCA_902464645.1 uncultured Collinsella sp.
AAATAGGGACTGTTTGGCGGTTTTAAACGCTTAAACAGTCCCTATTTCACCGCAACTTAGGAGACAGGCCGTTATCTCTGCACGTGACGTAGTACCTCAACGGCGGCGCTTACCTCTATCGTGCGGCGCTCGAGACCGCGGCGGATGGCCTTGAGGCGATTGCCTGTTGTTGCCCATGCGCTTTGTGAGAGGATTTCGACTGCCTCATCGACGAACCCATCGAGATGCGACGCATCGAACCAATCGAGCGAGTCGGCAAATGCCAGCTGAGTGGAAGGGTTCGGACCAAACGGTTTGGCTGCAAATCCAAACTCCCCGGCAACGAGCACGGCGGTTGGCACGTTGTACCACAGGCAATTGCCACTATCGAACAGCGGTGCAGGCCGCATTTTCAGCGTGTCGACATTGCGGATGATGCCGAAGTTTCGCCAGTGGCGGTCGCTGTTGGCCAGGAGGGCATCGCAGACAATCATCTGCGACATGGATTTTCTTACCGTAGCTTCGTCGGCTCCGTGTCTGCCAAGATAGCGACAGTATCGATCGTATGTTGAGTTTCCTCGCTGGCCACCGAGTGCGTCCCTGATATAAGCGGCCGGCACGTATCCCTCGCGACCATCAAGAAAGTCATCGCATACGCATACGGGCTCGTCGAACATGCGCTCGACCGTATAGGGGGCAAACTCACCTTTGGATAGCAGGCGCCGATGTAGAGCTGTTGCAACCGCCTCGTTAAACGGTCGTTGATCGTCCATTCCACATCCTTTGACTAGGATGCGGACACCATTGCGGATCATCCAAGATTTGGGGAGTTCGCCTTCGGACGTATTGTCAGGATTTTTGAGTCCGATGCCCTCAAGCCAGCCTGAACGATGCTCGGGTGCAGATCGTTCAAAATCGTTCTCGAAGTAATTGAGGTGCTGCCAATCGAGCTCATCGCAGTCGACCGGTCTTAGCCAATAGCAATCCGAAAGCGAAAAACCCAGACAACGAACGGGCACTTCAATCCTATGGTCAACTCCAAGCTCGCGATAGCGCGAGATGAGTCCGGGGCGGACGTCGGGCACCGACCGGTGACTCCACCACGTGTTGAGTGCTCGTTTATTCACCGTTGGAGAAGAACTCGAGCACGTGCCAAACGGCATCCTTCGTGCATCGAGTATGTCGGCAATTTCAAATGAAAACTCGCGCGTTGGATCAAACGAGACATGCGCGACCTCGTGGTCGGCTGACATCAACGTGAACTTGCGCCCTACGTCTGCTGCGGGACGGCGCCCGCGCTTACGAACCTTTTGATAACCAATCGCGGAATCGTACTCAACCATTTTCCGCCCACCGACGATATCGCACGCGAGCGTTCCCGATGCAGCCAGTTGCGATATGCGGGCCTTCGTAACGCCCAGCAGGCGCGCGGCGTCACCCATGGCTATATAGTTGGAAGTACTCATCTGCCGCATCACCTCATTAAGTATTCTAATTGTTAAATATAGCAAGCACAAACATCATAATACTTAACAAAGTTGCGGTGAAATAGGGACTGTTTGGCGGTTTTAAACGCTTAAACAGTCCCTATTTCACCGCAAGTTATGGAGGGGATGGGGCGAGGTGCTGCTATTTGATGGCTGCCGTAACGGTACCGCCGCCCAGGACGATGTCGCCGCGATAGACTACAACGGCCTGGCCGGGGGCGATGGCTCGTTGCGGCTCGTCAAAGGTCAGCAGTATTTGTCCGTCTTCGTCACGCGTAAGGGTCGCTGCCTGGTCTTTCTGGCGGTAGCGGTACTTGGCGCCCACGCGAATGCCGCCGGCATTGAGCTCGGCCTCCATGCGCTCTGCTGGCGCGCTCCAGATCCAGTCGTTGGCCGTGAGCGTTGTGGCCGTCAGGTCGTCGGCCTCGCCCAGATGCACAATGTTGTTGGCGGCATCGACGCCCGTTACGTACACGGGATGCGCCATCGCGACGCCCAGGCCCTTGCGCTGGCCGATGGTATAGCGCAACGCGCCGTTGTGACGTCCGACCACGCTGCCGTCACGCCATACAATATCGCCCGGCTCGGCGGGATGCCCGCAGCGGCGCTCGATATAGCCCGCGTAGTCGCCGTCCGCGATAAAGCAGATATCCTCGCTTTCGGCCTTCTTGGCGTTGGCAAAGCCCTGCTCGGCGGCAATCCGGCGCACGTCGCGCTCTTTGTCCAAGCCTGCCAGCGGAAAGATCGTGCGTGCCAGGCGCTCTTGTGTGAGCGAATACAAAAAGTAACTCTGGTCCTTTTTGGGGTCCTCGCCGCGATGCAACCGCCAGGTGCCGTCGGGCGCCTGGCTCGTCTTTGCATAGTGGCCCGTGGCGATGTAGTCGCAGCCCATATCGAGTGCCGCATCGAGCAGCGCGCCAAACTTAATATGGCGGTTGCAGATGATGCACGGGTTGGGCGTCAGTCCCTCCTGATAGGCAGTCACGAAGCGCTCGATAACGTTGCGGTCGAAGGTTTGCTGCAGGTCGAGCACGTGGTGGGGTATCCCCAGGCGCTCGGCGACGGCCTTTGCATCGGCGATGTCGCGGTCGACTTTGCTCATGCCCGTGGCGGGGTCGGGCACGGGGCAGGTGAGGCGCATGGTAGCACCGACGCATTCGTAGCCCTGGCGCTTGAGCAGGTACGCGGTCACGCTGGAATCGACGCCGCCGCTCATGGCGACGAGCACGCGCTTGTTGTGCATGGGGAGGTTCTCCTTGGTGGCATGTGGCCAAAAAAGAAAAGCGGCGCGGGAGGCTGGTTCCGCGCCGCAGACATTGTAGCAAGTTCGGACGACTCGTGGGGCGCCCTGATGGGATGGGCTCAGACTGCCGGGAGAGAGGAGACCGGTTCGTCCTGGGCTCAACCTATGGGCGACAGGCCCTAGTCCTGGAAGAGTGCCGTGGACAGGTAGCGCTCACCGGTATCGGCGAGCAGGGCCACGATGGTCTTGCCCTCGTTCTCGGGGCGCTTGGCCAGCTGCAGTGCGGCCCACACGGCGGCGCCGGACGAAATGCCCACGAGCACGCCCTCCTTGTGGCCCACGGCGCGGCCGGTCGCAAAGGCGTCGTCGTTCTCGACGGGGATGATTTCGTCATAGATCTGGGTGTCGAGGACGTCGGGCACAAAGCCTGCGCCGATGCCCTGGATCTTGTGCGGGCCGGCCTGGCCCTTAGAGAGCACCGGGGAGGTGGCGGGCTCAACGGCGACGACCTTAATCTCGGGGTTCTGCTCCTTGAGGAACTCGCCCACGCCGGTCACGGTGCCGCCGGTGCCAACGCCGGCGACGAAGATGTCGACCTTGCCGTCGGTGTCATCCCAGATCTCGGGGCCGGTCGTGGCCTTGTGGATGGCGGGGTTGGCGGGGTTTACAAACTGGCCGGCGATAATGCTGTTGGGTGTCTCCTTCTGCAGTTCCTCGGCCTTGGCGATGGCGCCCTTCATGCCCTTGGAGCCGTCGGTGAGCACGAGCTGTGCGCCGTATGCCTGCATAAGTTTGCGGCGCTCGACGGACATGGTCTCGGGCATGGTGATGATCACCTTGTAGCCGCGAGCCGCCGCCACCGAGGCGATGCCGACGCCGGTGTTGCCACTCGTGGGCTCGATGATGGTGTAGTCGCCGCCGCGCACGAGCTTGCCGGCCTTCTCGGCCTCGTCGATCATGTTCTTGGCGACGCGGTCTTTGACGGACCCGGCGGGGTTGAAGTATTCCAGCTTGACGAGCACGCGGGCCTTGAGGTCTTCATCGGCCTCAAAGTGAGTGAGCTCCAGAAGCGGAGTGTGGCCGATAAGCTGATCGATGGATGTGTAAACCTTGCTCATGGTGAACCTCCAAAGTGTTCAAATGACTGGATACCGTGTGGTTTTACGGTGTGTGTAACAGCGAAACCCACAAACCTTATAGGTTGTTCGTTTTGCTGTTGGCAAGCATAGTAGACAGTAAAGCCTAGTAACGCAATAGGAAATAGAAGATTATTACGAGTCGATTAACCAGCTTGACGGGAATAGGTATTTTCAAAACCAATTTTTCGGCTAGAATTTCTACGAATTAAAAGACCGAAAGGCAGCTATATATATGTTGGTTTCCACAAAGGGCAGATACGCCCTGCGCGTTATGGTCGACCTGGCCGAGCACCAGGCGGCAGGCCGCATTCCCCTCAAAGAGATCGCCGCGCGTCAGGGGATTTCGGAGAAATATCTGGAGAACATTTTGGCTACGCTCGTCCGCGCCAATATGCTCTCGGGCATGCGCGGCAAAGGCGGCGGCTACGTGCTCACGCGCCCGCCCGAGCAGTACACGGTGGGCGAGATCTTGCGCCTGACCGAGGGCAGCCTGGCGCCGGTCGCATGCCTGGACGGCGACTGCAAGGGCTGTTCGCGTTCGGATGAGTGCCCCACGCTCGACGTGTGGAAGAACCTGGACAAGCTCATCAACGACTACCTCGACGGCGTGACGCTCGATGCGCTCGTCGCCCCCAGCGAGGGCTACGACTACGTCATCTAGCCCCACCTACCATTTGGGGACGGGGCAGAAATGGTAGATTTTCTTGCCCTCTGAGGCTTGACAAATGACAAGGCCGCCCATCGTTGCGATGGACGGCCTTCTTTAGGTGTGTTGTGGCGGTCCGTATCCGGTCGCTTTAGTTCCTGGCGATGCTGTCGAGAATGCTGCGCATGATGGATACCAGGATGCTGCCCATAAAGGCTGATCCAAAGCCGGCAATGGAGATACCCGCGCCCAACAGATTGACCGACAGGTAGCTGGCCAGCTCGAGCATAAAGCTGTTGACTACGAGCTGAAAAATACCAAGCGTGATAATAGTGAGCGGCAGCGAGATGACCGTCAGGAACGGCTTGACGAGCGAGTCGACGATGTTGAGGAACAGTCCCACGAAGGCAAAGCAGACCCAGGCGTCGGCCATGCCGAAGGGCTGAATGCCGGGGACGAGAAACGTTGCAATCGCGATGGCGATTGAGGTCAAAAGCCAGTTGAGCAAAAAGCGCATGGTGGGAATCCTTTCTTGCGCATGGCGTGGTGAGGGGGCGTGAGGGGCACATGCCTTTGCAACTCGGATAGATGCGTGGGCACGGTCCTGTTTGGGCGCCCATTGTCTCAGATATTCGTGGAGCTTGCGTGCGCATTCGGTTTCAAAACGGCGTTCGTCCTAGAAAACGTGCCGCTGGCAGAGAGTCTTGTCGCTTTAGTTTGGTGGTGTGCTACACTGCTACGG
>CABQKL010000123.1 GCA_902464645.1 uncultured Collinsella sp.
CAGGGCCTGGGCGCCGACGGCCTGCTGCTCATTACCCCCTACTACAACAAGTCCAACGAAGAGGGCATCTACCAGCACTTTAAGACCGTCGCCGATGCCGTGGACATCCCCTGCATCCTGTACAACATCCCCGGCCGTTGCGGCTGCGGCATCAGCGAGCGCAACGTAGAGCGCCTGGCCGCACATCCCAACATCATGGGTATTAAGGAAGCCTCGGGCAACGTCGCCTACGCGGCCAAGATCGCCCACCTGCTGTCCGACGACTTCCGCATGTACTCGGGCGAGGACGCCCTCACCGTGCCGCTCATGAGCCTGGGCGCTTCGGGCACCATCAGCGTGTGGGCCGACGTTCAGCCGCAGCTCGTGCACGACATGTGCCGCGCCTATCTGGACGGCGACGTGGAGCGCGCCCGCGATATCCAGATTGCCGGCCAGCCGCTCATCAATGCCCTCTTTAGCGAGGTCAACCCCATCCCCGTCAAGGAAGCACTCGCCCAGATGGGTATGATCGAGGCAAACTACCGCATGCCGCTGCGCCCCATGGCAGACGACACGCGCTCCGCACTTACCGATGCTCTGAAAGGAGCTGGTCTGCTTGATTAAGACCGTCATTATGGGAACGGGCCGTATGGGCTCGCTCATCCGCACCACCGCCGAGGGCATTGTCAACACCGCTGGAGAGCCCGTTTTTGACATCGTCGCCCAGATCGGCTTCGACTTGTCCGAGCTCGAGAGCGCACCGGCCGCCGATGTAATCATCGACTTCTCGAACGTCGTGACCTTCGATGCCGTTGTCGCCTATGTCGAGCGCACGGGTGCCGCACTCGTTTCCGGCACCACGGGCTATACGCCCGAGCAGGTGGATCGCCTGCGCGAGCTGGGTCAGAACGCCCGTGTTATGCACTCGGGCAACTACTCTATCGGTATCGCCGCCCTGCGCCATCTGGTTGCCCAGGCCACGCGCGAGCTGCCCGGCTTTGACTGCGAAATCGTCGAGACGCACCATAATCAAAAGGTCGACGCCCCCAGCGGCACTGCCAAGTTGTTGCTCGACGCCGTCGTCGAAGCCGAGCCCGAGGCAGGCTACCACCCCGTCTATGGCCGCGAGGGCATGTGCGGCGCGCGCGACCCCAAGGAGATCGGCATGCACTCGCTGCGCGGCGGCACCGTCGCCGGCGTGCACGAGGTAAGCTTTTTCGGCCAGGACGAGGAGGTCACGCTCGCGCACCGCGCCACGAGCCGTCAGATCTTCGTCAACGGCGCCCTGGCAGCCGCGCAGAAGCTCGTCACCCGCGAGCCTGGCTTCTATACGTTCGACCAGGTCATGTTTGCCTAACCAGGTATCAACCGGATCCACTCAAAGGAGAGACAGCAAATGAGTAATGCAGCCGAGATGGATGCACAGGAGATTATCAACTACATCGCAACCGCGCCCAAGAAAACGCCCGTCAAACTGTACGTGCGCGAAAAGCCGGGCATGAAGGTCCAGTGGGGCAATGCGCACGTCTACGGCGGTCGTCGTGGCAAGACCGTCTTTGGTGACTGGGATGAGCTCAAGGCAATCCTCGACGCCAACGCCGACTCCATCGACTACTACGACGTAGAGAACGACTGCCGCAACTCCGCCGTGCCCATGCTCGACCTCAAGGGTATCAACGCCCGCATCGAGCCGGGCGCGATCATCCGCGACCGTGTCGAGATTGGCGATCGCGCCGTCATCATGATGGGCGCCATCATCAACATCGGCTCCGTCATTGGCGAAGGCTCCATGATCGACATGGGCGCTGTGCTGGGCGGCCGCGCCACCGTGGGCAAGAACTGCCACATCGGCGCCGGCACCGTGCTGGCAGGCGTCGTGGAGCCCGCCAGTGCCACGCCCGTCATCATCGAGGACGACGTTATGATCGGCGCCAATGCCGTGGTCCTGGAGGGCGTGCGCGTGGGCAAGGGTGCTGTCGTTGCCGCCGGCGCCGTATGCGTCGACGACGTCCCCGCCGGCGCCGTCGTGGCCGGTGTCCCCGCCCGCGTCATCAAGATGCGCGACGAGAAGACCGACAGCAAGACCGGCCTGGAAGAGGGCTTACGTCAACTCTAGGGCTGCGCAGTTTTACCAAACCGCGCAACTAGTCGACGCTGCAAACGGCCCAGAGCGGCAATCTGACGTTCAATCGTCGGGCATGACCAAAAGGTCAATGCCCTCCTCTTTCACGTCACCTTGCTCGCTCTGGGGCGTTTTCGCTGACGTATGTTCAACCAGTGGCGTAATTAAGCCCCAAGTAAAAAGGCCGAAGCCCTCATCCGAGGCTTCGGCCTTTGTTTTTCAGCAGCGCCCAAGCGCAGTTTATCGATTCTCAATTGACCCGATGTTTTTGAGCTCGATGGAGATGAGGCCGTTGGGCTCGTTGACGAACTCGATATACTCGGAGTTCGAACCCATCTCGGCCGGGAAGCTGATCTCGATGCCCGTGTCGGTACGAATCTTGTGATTGCGCACGGCCGCGCGTTCGACCTGCTTGCGCTCCACGGGCACGCGCTCGGGCACCTTCTCCTCGGTCAGCGCCGCACGCACGCTCTCCTTGATAACCGGCTCGTCCTCAAAGACCTCATCGACGATATCCCAAGGCGGCAGCTCCTCGTCGTCTTCAACCTTCTCGGCAACGGCGGCTTTGACCTTGGCGAGCGCTACGGCCGTGTTGGCGCCGTGCTCTTCAGCGACCTCCTCGACCACGCGCGTCACCGTGTCGATGACCTCCTTACCCGAAACGCCCGTGTCGCATTGCAGCAGGCCGTCGGGAATGAGCATGCGATCCTCGCCGGCAATCTTGCGCTTCTTGTCCACGTAGCCGATCTCCATGGTGCTTGCGCGCACGATGGCATAGCTCGGCACCTTTTGCGAGGGGTTCGGCAGAATGGCGTAGTGGCGCGCGATGTCGTTGCGCACCTCCCCCTCCTCGCGGCCCACTTCGTGCATAAAAGCCTGCTTGGAGCCCAGCAGCATCACGGCAAACCAGCGGGCATCCTCATCGTCGTCAAAATCGGCCACGAGCACGTCGGTGGACTCGGCTTTCTCGGCTTTGGTGAGCTCGGAAGAGATAAACTCCGCAATCTGCTGCGACAGGTCCACGAACTCGCGCTCGCCAAAGAAATAGCCCTTGAGCTCGCCGCCAAACGCAGAGTTCTCGGCAAACGTGGCGCGTTTATTGTCGGCCGAGGTGCGTGCACGGCGCAGATGCGTGGTTACGAAATTGCGCACGGCACGGCTTTCGGTATCGAGCTCGCGCTGGCTCATAACGTTGACGGCAGAGTCAAAGTCCAGGATATGCAGAATCGCGTGATTGATTTTCATATACGGCATTCCGTTCTAGATCGATTTCGGCACGAACCAGTATAGCGGTCGAGCCCGCCCCAGGCGCATCGAAGATTGGTGCATCGGGGACAGGTTGCTTTGCACCAATGGCTAGCGCAGGAGCTCGGACTGCCAAGCCTCGAGCTGTTCTGCCAAACTCTTGCCGGCGGCGGGCATGTCGATCTGGGGTCGTTTGGGCAGCAGCGCACACTTAAGAATTGCCACGATGGTCTGCGAGACAAAGCGTCGCGTATCCTTGTCAAACCCTTGCGCAGCCTGGAGCATCACGGGCAGGCTCTCGCGCAGATTCCCAGCGATATCCGCAAACCGCTCAGCACCCGTAGCCTCAAACACGGAGAACAACGCATCTACAAAACGCTCGCGCTCGCTAGGCGAAACTGCAAGCAGCATCTCGCGAATGGAGCCATCAACGTATCGAGCACCGGCGGACAGGCGCTCACAGTACACGAAGTCGCGACCATCAACCACCCAGCTAAAGGGATTGTGCTGCAGCAGACTGAACTCGGTGCTCTCAACGATGGCATAGTCCTCCTGCGTCTCGAACATCATGCCAAAGATCGACGACCGAGGTAGCGTCTTGTCGATTCGACCGGAAAGATCGGCAAAGGCGTTGCCGTTCAGAAACTCCTCGACGAAACCCGGACCATCATGGGAATACGCCCGTTCGATTCGCGCACGGGCGACATCGGAGCACATCGCCGCACCGTACACCGCAAGGTTTCCACCCTTGGAATGACCTCCGCACAAAAGCGGCCCGTCAATCGCATCCGCCGCCTCGTCCACATAACGCGCCGCGGATTCCTGGGCCGGCACAGGATACCGGAACGCCATGTTAAAGTCCTCTTTCCAGCCCACAATCGTGCTGTCGGTCCCCCGGAAGGAAAGATAGCTAAACCCCGCCGGAAACCGGAACGCCATGGCTGCAAACTGCTCTGTCGCCACCACATCGCTCACGGCACGATAGCCGCAAACGTGCACGCCACGGTAGCGAGGGCTTGCTGCCACGGCCTCCAACAAGGCCCTGCTCCCCTCTGGATCCCACAAGTCGTCAATCATGTCCCGGTAGCACTCGGCACGCAGCAGCTCGCGTACGTCTAGGCCCTGCCAGTTCGTCAGCTCCGCCATATCACCCGGCAAACGCAAATAGGACAACCACGCAAAGACGAGGCTATCCACCGCGCAGAACGGCCTCTCCTCAAACGGATCAAACGCCGTCTGGGCATAGGTCAAAAAATTAGGCGAATCCGACATGGCCCTCCCATCAACTATGGTGCATTGGGGTCAGGTTACCTTGCACCAAAAAGGCGCCCGGGCCGTGTGGACCCGGACGCCTTCATTGTAACTTTTTGCTCTAGCAAGCTTGATTTAGCAGGAGAAGTCGACGCTGTCGATGATGTCCTTGAGGGCCTTTGCAGAGGCGGTGAGCTCATGCTGCTCGCCATCGTTCAGCGGCACGGGGACGCGGCAGACAACGCCGTCGCGGCCAACGACCGTCGGCATGGAGATGGCAAGATCGGACAGGCCATACTCGCCCACCATGAGCGAGGAAACGGGCAGAACGGTCTGCTCATCGCGCATGACGGCAGTGCAGATGCGCTTAACGGCCATGGCGACGCCGTAGTAGGTGGCGTGCTTCTTCTCGATGATGGTGTAGGCGGAGTTCTTGACGTCCTC
>CABQKL010000124.1 GCA_902464645.1 uncultured Collinsella sp.
ACGATGCCGTTGGCGTCGATGTCGAAGGTGACCTCGATCTGCGGCACGCCGCGGCGGGCAGCCGGGATACCGGTCAGCTGGAACTTACCGAGCGACTTGTTGTCGCGGGCAAGCTCGCGCTCGCCCTGGAGCACGTTGATCTCGACGCTGGTCTGGTTGTCGGCAGCGGTGGAGTAGACCTCGGTCTTGGAGGTCGGGATCGTAGTGTTGCGGTCGATCATCTTGGTCATGATGCCGCCCATGGTCTCGACGCCCAGCGACAGCGGGGTAACGTCGAGCAGCAGGATGCCCTCGACGTCGCCGGTAAGCACGCCGCCCTGGACGGCAGCGCCGTCGGCAACGACCTCGTCGGGGTTCACGGACATGTTGGGCTGCTTGCCGGTCATGGTCTTGACGAGCTCCTGGACAGCGGGCATACGGGTGGAGCCGCCGACGAGGATGACCTCGGTCAGATCGGAGAGCTTAAGCTTGGCGTCGCGCAGGGCGTTGGTGACAGGCTGCTTGCAGCGCTCGAGCAGGTCGCGGGTGATCTTCTCGAACTCGGCGCGGGTCAGCGTGTAGTTGAGGTGCAGCGGACCGGACTGGTTCATGGTGATGAACGGCAGGTTGATGGTGGTCTGCTGGGCGGCGGAGAGCTCCTTCTTGGCGTTCTCGGCGGCCTCCTTCAGACGCTGCAGAGCCATGGGGTCCTGACGCAGATCGACGCCGTTCTCCTGCTGGAACTTATCGGCCATCCAGTCGATGACGCGCTGATCCCAGTCGTCGCCGCCCAGGTGGTTGTCGCCCGAGGTGGACAGAACCTCAAACACGCCGTCGGCGAGGTCGAGGATGGAGACATCGAAGGTGCCGCCGCCCAGGTCGAAGACCAGGATGCGCTGGTCGGTGCCCTGCTTGTCCAGGCCATAGGCCAAAGCAGCAGCGGTCGGCTCGTTGACGATACGCTTGACGTTGAGGCCGGCGATCTTACCGGCGTCCTTGGTGGCCTGACGCTGGGCGTCGTTGAAGTAGGCCGGGACGGTGATGACGGCGTCGGTGACGGTCTCGCCCAGATACTTCTCGGCGTCGGCCTTCATCTTTGCGAGCGTCATGGCGCTCACCTGCTCGGCGGTGTAATCCTTGCCCTCGATGTCGACGACGGCACGGCCACCCTGGCCCTCCTTGACCTCATACGGCACGGTCTTGATCTCGGAGGTGCACTCGGAGTACTTGCGGCCCATGAAGCGCTTGATAGAGAACACGGTGTTCTTGGGGTTGGTGACCGCCTGGTTCTTAGCGGCCTTACCCACAACGCGGTCACCGTCGGCACGGAAGCCCACGACGGACGGGGTGGTGCGGTCGCCTTCAGCGTTTACGATGATGGTCGGAGAACCGCCCTCAAGGACGGCCATGGCGGAGTTGGTAGTACCAAGGTCGATACCAAGAATCTTACTCATTAGAAATTCCCTCTCTCTTGTGCGTTCGCGCCGCCTCGACGGTCTGTCACGCGGCGCTTCGGCTTGTCTTTCAGGATGTAGTGTATCCCCTTATGGGCCGGAATATACAAAATCTAAGTCAATTCATATAAGATTTCTTATTGCTGAGAGTTTAGGTTCTTAAATGCGCAGGTAGATGCGCTGATTGAGTTCTCGGCAAATCTATCGAGATCTATGTAGAGATGGCTGAGGTTTGGGTCCGGAGCCGCACGGAGTGGTCTTGGGCGACCGCGAGGAAAGCGCGACCCGTTTTGGATGCCAATTCTGGGTTGCGCTTTCCAATAGCTCGCTCAATCGCTCAATATTTCAAGTCACCTTTAGCTAACATTTGCGCAGCTCAACAGCCCCACCTGCACGTTTTTTAGTAAACCTTGGCATACTCGGCGAACGGTATGAAGATGCCGGCCAGAGGGTATTGCAAGCAGTCGCTCCCGTGGTATCTTTTTGCCCGAATCAAACCGGCGCGCATCGTCTGTAGCGTCGGTCAACAGAGAGGAAACTACCATGGCTCATCCCGTAATTGATGCTGACGAGTGCATCGCCTGTGGCGTTTGCGTCGACACCTGCCCCGCTGGCGTTCTGGAGCTCCAGGACGTCGCCACCGTCGCTGACGAGGACTCCTGCGTCGCCTGTGGCGCTTGCCAGGACGCTTGCCCCGCTGGCGCGATCACCGAGATCGTCGAGGAGTAACAACTCCCCCACTTGCACACTCAAAAGTACACCGTGCACAAAAAAGGAGGCCTCCGCATCGCCGCGGAGGCCTCCTTTTGCATTCGTCGTTACTAGGACAGGTCGTCTTCGTAGGGCATCAGGTCTGCCAGATAGCCCTTCTCCTTGAGTATGGCCTCGATCTCGTCGAGGGTTTGCTCATCCTCCGCCGCAATGCGATGGAAGTGATAGCCGCTCGTCACCGTTAGTAACGGGAAACTCTTGCCGCTCTCGATATCGTGCAGGTAGCGCTCAACATCGCGACGATTGCGAATGTCCAGGTCGGCTGTGATCTTACCGTACACGCGGTGATTGACGATCACGTTGAGCACGGCGCCGCCGGCGTCGACGATACTCGTGAGCTCATCGCCCGCCTGCTCCACGCCGTGGCGCACCTTGACCAGACGCGTGGGCACAGCCGGGCTGCTGGGGGCCTCCTGCAGCACATAACCACGGTTGGTCGCCACGATATCGTGCCCATCGGCACGTAACAGGGCAATATCCTGAACGACAATCTGGCGGCTCACGCCAACCTCACGGGCAAGTGCGCTGCCCGAAACGGGCTCCTTGGCTTCCTCGAGCACGCCCATGATGGCACGGCGACGCTCGCGGGCGTCCATTATTTACCGTCCAACAGACGCAGGTGTTTGAGCGAGAGATCGAGAATCGGCGCAGAGTGCGTCAGCGCCCCCGAGCTAATAAAGTCAACGCCCAGGTCGGCGAGCGCGCGGATATTGCTGGCGTCCACGTTGCCCGAGCACTCGGTCTTGGCGCGGCCGGCGATAAGCTCAATCGCGGCAGCCATGTCGTCGTGGGTCATGTTGTCGAACATGATGATATCGGCGCCGGCCTCCACGGCCTCACGCACCATGTCCAGGTTCTCGCACTCGATCTCGACCGTCGTGGTAAACGATGCATGGGCGCGCGCCATCTCGATTGCACTCGTCACGCCACCGGCGGCATCGATGTGGTTGTCCTTGAGCATGACGGCCGTCGACAGGTTGTAACGGTGGTTGCTGCCGCCGCCGATCTCGACCGCGGCCTTCTCGAAGACGCGCATGCCCGGCGTAGTCTTGCGTGTGTCGACGAGCACGGTCTTGGTGCCCTCGAGCACCGCGGCCATCTGGTGTGTATAGGTAGCGATGCCGCTCATGCGCTGCAGGTAGTTGAGCGCCACGCGCTCGCCCGAAAGCAACACGCGCGCATCGCCGCGCACCTGGCCCACGTGGTCACCGGCGTGCACCTCGTCACCATCGGCAACATCAAACAGCACCGAGCTCTGCGAATCCAGCAGCTCAAAGGTGCGAGCGAACACATCCAGACCGGCGATGATGCCATCGGCTTTGGCGATGAGCTCCACCGTGGCGGGACGCGCCGTAGGGCACACGCTCTCCGTGCTCACGTCCTCAAAGGTAATGTCCTCGCGCAGGGCCTGCAGAATCAGATCATCGACGACGAGCTTCATGGTAATGGGATTCATGGTCTACTCCTCCACGGCCTGCGTGCCGGCAGCACGGGCCAAATCATCGATTGCCAGGGTGTCGGCGCTCAGGGCACGATGACGGCCATCAAGCGCGGGATCGCCCGCCTGCTCCACGGCCAGTGACTCGCCGGTACGCATGTACCACGCGGCGCGGCGACCCCAGACCAGAGACTCGAGCAGGCTGTTTGATGCAAGGCGGTTCTTGCCGTGAACGCCGTTGCAAGCCGTCTCGCCCGCGGCGTAGAGCTCGGGCATCGAGGTGCGGCCGTCCTTGTCGACCCACACGCCGCCCATAAAGTAGTGCTGCGTGGGCGTAACGGGGATGGGCTCGTCCAAGATATCGCGACCGTCCTCCAGGCAGCGCGCGCGGATGTTGGCGAAGTGCCCGGTCACCACGTCGCGCTCGACGGGGGCAAAGCTCAGCCACTCGTGCTCGGTGCCGTCCTGCTTCATCTGCTCGCGAATAGCGGCGGCGACCACGTCGCGCGGCTGCAGCTCGTCGGTAAAGCGCTCGCCGGCGGCGTTGAGCAGAATCGCGCCCTCACCGCGGCAGCTCTCGCTGATCAGGAAGGTGCGGCCCGGCTGCGGCGAGAACAGACCCGTGGGGTGAATCTGCACGTAGTCCAGGTGCTCCATCTTAATGCCATGCTCCTGAGCGATGTAGCAGGCATCGCCCGTGAGCTGCGGGTAGTTGGTCGAATGGTCGTATACGCCGCCGATGCCGCCCGTCGCCCACAGCGTGTGGCGGGCATGGATCTTAAAAGGCTCGCCGGCATGCACGCCCTCAGCGGCATTTGCCAGCTCGTCGGCGGGGCGAACCGAGTTGTCCTCGTCCACGGCTACGGCGACGACGCCGGTGCACACCGTGGCGCCATCGCGCTCGGCGGTCAGGATGTCGGTCATGACGGCGACAACGCCGGTGCACACCGTGGCGCCATCGCGCTCGGCGGTCAGGATGTCGGTCATGGCAACGTGTTCGAGAATCTGCACGTTGTCCAGCTTGCGGACAGCCTGGAGCAACTTGGTCGTAATCTCCTTGCCCGTAATATCGGCATGGAAGGCAATGCGCGGACGACTGTGCGCGCCCTCGCGGGTAAAGTTGAGGCTGCCGTCGGCCTTGCGCTCAAAATCAACGCCCATCGCTAGCAGGTCGTTGATGACCGAGCGGCTCGAGCGAATCATGATGTCGACGCTCTCGCGGCGGTTCTCGTAGTGGCCGGCGTGCATGGTGTCCTCAAAGAAGGCATCGTAGTCCGAGCCTTCGGGCAGCACGCAGATGCCGCCCTGCGCGAGCATCGAATCGCACTC
>CABQKL010000125.1 GCA_902464645.1 uncultured Collinsella sp.
ATGACTTTGAACTGATCTACGAGGGCGAATCTCAAAAGCGCGAGGAGCGCCATATCGCTCAGACCCTCCAGATTGGCATGAGAAATTCGCTTGGTGACGTTCCGGGCATCGCGACCGATTCGGTATACCTTTCTGCAACGAATTCAGCGTTGGTCGGCGGCGACTTTTATACGCTTGTCCGTCTTCCCGACGATTGCGCCGTCATGATTCTGGGTGATGTGTCTGGCAAAGGAATCGAGGCGGCGTCGATGTCAGCGCTCGTCAAGACGGCGCTGACGGCCTATGCCTGGGAGGGTGCGGGGCCTGCCCGCATGGCCCGCTCGCTCAATAGCATGCTCATGGGCTTTTCGAGGGTCGAGACGTTTGTGACGGCGTTTATCGCCAAGATCGATCTTAAAGCGGGTCGCGCTACCTATTGCTCTGCGGGACATCCTCCCACTATGGTCATTAGGCCGTCGTCGACGCCGCTTGGCGGCGGAGAAACCCGAGGGGGAGAAGTGGAGCTCCTTGGGTGCCAATCGGGCGTGATCGGTGCCTTCGAGAGCATGGTGTACGAGACGGGCGTGTTTACGTTCGCTCCTGGTGACATGCTATTTATGTATACCGACGGGACAATCGAAGCACGTGATCGCTCGGGTGTTTTCTTTGGCGAGCAGCGCCTTCGTGACCTTCTGCTCTCTGTCTCGGGTGAGGGTGTATCGGGAATCTGCGGTAAGGTCTTGGGAGAGCTTGACCGCTTTACCGAGTCGGCGCTGGACGATGACATTGCGCTGGTTTCCCTTGAGTTTTTACGGGGTCGATCGTAGACCGCGATACTTGACGGGCAAAATCTGCGCAGCTGCAGATATGTATGCATCGAGCGAGCTCTTTTGGGGAACCATGGTCGTATGAATGAGTGGAATGACATAGCGGTTTTGACGCCACCGGGTGATGTCGACATCGCCTCGGTGTCCGTGCTGCGTCCACGGTTGGATAATCTGATCGACCGGGGCGTGCGTCGCGTTGTCATCAATTGCCAGGCCGTGGGCTTTATCGACTCGACGGGTTTGGCGTTTTTGCTTACACGTGCCAGAGAGCTCATGAGGCGAGAGGGCCTGCTTTCGCTCGTTAACGCCTCCGATGAGGTCATTCGCTTTTTGGAGATTACCCGACTTGTCGACATCCTTCATGTTGCGGGTCCGGCGCGTGAGTCGATTCCCGCTATTCCGGTGGGAGAGTTGCCACGATGGAGCAAGAGCGTCGAGGTCCGACAGGGTATCGAGAATCTTCCATACTATCGACATCGCATCGCCGAACTCCTTGAATCGCTTCCGTTGCGCCGCGACGAGCGCTACGATGTCGCGTTGGCGTCGGGGGAGGCGCTGGGTAATGCCTATGACCATGCGGGCGGTATCGGGTGCGTCCTGACGGTTCAGGCCTATGGCGATCGCGTCGTGGTTGAGGTGCTTGATCGGGGTGCCGGCTATTCTATCGATGGAGCGAGCGAACCGGTCGCATCTGAGGAACGCGGCCGTGGTATCAAGCTTATGCGTATGCTCGTCGATAACGTGGAGGTTGCTCGTCGCGCAGACGGCACCGGCACGCGCGTGCAGATGGTGAAGCTATTTAGCGGAGCACTGGAATCGCGTGCCTAGCCAATCGCTTTAGCGCGTTTAGCCACCAAGAACACGCGGCCGGCAACTTTTTTGAAAAAAGTACTTGCGTCTTTTGGATAACTCGCGTAAATTAATAACCCGCAAGCGGACATGGCTCAGTTGGTAGAGCACAACCTTGCCAAGGTTGGGGTCGCGGGTTCGAGCCCCGTTGTCCGCTCCATTGCATTTCCGGACCGTTTAGGCGGTCCTTTTTCGGCGAAGTGGCCAAGTGGTAAGGCAGAGGCCTGCAAAGCCTTTACCCCCGGTTCGAATCCGGGCTTCGCCTCCAGGCAACATCCGGGCGCTCCGGCGCCCGTTTTGTTTTACATATGCGGACATGGCTCAGTTGGTAGAGCACAACCTTGCCAAGGTTGGGGTCGCGGGTTCGAGCCCCGTTGTCCGCTCCAACTATCTTACGCGGTTCTAACGAACCGCGTTTTTTGTTGACGCTGCGCGAGCCCCGGGCACCCCATCTTGCCCCCTCAATCGTCGGTCGCGTACATAAAGTACGCTTCCCTCCTCTTTCGCGGCAACCTGGGGCGCCCGGAGCCCGCTCGCTGTTGTGGCCGGGGGAGTGAGTCTTCCGTTCTTTTCACTAATCGATCGATTCGTCCCAGGAGGCTCGAGCCCGAGAGGGAGCGAGCGTTTTGGGGTGTGGCTGTGGCGTTGTTTGCCTCGAATGACAGCTTTGGGCGTATCATCGTGGGCATCTCGCAAAACCTCGTTGCAAGGGAGGCTCACCCCATGGCTGCAGAAAAGTCCTCTTCGCGCTCATGGATGTCCGATGCCGCGATCTATCAGATCTACCCGCGTTCGTTTAAGGATTCGACCGGTTCGGGTCTGGGCGATATCGCGGGCATTGCCCAGCAGATGGACTATCTTGAGCGGCTGGGCATCGAGGCCATCTGGCTGAGCCCGTTTTACCCTTCGCCTCTTGTCGATGGCGGCTATGATGTGGCGGACTACTGCGATGTCGACCCACGTCTCGGCTCGCTTGACGATTTCGATGACATGATCGCTGCGGCTCACGCGCGCGGCATCAAGGTCATCGTCGATATCGTGCCCAACCATTCATCCAACCAGCACCCCTGGTTCAAAGCCGCTCTTGCCGCCGGCCCCGGATCGCCCGAGCGCGCCCGTTATATCTTCCGCGATGGTCGCGGCGAGCATGGCGAGCTGCCTCCCACCAATTGGAATGCCAACTTTGGCGGCCCCGCCTGGACGCGTGTTGCGGACGGTCAATGGTATCTGCACATGTTTACGCCCGAGCAGCCGGACTTTGACTGGTCATGCCCCGAGGTTCACGCGTTCTTTTGCGACGTCCTGGCGTTTTGGAGCGATCGAGGCGTCGATGGCTTTCGCATCGATGTGGCGCACGGTCTCGCCAAGGATCTCGACCGCGATGACCTCGACCGGTGGCATCTCGCCGAGGGCGATGACATGGTTGACGACGGCACCCATCCGCTGTGGGACCGCAACGAGGTCCACGAGATCTATCGCGAGTGGCGCCGCGTGTTCGACCGCTATAATCCGCCGCGCAGCGCCGTTGCCGAGGCGTGGGTGCTGCCTGAGCGCCAGTATCTCTATGCGCGTCCCAGCGAGCTTGGCCAGACATTCAACTTTGAGTTTGCCAAGGCCACTTGGACCTATGATGACATGCACGCTGCAATCGAGGAGGGCTTGAAGGCAGCTATCGAATCCGATTCCGCCTCGACCTGGGTACTCTCCAACCACGACGTGCCGCGCGTGGCGACGCGCTATGCCCTGCCGCAAATCAAGGCGACGCGCTACCACCAGATTGCGCTCGACTGGCTCTTACGCGACGGGTCGTCTTATGACGAGGACCGTGAACTCGGCGAGCGCCGCGCGCGGGCGGCCCTTTTGCTTGAACTGGCGCTTCCGGGCTCGGCATACGTGTATCAGGGTGAGGAGCTCGGTCTTTTTGAGGTGGCTGATATCCCGTGGACTGCACTCGAAGATCCCAGTGCAACCAATACGCGCGGACCGAAGCGCGAGAAGGGGCGCGACGGCTGTCGTGTGCCCCTGCCGTGGGTAGCGGCGGACGATCCCGCGCAGGGCGGATCGTTTGGGTTTTCGCCGGCGGACGCTGATGCGGCGCCCCATCTGCCGCAGCCTGCATGGTTTTCCGATTATGCTGCCGATAGGGAAGAAACGGACCCGACATCGATGCTTGCGCTCTATCGTGACGCCCTCTGGCTGCGGCGCAAGCTGCGCGGGTGCGCCAACGATCTTGCGTGGCTCGATCTTGACGGGCGCACCGGTCTTGCGGATGGTGCCGAGGGCGCTGAGGGCGGCGTCATCGCCTATCGCCGCGATAACGGCTGGGCGTGCGTGACGAACTTCGGTGCAGCACCCGTGGAGCTGCCGGCGGGCAGGGTCCTGCTCACCTCATCAGCGCTTGCAGACGGCAGACTCGCGCAGGACAGCTCTGCCTGGATCATGCTCGGTGAGATGTAAGGGCCTCTTGCGGCGAGTTTGCGTTTGCCTGCGCCTTCCGTGGTGGCTGATGTCTTCGCGAGGTTCGCGAGGGCGTCGCAAAACTTTTCAAAAAAAGTTCTTGCATAGGATGCGGGCATCACGTAAGATTAGTCCTCGTAAGCGGACATGGCTCAGTTGGTAGAGCACAACCTTGCCAAGGTTGGGGTCGCGGGTTCGAGCCCCGTTGTCCGCTCCATTTGGGCGTTTAGCTCAGGGGGAGAGCGCTTCCCTGACACGGAAGAGGTCAGAAGTTCAAATCTTCTAACGCCCACCAAATGTTCGCAGCTCAGAGGCTATGTCCTCTGAGCTGTTTTGTTTTGCTACCAAGCACGCCGCCAAATATGCCAGCAAATATTGATCCAAGGTCCCCGTAGAGGTGCCGGCAGGTTGCATACGTCCTGGCCGACCGTGACCGCAACATGTTGGTCAAGCATAATCTTTTGGATTCTTTTGGCGTGAGCGGCTTGGTTTTGGTAGGATTTGTCAGCGGCTTGACTAAGGGGGTTTTATAACTGCCATGCAGGTAGCCGTGTTGGTAACGTTTTACCGACTTGCCAAGAACCCCTCATAATTAATGCGTCTGCAAAATGACTAATTGCTTTGACCTGCTGAAACACTATATGTTGTGTTTGACCTAAAAAAAGAATA
>CABQKL010000126.1 GCA_902464645.1 uncultured Collinsella sp.
ACGCTGGTGGGCGGTTCGTTTTGGGGTTTCTCGGGCACCAGCGCGAGTTTTTTGTTCGATACCTACCATGTCGATACGCTGTGGCTTATGAGCATACGGCAGATTCTCGCCGGCCTGCTCTTTATGGCTGTGGTTGTCACGCGCGACCGCGCACGCCT
This sequence comes from uncultured Collinsella sp., assembly GCA_902464645.1. GTDB lineage: Bacteria > Actinomycetota > Coriobacteriia > Coriobacteriales > Coriobacteriaceae > Collinsella. The sequence goes on from CABQKL010000126.1 coordinate 159, forward strand.
GGTCAAGCTTTGGACGACGCCCGCTGATCGCAAGCAGCTGCTGCTCTTTACCGCTTTTGGCCTGCTGTTCAACCAGTTTTGCTATCTTTCGGCCGTGCGCCTGACGAACGCCGGAACCGCGACGGTGCTCCAGTGCCTGCAGCTCGTTATCATCATGGGCTACGCCTGCGTGACCGATCGCCGCATGCCGCGTACTCGCGAAGTCATCGGCATTGGCCTGGCCCTGGGCGGCACCTTTTTAATCGCCACCGGCGGCGACCCCACCAGCCTGAATATCTCGCCGCTTGGCCTGGCAGCAGGTCTTATGTGTGCGGTCAGCGCCGCGTGTATGGCGGTGATTCCCGCCAAGATCCTGCCCGAATACGGCAGCCCCATCGTCACGGGCTCGGCAATGCTCACGGCGGGCGTGATCTCATGTGTCTTCGTGCAGCCTTGGGCGCATATGCCGGCGCTCGACGCCGCCGGCGTCGAGGCGCTTGCGGTGTTCGTGGTTATCGGCTCGTTTTTTGCTTACATGCTCTATATGCAGGGCGTTAAGGACATCGGCTCGGTGCGTGCGAGCCTCATCGGAACTGTGGAGCCGGTTTCGGCGACCATCACCAGCGCCGTTATGCTGGGCACGGTGTTTTTGCCGACCGACCTTATCGGCTTTGCCATGATCATCGTGATGATGTTCCTGACGGTATAGCTCACGCCGCTGCCCAGACGGACACGGTGTTGCACCACAATTTCGTGAATTGGTGCCTGCATCTGGAGTTTAACTGACGATGTCAAATATGTCATAAACTAATAGCGTTATTGACTTTTAGTATTGCGAGGACTCCTCTATGGCTGGTAACCACTTTAAGAACGGCGACGGCGAGCGCCCTGCAGTTCCGCCGCGTTCAAATGGGACTGGAAACGCTGGCGTACCGAGTGGATCCAGCCAAAACGGTGCTGGCAACCGTACGTCTCCGGGCGAAACGGCGATGTTTGCCGCTCTGTACGAACAGTCTCAAAAGGCAAAACAGGCTGGTCGCGTAGGCAGGCAGGCATTTCCGGGCGGGGCGGGCTCTGCGGCTTCGTCGGCCGGGGTCCGTCCGGCGCCAACGGGCGGTGCAAATGTCGCCGGCTCCACTGGCCCCGCTAACAACGCTCATCGCGCCCACAACGCCGGCCCCGTCAACTCTGCCAATCCCGCCAATAGTGCTTCTTCTGCTGGAGACGCAGGGCTTACGGGTAACCTAGGCACTATCTATACGGGCGCTTCCGAAACCGGCACGTTTGCCCGTCTCAATGACGACGGTGCCGAGTTTAAGGGCTCGGGCTCTAAAGAAGATTATTACGATTTTGGCTTGAACTACGGCGGTGATTCCTCGACGAGCCCGACCTCGAACGGCCTGGTTCGCCATCGCCATCGCAAAGGCGAGCGCAAGAAGCGCCGCGTTACAGCCGTTGTCGCTGCCATCGTTGTGGTGGTTCTTGTCGCGTTTGGCGTGAGCGGCTTCATGCTGCTTAACTCGGCAAAAACCGTGAAGAGTCAGGCAAAGGAAACTGTCGAGATTGTCGGTGGCCTTAAGGACAAGGTCACGTCGGGCGATTTTTCGACCCTGCCCGACGATGCGAAAAAGATCGACGAACTCTGCAGCAGCATGAAGAAGGAGACCTCGAGCCCGGTGTGGACGATGGCTTCGTTCATTCCGGTGTACGGCGGCGATATTAACGCCGCCCGCACCATGGTCGACGCTCTGTCCGATGTTTCGAGCGGCGCGCTGGTCCCCATGGCCGATAATCTCGCTCAGGCAACGCCCGGCAAGCTGTTCCAGGACGGGACAATCAACGTGTCCGCGCTGCAGGCGGTCGCCGATTCGCTCTCCGATAGCTCGAAGGCGTTCAAGGGCGCCAACAAAAAGGTGCAGGGTATTGGCGATACGCATATCGCCCAGGTGACCGAGCTGGTCGATAAGGCAAAGGACGGCTTTGCCACCCTGGACGGTGTAGTCGATGCGGCAGAGAAGATCGCCCCCGTTCTGCCCCAGATGCTCGGCGCCAACGGCCAGACGCGCCATTATCTTGTGCTCGCGATGAGCAATGTCGAGATCCGCGCCTGCGGCGGTTTCCCGGGTTCTCGCGGCGTGATGTCAGTGACTGACGGTAAGCTCGAACTGGGCGATTTTGTCAAAGTCGACATGATGAAAGAGCCCTTGAGCCCGCTTCCCATCACCGATGAAGAGGCAAACTTGTTCACGACCGGATGGGGCCTGACCGGATTCAACACGCTCGGATACACGATGGGCGATGTTACGATGACGCCCGATTATCCGCGTGCGGCTCAGCTTGCCAGCGATATGCAGAAGGCCATTGTCGGAGATGACATCGACGGCGTATTTGCAGTCGATCCGGTATTTTTGCAGTATATGCTCGGCATTGTAGGTGGCACGCAGCTTCCCGACGGCACCGTCGTCGACGGAAGCAACGCTGCAAAGGTGCTGCTGCACGATATTTATTGGAATTACCCGGTAGAGGAACAGGACGCCATTTTTGCGGCGGTTGCCGGATCGGCTTTTAACAAGATCGTGGACGAACTGGGCTCCAGCGATATTACTAAGATCGCTGGAGCCATCGAAAAGGGTGCTTCCGAGGGTCGCATCCTCATGTATTCGAGAAACGATGACGAGGAAAAGGCCGCGAAGGCCCTTGGCATTTCCGGCGCTCTCCAAAACGATGCGTCTGAGGCTCCGATCTTGGGCGTCTTTGTGAACAACTACAGCTATTCAAAGATGGATTGGTTCCTTGATAAGCGAGTCACCATCGATTCTTCGGTTGAAAATGCCGATGGTTCGACGACGTATCGAGTGACCACCACGCTCAAGAACACGATGACCCCTCAGGAGAAGGCCGAGATGCCTGGTTATTTCCGGGGCCATAACGGCATTAGCGAGGATATTGATGACGAGGTGCTGAGGCTCTATCTCTATGCTCCCGCGGGAGGCAGCATTTCGGACATTAAGACTTCGGGCTCCGGTTCTATCGAGATGAACGAAGCGACGCACGATGGCCTGAAGGTTGCATGGGGCGGCGTCCACATGCTTCTTGGACAAGACATAAAGGTCGAGTACACGGTCACGACTTCGAAGGACTCTAGGCACAAAGAGCTTAAGGTTCGCACCACGCCAACCGCTCAAACGTTTGAACAGGATAAGTAAGATATGAAGTACTTTGGCACCGACGGCTTTCGCGGCGAGGCCAACGTTGGACTGACGGTAGAGCACGCTTATAAGATCGGCCGCTTTGTGGGCTGGTATTACGGCGCCAACCGCGGGACCAAAGCACGCGTGATCGTGGGCAAGGACACGCGTCGCTCGAGCTATATGTTCGAGGCGGCGCTGGTGAGCGGCTTGGTCGCGAGCGGCGCGGACGCCTACATGCTGCACGTGATCCCGACGCCGGGCGTGGCGCATCAGACCGTGGAGGGCTGCTTCGATTGCGGCATCATGATCAGTGCGAGCCACAACCCGTTTTGCGATAACGGCATTAAGCTCGTCAACAGCGACGGCTTTAAGATGGACGAGGACGTGTTGGAGCTCATCGAGGACTATATCGATGGCAAGAGCGAGGTGCCGCTGGCTACGGGCAACCACATCGGTGCCACGGTCGACTACATGCAGGGCCGCAACCGCTACATCGCCTCGCTCATCGCTAGCGCGAACTTTTCGCTGCAGGGCGTCAAGATCGGTCTCGACTGCGCCAACGGCTCGGCATCCTCGGTGGCCAAGCCGGTGTTCGACGCGCTGGGTGCCGATGTGCGCGTGATTAACGCCGCGCCCGATGGTTTTAACATCAACGTTGACTGCGGCTCCACGCATATGGAGCGTCTGCAGCGCCACGTGGTGGAGCAGGGCCTGGACGTGGGCTTTGCCTACGACGGCGATGCCGACCGCTGCCTGGCCGTGGACGAGCGCGGTCGCGTGGTCGACGGCGACCAGATCCTGTACGTGTGCGGCGTGTACCTGAACAAGCACGGGCGCCTCTCGGGCGGTACCGTGGTGCCGACGATCGCCAGCAACTTTGGCCTGGTCAAGTCGCTGGAGCTTGCCGGCCTGAGCGCCGTGACCAGCGGCGTGGGCGACCGTCACGTGTATGCAAAGATGCGCGAGGGCGGCTACAGCCTGGGTGGAGAGCAGACGGGCCACACGATCTTTGGCGATATCGAGCGCACGGGCGACGGCATTATGACCTCGCTGCGTGTGATGGAAGTGATTCGTGCCGAGCGCGAGACGCTCTCGCAGCTCACGGCTCCGTGCAAACTGCTGCCGCAGGCGCAGGTTGCCGTGCGCGTGGCGGATAAAGACGCCGCGCTGGGCAACATGGGCGTGCAGGCCGCCATCGCCGAGGCCGAGTCTTCGCTGGCGGGCGAGGGCCGCGTGCTGGTGCGCAAGAGTGGAACCGAGTCGGTGATTCGCGTTTTGGCCGAAGCTCCCGACCAGGCAGCTGCCGACGCCGCCATGAAGCGCATCGCCGCGGCGCTGGAAGCTCTTTAGTTACGCGGTTTTACCAAACCGCGTAACGGCTCGACGCTGCAAACGGCCCCAA
>CABQKL010000127.1 GCA_902464645.1 uncultured Collinsella sp.
GTTCGCCGCAGCAGGTCTCCCGCTACCGACGCCGCATGATAGATGCCGGCATCATTGGAGAACGCGGGCGCGGAATCGTCGCTTTTGAATTGCCATTCTTCCGCGATTATCTCGCGGCTCAATGCGTGAAATAGACGGCGAATGTGGCAAAGGGGCAGTCCCTTTGTCACATTCGGTTATAGGTAGCGGCCAGTGATGCTTGCGGAGCAGGCCGCGATGTCGCTCGGCGTGCCGGCGCAGACGATTTGCCCGCCCGCATCGCCACCGCCCGGGCCCATGTCGATCACGTAATCGGCGTTACGGATAAGGTCGAGATCGTGCTCGATTACGATGACCGTGGCACCCTTGGCAACGAGGCCGTCAAACACGTTCAGCAACACCTGAACATCGAGCGGATGCAGACCGATCGTGGGCTCGTCAAATACGAATACGGCATCATCCTGCACGCGGCCCATCTCGCTCGCGAGCTTAAGGCGCTGCGCCTCGCCGCCCGAAAGCGCCGGTGTGGGCTCACCGAGCGTAAGATAGCCCAAGCCAAGGTCGTGCAAGGTCTGCAAGCGCGTCTGAACTTTCTTGAGCCCCACCGTGGCGTCGATGGCCTCGTCCACACTCATGTCCATGAGCTGCGGCAACGTAAGCAGACTCCCATCCTTGCCCTCGCGATGGATATGCGAAGCCGCGTCTGCATAACGCGAGCCGCGGCATGCTGGGCAGACGATCTCGACATCGGGCAAAAACTGCACGTCGAGCGATATCGAGCCCGTGCCATCGCACGTAGGGCAGCGCAAGGCGCCGGTGTTGTAGCTAAAGGCGCCCGCCTTGTAGCCGGCTGCCTTGGCCTCTGGCGTACGGGCAAAGGCACGGCGCAGCTCATCATGGATGTCGGCATAGGTTGCGACCGTCGAGCGCACGTTGGCGCCGATGGGCGTAGCATCAATCAGGTTTGCGCGAGCAATGCCTTCGGCATCAACCCAACGCACGTGTCTTGGCAGGCGCTCGCCGGCTGCCTGCGCCTTGAGTGCCGGGATAAGTGTCTCGAGCACCAACGTCGTCTTGCCCGAACCCGAAACGCCCGTCACCGCGACAAGGCGGCCGCGCGGGATATCGACTTCGAGCGGCTTGACGGTATGGATGGTATCGGTCGCCATGCGGATATGACCCTGGTCGAACATTTCGTCGTCAGTCACCTGCGGACGCAAGCGCTTGGGCTCGGCGCGCAAAAACGGCGCGATACGGCTGCCCTGCGATTGTTCGACCTCGTCCACCGTGCCCGCAGCGATTACACTGCCGCCGCCCGCTCCGGCAACGGGCCCCATCTCGACCAGATAATCAGCCTCCGCCAGCACACGTGTATCGTGGTCGACAACAACCACGGTGTTGCCGTCGCCCACCAGATCGCGCATCACGCCTACCAAACCGTCGACATTGGCAGGATGCAAGCCGATCGAGGGCTCGTCCAGCACATACAGCACGCCCGTCGATCGGTTGCGCACCACGCGGGCAAGCTGCACGCGCTGGCGCTCACCCGTGGAGAGCGTGGCACCGGCGCGATCGAGCGAAAGGTAATCGAGACCCAGGTCGACCAGACGACGGGCCGCGCCCAAAAACGAATCGCAGATATCCGTCGCCATGGGCTGCATCTCGGGCGGCAAGGACGCGGGCACCCCGCGCACCCACTCAATCGCATCACCAAGCGTCATGGCCGCCGCCTGTGCCAGATTGATACCGCGCACCTGGGGCTGGCGCGCAGCCTCGGAGAGACGCATGCCGCCGCAGTCACGGCATGGCCCCTCGCGCAAAAAGCGTGCAACGCGTTTGAGGCCCTTGTCGTCCTTAACCTTGGCGAGCGCATTCTCGACGGTATAGACGGCGTTGTAATAGGTAAAGTCGAGCGGCGTGGCGCCCTCGCCGTTTTTGGGAACGTAGAGAATATGCTTCTTAACCGCCGGGCCGTGAAACACGATGTCGCGCTCTTGAGGCGTGAGCTGGTTAAACGGCACGTCGGTGCGCACGCCCATCTCGCCGGCCACCTGCTTCATCAGGTCCCACATGAGCGTGCCCCAGGGAAGCACCGCACCCTCGTTGATGGTCTTTGACTCGTCGGGCACCAGGCTCGCCTCGTCTACCTCGCGCATGACACCGGTGCCGCCGCAGGTAGGGCACGCACCGCCGCTATTGAAAGCCAAATCCTCGGCACTCGGCGCGTAGAACTCGCGGCCGCATGTCGGACACGTGAGCGACAGGCCCGCAGCCACGTTAAGGCTCGGCTCCACACGCGCCCCGCAATGCGGGCACACGTGATGGGCGCAGCGGCTAAAGAGCAGGCGCAGGCTATTGTTGAGCTCGGTCATGGTGCCAAAGGTGGAACGCACGCCCGGCACGCTCGGGCGCTGATGCAATGCGAGCGCCGCCGGCACGTGCAGTACCTCGTCCACCTGGGCGTGCTCGGCCTGCGTCAGACGACGGCGGGTATAGGTGCTGAGCGCCTCCAGATAGCGGCGCGAGCCCTCGGCATAAAGAACTCCCAACGCCAGCGAACTCTTGCCCGAGCCCGACACGCCGGCAATACCCACGAGCCTTCCCAGCGGGATATCGATATCGATGTCCTTGAGGTTATGGACACGTGCGCCACGCACCTCGATAGCCTGCGGGCTCATCTTCTGTTCCGTCACCTTTATCACCCTACTCATGCCATATAACTCGATCGCGAATGTACGCGCCCAGCATGGGCACGGTAAACCGGACGAGGCCGTATCCGGCGGCCTCGATGACACGCTCGCGAATCAGGCTTGCGCGATATTTACTCGCCCAGCTTTGGGTGCGGTCGCAACGCTCAATGATGTCCGCCATGCGCGTCGGCTTGCCCCCGTCAGCCGCCATGGCCTCGATAAAGAGGCGCTGCGGGCTGCGCAGCCCGTAATACAGGGGCGCGTCGACCGCTTCATAGAACTCGGAGACGGCATCGACGTGCCCAGCCTCAACATCGCGCTCTTCAATGACCCGCGAGTCACGCCGGACGGCAGACCTCCACATGTAATATCCCACCAGCTGAACCATATAGGGATGCCCCATGCTCTTGCGCGCCGCAAGGTCCGCCGTCTCCGCATCAACGCAAAGGCCAGCGCCTTTGACCGTCTGGATATATGAATCACGTACCTTGGGCAAAGAAATCGCCCCCAGTGTACGCTGCTGGGCACGTCGCAAAAACGTCACGCTCGGCTCTTCGAGCAGATTGTCAATCATACTGGGTAAGCCGGCGAACACCAGCGCAAGACCGCGCTGGTCGCTATCGGGCAAGCCCGTGGCATCCTGATCTCCGAGCACCTGCTGATAGAGAACGGCCAGCGCCGCCAGTTCCTCGATAGACGCAGATTGCGCTTCGTCAATCGTAAACAGTATGCCCTTGCCTGGACCGAGCTTCTTGAGGCGCTCGTTGACCAGCCCGCGCAACGTCTCGCCTTTTGCCCGCGCCGCCTCGACCGACATCCGGCCAAATGACGGCCCGAACCCCATTGACGTCACAACGGGTTTATTCGAGCGAAGCGCGTCGGCCAAGCGGTCGCATAAGCCAAGCGAAGCGGAATCGGAGACAACCGCCCATTCGTGCTCGCTGGCCAGACGTTCCAGCTCCCGCAGGAGAACCGTCTTGCCGCAGCCGCGGTTTCCCGTAATGAGCATGAGCCTTCCGGGGGCACCGGCGCCGTTATCGAGCCCTTCCGCAAAATCTTCGATGACCGACTCGCGACCGATGAGTATCGGAGGCCGCTTGCCGGCAGTGGGCTTAAAGGGATTTGGATTCATGTCGGCCTCCTCGGATTGGCAAACGCTGCCTATAGTTATACCAACTTATACCGAGTTATACCAACAGCGGGTGACAAAGGGACCGCCCTTCTATCACCTATGGCAGAAGAACTCCGCGTCTGCCGCTCGCCAGGGGCGGAAGGTGGCGGGATCGATCTTTACGTGCGCCGCGGCGGGCACGTCGTACCATTTGACCGTGTAGCCAGCGCCGTGAGAGCAAAAGACCGAGTCGGGCGTGTTGGGCAGATCGGCCTCGGGCTCATAGACGGCCGTCTCGATGACGCGCTCGGCATCATGGCAAGCCGCATAGCCGGCGAACTCCAGGTACAGATGTCCGCAACCGCTCGTGTAGGCAGCCACCTCCAGCGCGTAATCCTGCACCTCGGATGCCGGCACGCGACCCACTAGCTTCGCCCGGTCGCCCGCCATCGTCGGCGGCTCGTACTCGGCACCCATGCGCGTGGCATCCGAGAGCGCCCGGCCCACGCACTCCCCCGGCACCTCGAGCTCAAAGCGATACCACGGCTCCAACAGCACCGCCGCGCCGGCCTCACGCGCCTGCATGAGCCCCTGGCGAATCGCGCGATACGTGGCCTGGCGAAAATCGCCGCCCTCGGTGTGCTTGGCATGCGCACGGCCGCCCGTGAGCGTAATGCGCACATCGGTGATGGGCGAGCCGGTCAGCACGCCCAGGTGATCGCGCTCCATAGCGTTGGTGAGCGCCAAACGCTGCCAGTTAAGATCGAGCTCGTCGGTCGAGGTCACGGTGCCAAACTGCACGCCCGAGCCCGCCGACAACGGCTCCAAGCGCAGATGTACCTCGGCATAGTGGCGCAGCGGCTCAAAGTGGCCCACGCCCTCGACCGGCTGCGAAATAGTCTCCTTATAGAGAATGCCGCC
>CABQKL010000128.1 GCA_902464645.1 uncultured Collinsella sp.
AGCGTCGCCGAGGCACGATCGAGCGTCAGATAGTCGAGTCCGACATCGACCAGAAAACGCAGGCGCTCCAGGATTTCCTTGACGATACGACCGCCGATGAATTGTTGACGCTCTGTGAGCTCAAGGTCCTCAAAAAACTCGAGCGACTCGCGACAGGACAGGCAGCAGACATCGTAAATGGACTTGCCGCCCACGGTGACGGCAAGCATCTCGGGACGCAGGCGAGCACCGTGACAGCTCGAGCATGGCTCTTCGCGAATGTATTTCTCCAAGCGAGCCCTGGTGTTCTCGTTCGTCGTCTCGTTGTAGCGCTCGTACAGGATATTGCGCACACCCGAGAACTTAGTGTCCCACTGGCTGCGACGCCCATCGAGCTTTTGATAGTCGACCGAAATCTTCGTGTCGCCCATGCCATCCAAAAACGCACGACGCACCCGCGGGGGCAGGTCCTCCCATGGCGCATCGGCACTCACCTTAAAGTGTTTGCAGACCGCAGCAAAAATCTGCGGATAATAGTTGGAATTGCCGAACAGGCTACCAAAGACTCCGTCGGCAATCGACTTTGAGGGGTCTTCAATCAGCGCCTCGGCATCGACTGTCTTTTTAAAGCCCAGGCCATCGCACTCGGGACATGCACCATAGGGCGCGTTGAACGAGAAATCGCGCGGCTGCAGGTCGTCGATGGAATGCCCGTGCTCCGGGCACGCCAGTGCCAGCGAATACTCCAGCAGCTCGCCCTCGGTTCCCTCGGGAGCGTCGCGCTCGGGCAGCATGTACACGTTCACATTGCCGTGTGCCAAGGCAGTCGCCTGTTCAACCGACTCGGCGATACGGCCCAGAGAGTTTTCCCGAATCACGATGCGGTCGACTACGACCTCGATATCGTGCTTGAACTTTTTGTCCAGATCGATGGGGTCGTCGAGCGAGCGTACTTCGCCGTCGACACGCACGCGGCTAAAGCCCTCAGCCCGAAGATCCTCGAACAATTTTGCGTACTCGCCTTTGCGCCCGCGCACCACCGGTGCCAGCACAAACGCACGACGACCCTCTCCCGCTGCCAGGACCTTATCGGCGACCTGGTCGGTGGTCTGGCGCTCGATAACGCGACCGCACTCGGGACAGTGCGGCGTGCCCACGCGTGCAAAAAGCAAGCGAAGGTAGTCATAAATCTCAGTTACAGTACCCACCGTCGAGCGCGGATTCTTGGACGTCGTCTTCTGATCGATCGAGACGGCCGGCGAAAGGCCGTCGATCGAGTCTAGATCGGGCTTGTCCATCTGGCCTAAAAACTGGCGCGCATAACTCGACAGGCTCTCCACGTAGCGACGCTGACCCTCGGCATAAATCGTGTCAAACGCCAGCGAGCTCTTGCCCGAGCCCGAAAGACCGGTAATGACCACGAGCTCGTCGCGCGGGATGGAAACATCGATATTGCGCAGGTTGTGTTCGCGCGCACCACGGATAACGATAGAAGAATCAGACATGGAAGCTCCTTGCCTCCTATAACCTCAAATCACACTGTCGATGAGTTTAACGCACTCAACGCGCACAGATGTTCGTAATACAAGATTCGCAGACCTTTTGCTTTGCGTGTCGGGTGCTTTGTTTCTCGAAATGCCGTGGAAAGGTTAGAGTAATCTAAAACTGAACTTAATTTGCTGTAACAGAGGAACGTCCATGACCGAAGATATCCCCCTTGAAATCACTTCGAGTGGCATGGCCAATCTGCCCATATTCATCGCCGTCCTTATCGTGGCCGCCGTCGTCGTGCGCGTGTATTTTTCAATCAAACACAACGAAAAACCGCCCATTGCCCGCGTCTTTTGGTGCGCGATGCTCCTCATCCCGCTCGGCATGGTAGCTGCATGGATTACGAATCAATTGCTCGTAAATGAGGACTGTTCCCTATGGGTCCTTTCTTATTCGGCGCTCGGTGCTGCCGCCGTCATACTTCTTGTCGAGCCCTTGGTTTCGGGACTTATCGACCAAACCGATCTTGCGACGGGAACGGTTGCCTGTATTTGCCGCGACATCCTTGTCGTCGCCGCTGTTTCAGCGCTCTCGTTTGTTTCACTCGAAATTGCCTGCAACGAAACGTTCTATCGCATTCCCGCCAACTCATTCGGGTTTTCCGTTGGGCTGCTCGCGACGGTTCTGCTCTCCCTTTATTTGCTGGGACAGCGTCATGGAGGAGTCATGGCCCTCGTGCCCGTCGTCTGTTGTACCCTTGGCATTGCCGAGCACTTCGTCATAACGTTTAAAGGCGAGGCCATCCTGCCGAGCGACATTTTGGCATTGGGCACCGCAATGGAAGTAAGTGAGGGATATGAGTTCACCTTCACTGCAGGAATCGTAACCTCACTCGCCCTGCTGGAGATTTCCCTGGGGCTTCTTTCGCTTATCCGACCGCGAAAGCTCCGTACGCCCGCCCATGTCTTCCCCGCAATCGCCGCTAACCTCTGCGCTTTTCTGCTAGTGACCGTTGTGGGGCTCTTGGGCTTTTCCAACATCGACTTGGAGCAGTCGCTGGATTTTGGATTTGACCGTTGGCAGCCCATCACCACGTATGCGTCTCAGGGTTTTATCACTTCGTTCACCGAAATGGTCAACGAGTTGCCCATTGAAAAGCCCGAAGACTATACGCCCGATGAGGCGCAGAGCATCGAGCAGGAGCTCGCCGCCGCCTACGACAGCACGTATGGCTCGAGCGAGCAGCGCGCGGCGGCCGTTGCCCAGTTCAATGAAATCAAGCCGACGATTGTTGCCGTCATGAACGAGAGTTTTAGCGACCTTTCGTGCTTTGAGCAGCTCCAGGCGGCCGGGTACACCGGTCCCGCATTCTACAACTCGCTTCCCGACACACTTGTTCGCGGCACCATGCTCGCTTCGGTCACCGGTGGCGGAACGGCGAACTCCGAATTCGAATTTTTGACCGGAGCGACAACGGCCTTTGTCGGATTAGGCAAAATCCCCTATCAGCTGTATCAGATGAATGGCGTCAACAGCCTGGCAAAGGACCTTAAAGAGCTTGGGTATACCACTACCGCTATGCACCCGCAAAACCCCGTCAACTACCATCGAGATAAAATCTATCAGCAGCTGGGTTTTGGAGACTTTCTTTCAATCGGCGATTTCGAAGGTGCGCCCTATTACCATGCCGGCGTATGCGACTACGCCACCTACGACAAGATACTCGACCTGCTCAGAACCGACGAAGCCCCGCAGTTCATCTTTGACGTCACGATGCAAAATCACGGCGGCTACGACTATGGCACCGTTCCCGCCGAAGAGCTGACAAACTATTGGGTCGAGGGAGCCAGCGAGGGCGCCAATAGCGCGCTCAATACCTATCTCACCTGCATCAATGCATCCGACCGGGACCTCGAGTACTTTATCAACGAGCTCCGCAATATCGGCAGACCGGTTGTTCTTGTCTTTTTTGGCGACCATCAGCCGAGCGCCGCAACGACTCTCAACGACGAGCTGTACCCTCAGGAAGATACGGCAAGCCACGCTTTCCGTATCTATCAGTCGACCTATTTCGTCTGGGCTAACTATGAAATCGCCGGCAATACCGAGCTCAACGTCTACGACACCGTCGGGGCAAACGAGATTGCAGCTATTACCCTTAATAAGATCGGCGCCCCGCTCACTGACTATCAAAAGGCCCTGCTTGCAACAAGGTCAGATGTGCCCACCATCAATGTCGCCGGCTATCTTGGTGCCGACGGGCTGCGCTACGACTTGGAATCTGAAGACAGCCCATACGCCTCGACGATCGACAAGCTGCAGCGCATGCAATACCTCGAGTTCGCCAGCAAAGTTCAGTAAGCCCGCCCATTCGCTTGGACCCATCGTATTGCAAGCACGCTCGGCCCAAATGCATCGCAAATGACTCCCGCTCGCAAACGAGGGTACAATGACGCTCGTGTCACATCGCGGGGCCCCGGCCCCAACATATACAAAGGAGTCATACATGGGTTGCGAGCACACACAAGCAGCCGGCGGACAATCAACGCCGTCGCAATTTGAAGAGAATACGCTGTCGGAGGTCAAGCGCGTTATCGCTGTGCTTTCCGGCAAGGGAGGCGTCGGCAAGTCGTTTGTGACGGGCGCCATCGCAACCGAGCTCGCCCGCCGCGGCAACAAGGTTGGCATTCTCGACGCCGACATCACCGGCCCCTCCATCCCCAAAATGTTCGGCATGAGCGGACGCCATGTCCATGCCCTCGGCAACCTCATGCTGCCCGAGATCTCCGAGCACGGCGTCAAGGTCATGAGCTCCAACCTGTTGCTCCAAAACGAAACCGATCCCGTCCTTTGGCGTGGCCCGGTTATCGCGGGCGCCATCAGGCAATTCTGGAGCGAGACCTCGTGGGGCCCCATCGACTACCTGCTGGTCGATATGCCTCCGGGAACGGGTGACGTCGCGCTCACCGTTTTCCAATCGCTGCCCGTCGATGGCATCGTCATCGTCACGAGCCCGCAGGATCTGGTCTCGATGATCGTCGCCAAGGCAGTCAACATGGCCGAGAAGATGAACGTCCCTATTCTGGGCATTGTCGAGAACATGAGCTATATCGAGTGCCCCGACTGCGGCAAGAAGATCGAGGTCTTTGGCAAGAGCAAGCTCCCCGA
>CABQKL010000129.1 GCA_902464645.1 uncultured Collinsella sp.
AAGCTGTTCGTGACGGGTGGCGTGTTCGACGCGACCGAAGTAGGCGAGCCGGGCGTGCTACGCATGCCGGTCGATGTCGCCGCTGCGGCGTGCAAGGCGGCGCACGAGGTTGGCCTTCCGGTCATGGCCCATGTCGAGAGCACCGAAGGTGTGAAGGCCGCGCTTCAGGCCGGCGTCGACACAATCGAGCACGGCGCTCCGATGACGCCTGAGATTCTGGAGCTGTACCGCGGCGCCGCGGGTACGCAGCTTGAGGGGCGTGCGCCCAGCGTGACCTGCACCATCAGCCCGGCGCTGCCGTTTGTATTGCTCGACCCGGAAAAGACCCATTCGACCGATACGCAAAAGAAGAACGGCGATATCGTGTGCTCGGGCATTATCGAGAGCGCTCGTGCTGCATTGGAAGCTGGCGTTAAGGTGGGCCTGGGCACAGATTCGAGCTGTCCGTTCGTGACGCAGTACGACATGTGGCGTGAGGTGGCCTATTTTGCCAAGTATGTCGGCGTGAGCAACGCCTTCGCGCTGCATACGGCTACGCAGATCAATGCCGAGCTGCTGGGGCTGGGCGACGAGACCGGCACGATCGAGTGCGGTAAGGCTGCCGATATCCTGGTGACGCGCGAGAACCCGCTCGATGACCTGTGCGCACTGCGTGAGCCGACGCATGTGATGTGTCGCGGCAATCTGGTGCGCAAGCTCAAGGTGAAGCGTATTCCCGAGGTTGATAACGAGCTCGACACGATTATGGCCATGCCGGCTGAGGCGCTGGCTGAGGAGCTCGCCCGCGACGGCGTGGCATAGGTGTGACAAAGGGGCAATCCCTTTGTCATAATCAAAAAAGCCGAGGTCTCAGTGCGAGGCCTCGGCTTTTATTTTGTCCCATGGTATGGCGGCTATGAGCGCGTTTCCATCTTGGCGTGGCACTTGGGGCAGGTGACGCGGATCTTGCCTTTGCCCTTGGGGACGGAGAGCATTTGGCCACAGTTGGGGCACTTGAGGTATGCCGTGGTCTTGCGGCCCTTCCACATCTTCTTAGCCGTGCGTTTGGCACGCTCAAAGTCCTCCTTGCTGGTGCCGGCCGCGCGTGAGGTGCTGGCCGCTGCAGCGCCGCCGCCCAAACTGGCGACGAACTTGCCCAAGCCGGGGACATTGGCGGTCGCAGCGACAAAGGCCTTGTTCTCCTTGCGACGTGCATCGGTATTTTTGGACAGGCCGCGCAGCACACCAATTACGATGACGGCGATGGCGATCCAGCTGAGCCACTGGATGCGGGCCATCGATCCGATCATCGCGATGACGATGCCGACAAAACCCATTACGATGGTGAGTTCATCGGCGCCATTGCGACCCTTCATAAAGTCATTCATGCAAATTGCCTTTCGTTCGATATACTGCACGCCTTTATACCCCTTTTGGTGCAAGGGGGACAGGTACGTTTGCACCAATTACTTGGCGAGCTTGTCGACGACGCGTTCGATCTCGGCGAGCTTGGCGGCTTTGAGCTCCTCGTCGCCCGATTCGATGGCCGAGGCGACGCAGCCCTCGATGTGTGCCTTCAACACATCGGCGTTGATGCGGGCGATGAGCGCCTGCGTGGCCATGAGCTGCGTGGAGATGTCGACGCAGTAACGGTCCTCGTCCACCATTCGCAGGATGCCGTCGATCTGGCCGCGTGCCGTCTTGAGCATGCGGGTTACCGATTTATGGTCTGCCATCATGGCGGGTCCTCGTTTCTGGTCAATCCTTCAAATACCTCGCCCTCAGTTGCGGTGAAATAGTTCTTGATTGAGGGCTTGGAGCGCTAAAACAGGAACTATTTCACCGCAACTTCTGAAGGGCTGGTTGAGCGGTGGTTGCTGGGCGGCTATGTCGGCCGACAGCGGTGCTTGCTGGTGCGGTGGCAGCTAGGCTGCGGTCACGGACAGGGCATGGAACTTCTCGCCGGCGCCCTCGACGGCGGCGGCGAGCTGCTCGGCGGTCACGGTGTCGGCGCACTCCACCTGGACGGTCTGGGTCTCGTGATCGGCGTCGGCATCGGTCACGCCGACCACGTTGAGCAGTGCCGTCTCGACAGTAGCGTCGCAGTGGCCGCACATGAGGCCAGACGTTTTAACGATGTAGTTCATGATTATCTCCTTTTCGTTGAGTACCTAAAGTTGCGGTGGAATGCGGACTAAATAGCGGTTTAGCTAAGCATGTTACGCCTTATTTCACCGCACTGATGGTTTAAAGGTTCGCAGGCGCAGTGCGTTGGACACGACGCAGACGCTCGACAGGCTCATGGCCGCGGCGCCAAACATCGGCGAGAGTTGCCAACCGGTGAGGGGGAAGAACACGCCCGCCGCCAGCGGAATGCCGATGCCGTTGTAGAACAGTGCCCAGAACAGGTCCTGCTTGATGTTGCGAATCGTGGCGCGCGACAGCTCAATGGCGCGGGCGACGTCCATGAGGTCGCTGCGCATGAGCACCACATCTGCCCCTTCTTTGGCGATATCGGCGCCGGTGCCGATCGCAAGGCCCACGTCGGCGCGCGCCAGGGCGGGGGAGTCGTTGATGCCGTCGCCCACCATGGCGACCATGCTGCCCGCATTCTGCAGCTCGCGCACGTGGCGCTCCTTGTCGGCGGGGAGGACGTCGGCGATGACCTGCTTGCTGTTCAGTCCCACGCGGCGGGCGATTGCTTCGGCCGTCACGCGGTTGTCGCCGGTGAGCATGCGCACGTCGACGCCGAGCTTGCGGAGCGCGGCGATGGCCTCGGCGCTCGTCTCTTTGACCTCGTCGGCCACGGCGATGGTGCCGACGAGCTCGCCGTTCTTGGCAAAGAACAGTGGCGTCTTGCCCTCGGCGGCGAACTGTTCGGCAAGGCCGGCGGGCACCTTCGCGCCTAACTCGTCCATCAGACGCACGTTGCCGGCGGCGATGACATTTTGCCCCTCGCGCGCCGTAACGCCACGACCGGGCACGGCGGCAAAGTCCTCGACCATGCGCGCGACAATTCCGCGCGCCTCGCACTCGGCCATAATCGCCTCGGCCAGCGGGTGCTCGCTTGAGCGCTCCAACGCGGCGGCCAGCTTGAGCAGCGCCTTTTCGCTCATGGCGGGCGAGCCGTCAGTGCGCGTGGCTACCACGATATCGGTTACGGCAGGCTTGCCGCGGGTGACCGTGCCTGTCTTATCGAGCACCACGGTGCCCACGCTGCGCAGGTTCTCCAGTGCCTCGGCGCTCTTAAATAGAATGCCCATCTCGGCGCCCTTGCCGGTGCCCACCATAATGGCGACGGGCGTGGCCAGGCCGAGCGCGCACGGACAGCTGATCACCAGCACGGCCACGGCGGAGGTGAGTGCCTCGTTCACGCTGCCGGTCAGTGCCATCCACACCAAGAAGGTCACGGCCGAGATCAAGAACACCACGGGCACGAACACGCCGGCGACCTTGTCGGCCATGCGGGCGATGGGTGCCTTGGTGGCATTGGCGTCCTCGACGAGCTGGATAATCTTGGCGAGCGATGTCTCGGCACCCACACGCGTGGCACGGAAGGTAAACGAACCGGTGCGGTTGACGGTGGCGGCGTTGACGGTGTCGCCGGCGGTCTTTTCCACGGGGATGGACTCGCCGGTGAGCGCGCTCTCGTCCACGGCCGAGCTGCCTTCGAGCACCACGCCATCGACGGGGATGGACTCGCCGGGGCGCACGCGCAGGACCTGGCCGGGAAGGATGCTGTCGACGTCGACGGTGGTCTCGCTGCCGTCCTCTGCCACGACGATCGCAGTCTTGGGCGCCAGGTCGATGAGCGCCTCGATGGCGCCGCCGGTTTTGGACTTGCTGCGCGTCTCGAGGTATTTGCCCACGGTGACGAGCGACAGGATGGTGCCGGCGCTCTCAAAATACAGATTGTCCATGCCCGTCATCATTGCCTCGTGCACCTGACCCGCGGCAAGCTGGTCGGCCATGATGAACATGGCGTAGATCGACCAGGCGATGGAGGCAGTGGCGCCCACGGCAATAAGGGCGTCCATGGTGGGCGCGCCGTGCGCGAGCGATTTAAACCCATTGATAAAGTACGCGTCGTTGACATAGACGATGGGGATGAGCAGGACGAGCTCGGTGAGGGCGAGCGTCATGCTGTGGGTATGGTCGGTGAAAATGCCGGGCAGCGGCCAGCCGAGCATGTGCCCCATGCCTATGTAGAACAGCGGGATGAGGAATACGATCGAGACGATGAGGCGGGTGCGCATGGCAGAGGCGGCGGCCTCCAACTTTTTGGTCGGCGACTCCATATGGGCGGCGCCGGACCTGACTTGCGCACTGCCGTTTGAGCCGGCGGCACCGGTGCCCGCATCGACGGGCGAGGCCGAGTAGCCGGCACGGTCGACGGCGGTGCAGATATCGTCGGGGGAGACCTGCGCAGGGTCGTAGTCGACCATCATGGAACCGGCGAGTAGGTTGACCGCGACGCTTTGGACGCCGTCGAGTTTGCTCACGGCACGGTCCACATGCGCCTGGCAGGCGGCGCACGTCATGCCGCCCACGTCAAACTTATCTTGAGCCATGGCTTCTCCTTTCTGTGGCGTGGTGTTGGAAATGTTAACCTGCCGATACTATACACCCATACCCCCTGGGGGTGTCTAGTA
>CABQKL010000130.1 GCA_902464645.1 uncultured Collinsella sp.
GCACGTAAGAAAGCAGATTAACGGTTAAGGCTAAGAAGTGGCAGGTATGTCGGAAGCAACTAGGACCCGCACGCATGCGCCCGAGGTTAGGCAGCGCGCCGTCGAGATCCTCCAAGAGGGGGTCGGTCACCGCGCCCTCGCTGCAAAGCTTGGCATTCCCCAGGCCACGGCTCGTCAGTGGGCCCGCGCATATGCCGTGGGCGGTGCCGACGCCGTGCTCAATGCGGGCGCTCGTCATCACACCTATTCGTACGACGTAAAGCTCGCCGTGGTTAAGGACCGTTTGGAAAACGGCCTGACGGTTCGCGAGGCAATGATCAAGCACAAGATTCCCAGCGAGTCTTCAGTCAAGGCTTGGTGCCGCCAGTATCGCGAGAGCGGTGAGTCCGCGCTGGTCGATAAGCCGCGCGGCCGCAAGCCGCGCGTTAAAAAGGCGGAATAGCGAACGGGATGGTGCGCCCACAGGGGCGCATTTTTCTTGCCGCCCCTCTGCTCCAATGCGGACAGACTCCTTACCCCGTACGCCTAAAACTCCCCAGTTGACCGAAAACCCGCCGCCGCTACTCCTCAATTGAGCTATAACGTTAAACAATTGCAGCGTTTTTGCATGGGGGAGTGATGGTATGACGCTACTGTATTTCCTTACCCTGTTTCCGCTGGTACCGGCGCTGGGCATGCTGCTCGCGCGCGGTGACCGCGCCCGCGATGCGGTGGGGCTCATAGGTTCCGGCATTATTATGGCGGTGACAGTTGTAGTCGCCGTCATGTTTTTTGGCGCGGGCCCGCAGAGCTTTGAGGTTGCCCCCGGCACCTCACATGTGCTTTCGATCGTCAGCTCCGCCATCGATGTCATCCTGTGCGCCGTCATCCTGTACAACGCGTACAAATACAGGAACGCGCTCACCACGGTGCTCGGCATAGTTCAGCTGGTGGGCTCGCTCGCCTTTGCAGCCATGACGCTGCCCGTGGCCGAGGCCGTCACCGCAACGCCGCTCTACCTGGACTACATGAGCGTGATCATGGTCCTCGCCGTTGGCATTGTCGGCAGCCTAATCTGCGTGTATGCCTTGGGCTACATGAAGGACTTCCAAGCGCACGATGAGCACGAGGCTGCGCTGCGCGGGCAGACCGCGCCCGACCGTCGCCCGCAGTTCCTGGCGCTTATGTTCCTGTTCCTCTCAGCCATGTTCGTCATCGTGACGAGCGACAACCTCGAGTGGCTGTTCTGCGGCTGGGAAATCACCACCGTGTGCTCGTTCCTTATGATTGGCTACACGCGCACGCCCGAGGCCATCAAGAACGCCTTTACCCAGATCATCCTCAACATGCTGGGCGGTATCGCGTTTTTGGCCGGACTCATGTACCTGCACGTTAACGGCATGCCGCTGACCATCTCGGGCATGATCAAGCTTTCCGGCGCCGGAACCGCGCAATCCGCGCTGCTGGTGATGCCGGTCATCCTGTTGTCGCTCGCCGCACTCACCAAGGCCGCACAGATGCCGTTCCACACCTGGCTGCTCGGCGCCATGGTCGCCCCCACGCCCACGAGCGCCCTGCTGCACTCGTCAACCATGGTCAAAGCCGGCGTATTCCTGATGGTCAAGCTCAGCCCGCTCTATGCCATCTATCCCGTGACCGGGTTTATGGTCACGAGCGTGGGCGCCATCACGTTTTTGCTCGCCGCCCTCATGGCCATCTCGCAGAGCAACGCCAAACGCGTGCTCGCGTACTCCACCATTTCCAACCTGGGCCTCATCAGTGCTTGCTTGGGTGTCGGCGCGCCCGAGGCCGTATGGGCGGCCATCTTCCTGATCCTGTTCCACACGGTGGCAAAGTCGCTGCTGTTCCTGTGCGTGGGCACGGCCGAGCATCATATCGGCAGCCGCAATATCGAGGACATGGACGGTATGTTCAGCCGGATGCCGCACCTGACGCGCCTGATGATGCTGGGCATCATGGGCATGTTCGTGGCGCCGTTTGGCATGCTCGTGTCCAAGTGGGGCGCCCTGGTGGCGTTTGCCCAGACCGGAAACGTGCTCATGATCATGGTGCTGGCCTTTGGCTCGGCCGCGACGTTTTACTTCTGGGGCAAGTGGCTTGCCAAGCTTTCGGGCGTCGACCCCACGGCTCAAAACGTTGAGGTCAATGTCCATAAGACCGAATGGATGGCGCTCAACACCATCGCCGCGCTGCTGATTCTGTGCTGCGTGGCGTTCCCGGTTATCTCGAGCGGTCTGGTGTCGCCTTACTTGGCCATGGTGTTTGGCCGCGTGCCGTACGTTATTGGCAAGGACGCCATGTATCTGATGGTGGTTATCGTGGCGTTTATCGCCGTGGTGCTGCTGACGTCATTCCGCGTGAGCAACAAACCGCACGTAAACGTATATCTTTCGGGTGTGGGAACCGACAATTACCGCCATTTCCGCGGCTCGATGGGACATGAGGTGAAGGCCGAAAAGCGCAATTGGTACTCGGAGGACGCTCTTGGCGAGAAGCGTATTGGCCCCGTGGGTAGCGTCGTGTGCTGCAGCATTATCTTGTTTGCGCTGCTGTGTTGCGCGTGGATTGGGCCCGAGCGACTTGCCATGAGCGCGCCTTCGATGCTGCGCGGCAAGTATTTCGAAGGCTCGGGCGTCGTGGGCATCTTTATTGGTACCGTGGCGTTTGCCTTGCTGGCGCCGCTTGTGGGCGGCTTGATCGACGGCATCGACCGCAAGCTTTCGGCCCGTATGCAGGGCCGCGTGGGTCCGCGCTTGCTGCAGCCCTTCTACGACGTTGCCAAGCTGCTGCGCAAGGCCCCCGCCAGCGTAAACACCATGGACGATACCTACATGGCGTGTGCGCTCATCTTTACCGTGGTGGGCGGCGGCATCTTTGTGTCGGGTTCCAACACGCTGTTGTGCGCTTTTATGGTGACGCTCGCCGCGATCTTTGTGGTGTTGGCGTCCGCCTCGACGCAAAGCCCGTTTGCCCAGGTCGGCGCCGACCGCGAGCTGCTGCAGGTCATGAGTTACGAGCCCGCCGTTTTGCTGATGAGCGTGGGCCTGTACCTTGCCACCGATAGCTTCGATTCCATCGCCGTGACGGGGCAGTCGGCCCCCATCATCGTGTACAGCGCGCCCATTTTCCTCGCGCTGCTCGCGGTGCTCACCATCAAGCTGCGCAAGTCGCCGTTTGACCTTTCGTACTCGCATCACGCGCATCAGGAGATCGTTCAGGGCGTCGCCACCGAGATGAGCGGCGGCACGCTGGCAAAGATGACCCTTATGCACTGGTGCGAGACCGTGCTGTTTTTGATGTGGGTGGGCATGTTCTTTGTTTGGGACAACCCGGTGAGCTGGGTCGTAGCCCTGGTCGTGATGGCCGCGACGTATTTTGTCGAGGTGCTGATCGACAACACCTTCGCACGCAGCACCTGGCGCAGCTGCTTTAAGCTCGGATGGGGCGTGGCGCTGGTGTTTGGCCTGCTCAACCTTATGCCCATCCTCGTCGACGTGTTTATTTAGGAGGCGGCATTCATGGATCATAAAATGTCGCGCTCGCCGTGGGTTATTCATTACGACGGCTCGAGCTGCAACGGATGCGATATCGAGGTGCTGGCCTCGCTCACGCCGCTGTTCGATGCGGAGCGCTTTGGCGTGGTCAACACCGGCAACCCCAAGCATGCGGACATCTTTTTGGTGACGGGGTCGGTCAATGCCCAGAACCTGCCCGTCGTGCGCCAGATCTACAACCAGATGCTCGAGCCCAAGTGTGTGGTGGCCTGCGGTATCTGCGCGTGTTCGGGCGGCGTGTTCCGCGATGCCTATAACGTGATCGGCGGCGTGGACCGCGCGATTCCCGTGGACGTGTACGCGCCCGGGTGCGCCATTCGCCCCGAGACGGTGATCGATGCCATCGTGGAGGCGTGCGGCATCCTGGACCAGAAGGAGGCCGTGATGCGCGCCGGCGGCGACCCGCTTACCGTGGGCGGTGCTGCTACCTGGGATGGCGGCGTTGAGCTGGGCGAGGACGGATTTGTGGCCGCGGGGGCCGGGGCTGACGGTGCCGGTGACGGCGTCGAGGCCAACGTGTCCACCAGGTCCGCCGCACCCGCCGCTGGTGACGCACCTGCCGGGAAGCCCGCCGCGCCCGCCGCTGGCGACGCATCTGCTGAGACGCCCGCCGCTGCAAAGGAGGCCGAGTAATGCAAATGGCTATTTATACCACCGTCGAGATCGACGAGCTCTTGTCGCATGTCCAGGCGCTCAAGGGCGTCGGCGCGCGTTTTGTGCAAATGCATGCCGAGCGCAACGTCGACGACGGCACGTATCGCCTGGTCTATACGTTTATCAACGTTCGTGCTGCTCAGGAGCATATTGCGCAGGACGGCAGCTATGCGATCGAGAACCTGGTGGTTGAGGGAATTAATCAGTACCAGGAGATTCCGTCCATCAGCTCGTACTATCCGGCGGTGTTTCCGTTTGAAAATGAGGCCCACGACCTATTTGGGCTTGCCATCACCGACATGCAGATTGACTTTAAGGGCTTTTTCTACCAGGTCTCGACTGCCGAGCCCATGAGCGTTATCACGCCCGAGGTGAAGGCCGCGCGCGAGAA
>CABQKL010000131.1 GCA_902464645.1 uncultured Collinsella sp.
TACTGCAAGTGGGAGGACCAGGGCATTGTCGCCATCAGCGGTATGACCGAGCGCGACAGCATGGCATCGTCGCCCAAGTTGGAAGAGGTGCGCGAGCTCGCTCGCAAGCTGGCCTAGCGCGCATTTCTAATAACGAACAAGGCCCGAAAGGTTCATTAGAACCATTCGGGCCTTGTTGCGTTGCAAGGGAACTGGGCTATCGGAATCGGCCAGTCGGCTGTTAGTCAAACAAGCTCGGCATGTCGTTTTCCTTCATGAGGGCACCGGCAGAAGGCAGGCTCTGCGCTGTGAACTTCTCGGCCGAGACGCCGGCGCCAAGAATCTCCTCGGTTGTGCCGACGGTGGTGACCGAGCGGCCCTTCTTGGCGGTAAAGGCTTGGACGCCCTGCGTGTTAGTAGTCGTCTTGGTCTTGAGCAGCGACGTGTTGAAGTTCATCAGGCGATAGTCGCTCGAGACCAGCGCGATGTCGCGGTCCTCCTTGAGCACCTGGGCATACAGCAGCTTGCTGCCACCGTAGATGGCGTTCTTAAGGCGCTTGCGGTTGGTCTTGGTGACGTATCCAGAAAGCGCGACGCGCACCACGCGGCCGTTCTCAAAGACGAACAGCACGTCGGCCTTGTAGTCCTCGGGGTCGATGACCCAGATCACGCTCTCGTCGGGTTCCATCTCAAGATCGGTCGGCAGGTACGAGCCCAGCTGGGCCGACTTGGTGTCCTCAAACGCCGCAACCTTGCACTTGTACACCTGGCTCTTGTTGGTAAAGACCAGCAGCTCGTGGGTGTTGGAGGACGGGAACTCGATAAAGGGTTTGTCGCCGTCCTTGTACTTGAGCGTGGTCGCCTTCTTGAGTACGCGGTCCGTCATCTTCTTAAGGTAGCCATCGCGCGAGAGCATGATGGTGACCGGGTACTCCTCGACCTCGGGTTCCAAGCTCACCTCGATGACCTCATGGGGCTCGATCCTGCCCGTGCGACGCGGCATCACATATTTCTTGTTGACCGCGGCCAACTCGTCGCTGATGACCTTCTTGATGTTGTCTTCGCTCGAGAGAATCTCCTCCAGCTCGGCAATCTCGCCCTCAAGCTTGGCGATGTCCTTGGTGCGGTTGAGAATGTACTCCTCGTTGATGTTGCGGAGCTTAAGTTCGGCAACAAACTCGGCCTGGGTCTCGTCGATATCGAAACCCTTCATAAGGTTGGGCACGACCTCGGCTTCGAGCTTGGTGCCGCGGATGATGGCGATGGCCTTGTCGATGTCGAGCAGGATCGCCTCAAGGCCGTGCAGCAGGTGCAGGCGCTCGGACTTTTTGCCCAGGTCAAAGTTGATGCGTCGACGCGTGGACTCAATACGCCACTTGACCCACTCGTGCAAGATCTGGCGCACGCCCATAACGCGGGGGTAGCCGTCGACCAGTACGTTGAAGTTGCACGAGAACGAGTCTTGCAGCGTGGTCGAGCGATAGAGCTTGGCCATGAGCTTGTCGGGGTCGACACCGCGCTTAAGGTCGATGGCGATGCGCAGACCCGACAGGTCGGTCTCGTCACGGATGTCAGCGATCTCCTTGACCTTGCCTTCTTTGGAAAGCTTGACGATACGCTCGATGATGACATCGGTCTTGGTGGTGTAGGGGATTTCGTAGACCTCGATGATGCGCTCTTCGGGAATCCAGCGCCAGCGGGAGCGGATTTGGAAGCTGCCAAGGCCGGTCTCGATAATCTTTTCCATCTCCTCGCGGCGGTAGATGATCTCGCCGCCGGTCGAGAAGTCGGGCATGGGCATGTACTCGAGCAGGTCGCAATCGGGATCCTTGAGGTAGTGCATCGTTGCGGTACAGACCTCGTTGAGGTTGAAACCGCAGATGTCAGACGCCATGGCGACGCCGATGCCCTTATTGGCCGAGACAAGGATGTTCGGGAACGTGGTGGGCAGCAGACGCGGTTCCTTCATGGCGCCGTCGTAGCTGTCGACGAAGTCGACCGGGTCCTTGTCGATGTCCTTGAAGATCTCGGCGCTGATGGGGGAGAGCTTGGCCTCGGTATAACGCGAGGCGGCGTAGCTCAGGTCGCCCGAATAGTACTTGCCAAAGTTGCCCTTCGACTCCACAAAGGGGGCGAGCAGCGCTTCGTTGCCGGTGGCTAGACGCACCATCGTCTCGTAGATCGCGGCGTCGCCGTGCGGGTTGAGCTTCATGGTCTGACCCACGATGTTGGCGCTCTTTTGGCGCTCGCCCTTGAGCAGACCCATTTTGTACATGGTGTAAAGCAGCTTACGGTGCGAGGGCTTAAAGCCATCGATCTCGGGGAATGCACGCGAGACGTTGACGCTCATGGCGTAGGGCATGTAGTTGACCTCGAGCGTCTGCGTGATCGGCTGGTCAGTGACCTCGGAGTGCAGGCCGATGACGTTCTCGGCGTTGACCTGCTTTTTCTTTGGCTGGGTTTTCGTCTTCTTCTTTGCCACGATTTCCTCTTGAACTTCTTATGGCCGTCGTTATCGATTTGCTGCTACTGCAGGTCCAGCTGGTCCAGGTATTCCTTGCCGTGCTCGGAGATGTGGCGCTTACGGCCCGCCTCGTCGTTGCCCAGCAATAGGTTGAACATGGTTTCCATTTTGGTGACGTCCTCGGGCTCCACCTTGATCAGGCGGCGCGTCTCGGGGTTCATGGTGGTGAGCCACATCATGTCCGGGTCGTTCTCACCAAGACCCTTGGAGCGGTTGATCGAGCACTTTTGGTCGCCGATCTCTTTGAGGATGCCGTTCTTCTCGAGCTCGGTGTAGGCAAAGTAGGTCTTTTCTTTGCAGTTGATCTCGTAGAGCGGCGACTCGGCGATATACACGTAACCCTCGTCGATAAGTGTGGGTACCAGGCGGTAGAGCATGGTGAGCACGAGCGTGCGGATGTGGTAACCGTCGACGTCGGCGTCCGTACAGATGATGACCTTGTTCCAGTTGAGGTTGTCGAGGTCAAAGGCACCAAGGTTCTTGATCCGCTTGTCCTTGATCTCCACGCCGCAGCCCAGCACGCGCATGAGGTCCATGATGATGTCGGACTTAAAGATGCGCGGGTAGTCCTCCTTCAGGCAGTTGAGGATTTTGCCTCGGACGGGCATGACGCCCTGGAACTCGGCATCGCGCGACGTGCGAATGGCGCCTGCTGCCGAGTCGCCCTCTACGATGTAGATCTCGCGGCGGCTCTTGTCCTTGGAGCGGCAGTCGATGAACTTCTGCACGCGGTTGGCCATGTCGGTCTTCTGCTGCAGGTTGGTCTTGATGCTCTGACGTGTCTTCTCGGCGTTCTCGCGCGAGCGCTTGTTGATGAGCACCTGCTCCATGATCTTGTTGGCGGCATCTTTGTTCTCGATCAAGTAGGTCGAGAGGCGCTCCTTAAAGAATGCCGTCATGGCCTGCTGGATAAAGCGGTTGTTGATGGCCTTCTTGGTCTGGTTTTCGTAGGACGTCTGGGTGGAGAAGCAGTTGGTCACCAGCACCAGGCAGTCCTGGACGTCTTGCCACTTAATGCCGCTCTCGTTTTTGTTGTACTTGCCCTGTTGCTTAATGTAGGCATCGATGGCGCTGGTCAGAGCGCTGCGGGCGGCTTTCTCGGGCGAGCCGCCGTTCTCGAGCCACGATGAGTTGTGATAGTACTCCTGCATCATGAAGGTGCGCGAGAAGCACATGCACGCGGTGATCTTTACGTTGTAGTCGGGCAGGTCCTCACGGTCGCGACCGCGACGGTCGGCCTCGATAAAGAAGGGCTCGGTGAGGTAGTCGGTACCGACCTTCTCGAGAACATAGTCCTCGATGCCCTTGGGATAGCAAAAATCCTCTTCGGAAAACTCGCCATCGTCGCCCTCGATGCGCAGGCGGAAGGTCACGTTGGCGTTGACCACGGCCTGACGGCGCATGGTCTCGCGATACCAATCGTGGGGGATGCTGATGGAGGTAAAGACCTCAAGATCGGGACGCCACTTGATGGTGGTACCGGTACGGTCCTCGTCGCTGGGCTCAATCTCGAGCGCCTTCTTTTTGGCTCCGACGACCTTGCCCTTCTTAAAGTGCAGGGAGTACTTGTTACCATCGCGCCAAACCGTGACGTCCATGTACTCGGAGGCGTACTGGGTCGCGCACGAGCCCAAGCCATTGGTACCGAGCGAGAAGTCGTAGTCGCCGCCCTGGTTATTGTTGTATTTGCCGCCGGCGTAGAGCTCACAAAAGACGAGCTCCCAGTTAAAGCGCTTCTCGGAGGGGTTCCAGTCGAGCGGGCAGCCGCGGCCGTTGTCCTCTACCTGAATGGAGCCATCGCGAAAGGCGGTAAGGGTGATGAGCTTGCCGTAGCCCTGGCGCGCCTCGTCAACGGCGTTGGACAGGATCTCGAAGGCAGCATGCGCGCAGCCGTCGAGTCCGTCCGAGCCAAAGATGACGGCGGGGCGCAGGCGTACGCGCTCCTCGTCCTTGAGCTGGCGGATACTGTCGTTACCATAGTTTGCGGTGTTTTTTGCCATACTCGCTCTCTCGGTGCTCCTTTGCTGCGTTTAAGTCATATAGATAGTCAAGGTAGCATAGCCCAGCCCA
>CABQKL010000132.1 GCA_902464645.1 uncultured Collinsella sp.
TTTTGAGTCCTTCTAGAGTATTTGAGCGATAATTACTCGCATTGGCGTTAGGGAGGGCTTGATGTTTACCGTATTTGTCTTGGGCAATATTGCTTCGGGTAAGTCGACTGCCTGCCGCTATTTCGAATCTCGTGGCGCTATGCTAATCGATCTGGATAAGCTTGCAAAATCGCTGTATGTGCCGGGCTCTGATATCGTCAATACTCTCGCGGATGAATTCGGTTGGGACATTTTGGATGAGGAAGGTGGCATTCGCCGCAGCATCCTCGCTTCTCGAGCTTTTGCTTCTCCTGATTCGGTCGCACGGCTCAATGGCATTGTGCATCCCGTTCTCATTGAACAGCTTTCGCTTAGGATTCTCGATCCGGTTTGTTGTACGGTTTCATCTCCTCGTTATCGCTTTGCGGTGGTCGAGGTTTCTGCTCCGACTGGTTTTGAGGATGCATTTGGCTTGGCTGATGAAATTCTGGTCATCAGCGCCCCTTTGTCAGTTCGTCGCGAGCGCGCTATTCAACGCGGCATGGAGCCATCTGATTTCGATGCCCGTTCTGCTTGTCAGCCCGATGAGTCTGCGCTGTGCAATCTCGCTACAACGGTGATTGATAATGCCTCAGGCGATAATTCGCTTTTTGAGCAGCTTGACTCATGGCTTGCATGCCATGGGTTTATAGACACTGCGGATAAGGAGGATGCCGATGCCTAAGACACGTTTCTTTGCGTGGTATCGCCTTATGCCGCTGGCTGCCGTTTTTGTCTTCGGCCTAATCTCATTCGTTTACTCGTGTGCTCCTGCCGCTTTCTTTAAGCCGTTGTATCCGATTGACTACGAGGCGTATGTAAAGCAATCCAGTATTTCGCATAATCTGGATCCGTATCTGGTATGCGCTGTCATTAAGTCGGAATCGAATTGGGATCCCGAGGCCGAGTCGAATCAAGGTGCTCAGGGATTGATGCAGCTGATGCCCGAGACTGCCCAGGATATGATCGCCAAGGGCCTTGTCGACGGTGGCAAGTATTCGGCCGACAACCTTAACGATCCGGCTACGAATATCGAGTTTGGCTGTGCGTATCTTTCGTATCTTCTAGCGTATTTTAACGGGTCGACTGACAGTGCCATTGCTGCCTATAACGCCGGTATGGGCAATGTCGACGGATGGGCGCAGCAGGGTACGTCGCTTCATAATGCAATCACCTTTCCCGAGACGCAGGCGTATCTGATTCGTGTCAATAATGCCTGGGCTCGCTACAAGACCATCTATCCCGATCGGTTCGTATAGGACTATGCCTGCCGCCTGCGTATACTGCAGATGTATGAGTTAGGAGTATCCATGGCGGAATTTGAAGTAGAACGCGTTGGCGGTGAACTTAAGCGCTTTGGCGTTGAGGGCGCTGAGGTGGCGTTTGAAGTCGTTTCTCCCTATGAGCCTGCCGGTTCCCAGCCCAAGGCCATTGAGTCGCTTGTGCAGGGTGTGAGGGACGGAGACCGCTATCAGGTTTTGCTGGGTGTGACTGGTTCGGGCAAGACCTTCACGATGGCTAAGACTATTGAGGCCCTGGGAAAGCCGACGCTGGTCATGGCTCCGAATAAAACGCTCGCCGCTCAGCTTGCAAGCGAGCTCAAAGAGTTCTTTCCCAATAATGCTGTGGTCTACTTCGTCTCGTATTACGACTACTATCAGCCCGAGGCGTATGTGCCGCAAAGCGATACATATATCGAGAAAGACTCCTCGATTAACGAAGAGGTCGAGATGCTGCGCCATCAGGCGACCGCGTCACTGCTCTCTCGACGCGATGTAATCGTTGTCGCATCGGTCTCGTGTATCTATGGCATTGGCTCTCCTGAGGACTATGCGGGTCTGGCTCCAAACGTCGACAAGAAGGTGCCGCTCGAGCGCGATGACTTTATCCATGCACTTATCGACATTCAATATGACCGCAATGACTATGACCTGGCACGCGGCACGTTCCGCGTGCGCGGCGATGTTGTCGACGTGTATCCGCCTTATGCCGAGCATCCGTTGCGGTTTGAGTTCTTTGGCGACGAGGTCGAGCTGATTGCCGAGATCGATGAGGTCACCGGTGAGATGCTTCGTGAGTACGAGGCCATCCCCGTATGGCCGGCATCGCACTACGTGACCGAGAAGCCGAAGGTCAAGGCGGCTCTGAAATCGATCAGCGAAGAGTGCGAGAAGCGCGTGGCGGAGCTCAAGGCGACCGACAAGTTGCTCGAGGCGCAGCGTCTGCAGCAGCGCACCGATTATGATCTTGAGATGCTCGAGACGATGGGCTTTTGCAACGGCATCGAGAACTACTCGCGTCATCTGGACGGTCGCAAGCCGGGTGAGCCGCCGTTTACCCTAATCGATTACTTTCCCAAGGATATGCTCTGCATCATCGACGAGAGTCATGTGACGGTGCCGCAGATCCGCGGCATGCACGAAGGCGACCGCTCGCGTAAGGTGACGCTGGTGGAGCATGGTTTTCGTCTGCCTTCGGCACTCGATAACCGCCCGCTTCGTTTTGATGAGTTTGAGGCGAGGATTCCCCAGTTCATCTACGTTTCGGCCACGCCGGGCGACTATGAGCTGCGGGTTAGCCAGAACGACGTTGAGCAGATTATTCGTCCGACCGGTCTGCTCGACCCCAAGATCGACGTTCGTCCGGTTCGTGGGCAGATTGACGATCTTGAGGACGAGATTCGCGAGCGCGTGGCGCGCAAGGAGCGCGTGCTGGTGACCACGCTCACCAAGCGCATGGCCGAGGACCTGACCGACCATCTGCTTGATGCCGGCATTAAGGTCAATTACATGCACTCCGATACGGCGACGATGGACCGTGTCGAGATCCTGCGAACGCTGCGCGAGGGAAAGATCGATGTTCTCGTTGGCATCAACCTGCTCCGCGAGGGTCTAGACCTTCCTGAGGTCTCGCTGGTGGCAATTCTCGACGCTGACAAGGAAGGCTTCTTGCGCAATCGCCGTTCGTTGATTCAGACGATTGGCCGTGCGGCCCGTAATGCCGACGGCGAGGTCATCATGTATGCAGACGTTGTGACCGATTCGATGAAAGAAGCCATCGAGGAGACGCAGCGCCGTCGCGAGATTCAGATGGCATATAACGAAGAGCATGGCATTGTTCCCAAGACGGTCCGCAAGGCCATTAACGACATTTCGAGCTTTATTGCCGAGGCCGAAAAGACTGTGGGCTCGAAGGGACGCTCGAGAGGCGATTCGCTGGGTCACGGTGCGTTCTATACGCCTGACGAAAACGGCGAGGGCGCCGCGCCGGAGACGGTGGCGCCCGAGCAGACACTTGCGGAGCAGTTGGAAGAACTGCCGCATGACGAGCTTGTGCGGATCGTCGAAACCATGGAAGAGGATATGCGCAACGCTTCTGCCGCCATGGACTTTGAGGAGGCGGCGCGCCTGCGCGATGCTGTCGTTCAGATTCGGGCGATGCTCGAGGGTGCGTCTGAGGACGAGACGATCGAGCGCTTACGTTCGCAGGCCCGCAAGGGTTCCACGTTCGCATCGGGCAGAAAACGCCAGGGTGCACGGTTTAAGAAATAGCGAACAGGCCCCGAGTTCCCTGTGGAGCTCGGGGCCTGTGTCTTTTGCGTGCTGGAATTCGTGCGCTAGAGGTCTGCGATCAGGGCTTCGGCACAACGAATGCCGTCGGTGGCCGCGCTCATGATGCCGCCGGCATATCCAGCTCCCTCACCGCAAGGGTAGAGGCCCGGGGTCGACACGGCATGGCACGTTCGGTCTCGGGTGACAGTAACCGGTGAGCTCGAACGAGTCTCCACGCCGGTAAGAACGGCATCGGGGCGGTCGTAGCCTCGTAGCTTTTTTCCGAGTAGGGGAAGTCCCAGGCGGAGCGACTCGACGATATGCTGCGGCAGGGCTTCGTCAATTGCCGTCCAGGTCACACCGAGCGGATAGGTGGGCTTTACCTTTCCGGGCGCCTTGCTGACGCGTCCTGCGAGGAAATCTCCGACGAGCTGCGCCGGTGCGTTCCAGTTGGAACCGCCCAGGCGATAGGCGGCCGCCTCGCAGGCACGCTGGAGCTCGATGCCGGCGAGCGGGTCATCGTTGGGAAGGTCCTCAGGCGTGACGTTAACGAGCAGGGCGGCGTTTGCGTTGCGTCCGTCGCGGGCATTGAGGCTGGCGCCGTTGACGCACAGGTAGCCCTGCTCGGAAGAGGCGGCGACAACCTGCCCGCCGGGGCACATGCAAAACGAGAACACGCTGCGGCCGTTGGGAAGATGGGCGACGAGCTTGTAGGGGGCTGCTCCGAGGGCAGGATGTCCCGCCGAGGCTCCATATTGGGCTCGGTCGATGTCGCGCTGCGGATGCTCGATGCGAACGCCCATGGCAAAGGTCTTTTGTGCGAGGGCCACGTTGTGGTCCTTAAGGAGCTCAAAAATATCGCGAGCAGAATGCCCACAGGCGAGGATGAGGTGCTTTGTTTCGATTGGCTCGTAAGCGGCGTCTTGGGACGATTGGACATCAATACCGGT
>CABQKL010000133.1 GCA_902464645.1 uncultured Collinsella sp.
CGGCGTGGTCGGGCGCATCGATCATGACAGGCCCTCCATATTCAAAAATGGCGAAGGGTCATCGAAGTACTTTGACACCAGACGTTCCATGGTGCCATCGGCAAGCATTTCTTGGTAGGCATGGGTAAGCTTAGCGTCGATGCCGCGCGTATCGTTTAGATCGAAAGCGGTACCCAAACCGACCTCTAGCAGCGGCTCATCCAAAATGCGATACGTCACACCATAGTCTTTTTCGTAGGTGAGCAGCGAGGACTCATGCGCAGCGATGGCATCGACCAGACCCTCGACGAGCGCCGGGTTCAGGTATGAGCGGTCCGAAAAGCAGTAGAGCTCTTTGATCTGCGGAACGTTTTCATTTGTACGATTGAGCAAAATGCCCTCAGGCTTGGTGGTAGACTGAACCGCCACGACCTTGTCCTCAAGATCGGCAAGCGTGTAGATATCGCTCTCGGGATCGACCGCGACTACCTGGCGGCTCGCAAGGTACGGGCCGGCCCAACGATACTCGTTTTCGCGACCCGTCATGCTAAAGCTGCCCATGACGCAATCGAGCTCGCCGCTCGCCAGCAGCTCGTTCTTCTTTTCCCAATCGATCAGCTGGTACTTTGGCTTGTAACCAATGCGGGCCAAAGCCTCGCTCAATATCTCGACATCCAGGCCAACGATATCGCCGTACTCGTCGGTATACACAAACGGTGGATAGAGGTCGCTACCAACGTTGAGCGTCTTAAGGTTGTCGTCTTTGGCCTGCGAGGCGTCCAGACCTTCTAATGCAGACGTCAAGGCTTCGTCATTACGCCCAGAACAGCCAGCTATCGCTACGACAAAGGCACTCGCTACTGCAAGCACAACAAGTAACGATATGGCAACCGAGCGGCGAGGTCTTTTCATCGAGCTCCAGACAATCCTGTTTACAGACTGAAATGGTTAAAGATAATAGCAAACGAAACCACTCGAGCGTCCAATGGTTACAGGCGCTTTACCGTGTGGGACCTTCCAGCCGGCTTGGCAGAAGGCCCCGCATGCAGCACACGCCTACCGTGCATTAAAAACGTAGCGGTCCAAGCGATCGCAGGCTTCCCTTACGCGCGAAAGCGGCAGCGCCAGATTCACACGAATGTGGCAGGGTCCATGGAACGGGCGGCCGTCCTGATACCCCACGCCCACGCGCGCCCCCTCGTCGAGCAGCCACTGAATATCGCGGCCATGCTCGCGGCACCACTCGGTGCAGTCAATAAACACCATGTACGTGCCCTGCGGACGTGAATAGGACACGCCCTCAAAATGCTCGTCCACGTAATTGCAGAAGTACTCGATATTGCCGGCAAGCACCTGATTGAGCTCGTCCACCCACTCATAGCCCTGCGGCTGGTAGGCACCGATAAGCGCATGCATGGAGAGGACATTCATCTCGTTGTAGTGGGTCTTGTTGGACACGGCACACACGTGGTCACGCAGCGTCTCGTTGTAGACAATGTGGTAGCTGCCGACAAGGCCCGCCAGGTTAAACGTCTTGCTCGGCGCATAGAGGGCGACCGTGCGCATGCGGGCATCCTCGCTCACCGACTGCGTCGGGATATGCTTGTGCCCCGGCAGGATGATATCGGACCAAATCTCGTCCGATATCACCACGCAATCGTGCTGGCGATAGATGTCCATGGCGCGCTCGATCTCGTCGCGCTCCCATACGCGGCCGCAGGGATTGTGTGGCGAGCAGAACACCGCAGCATGGATGTGGTTTTGGGCGAGCTTGTGCTCCATGTCCTCAAAGTCCATACGCCACACGCCCTGATCGTCGAGCTTAAGCGGGCTGTGGACAATGTGATAGCCCGCAGCCTCAATGGACTTGGTAAAGCCGATGTAGGTAGGGCTGTGGACCAGCACCGCATCGCCCGGCTGAACATACGCACGCAGCGTCGACACGACACCGCCCAGCACGCCGTTTTCGTAGCCGATATGTTCAGGGCGTAGGCCCTCGACGCCATTGCGGCGGCTCTGCCATTCGATGATGCGGTCGAAGTACTCGGCGCGCGGGTTAAAGTAGCCAAACATGGGATGCTGAGCGCGCTGAATGATGTGCTCCTGGACCGTGGGCACCGTGGCAAAATTCATGTCGGCCACCCACATGGGAATGCGGTCGAAGCCCTCGTCGGGTGCGTTCGGAGCCATGCCGGGGATCTCGCCCCAGGAGTCAACGGCGATGGAGTCCATGCCGTGGCGGTCGATAAGCGAGCTAAAGTCGTATTTCATGCTGAGCTCCCGTGCAAAGTAGACTGTTTCGATAGGCGTTATTGTCCACCAGCGTGGGCGGTTT
Source organism: uncultured Collinsella sp. (assembly GCA_902464645.1). GTDB lineage: Bacteria > Actinomycetota > Coriobacteriia > Coriobacteriales > Coriobacteriaceae > Collinsella. The sequence continues at coordinate 2,315 of CABQKL010000133.1, forward strand.
TGGCATGGGGTTTGCTGTTGATTTTGACGGATACGGACGGACGGTTAGTCCCGCGCGTCGTTGATGGCGGCCACCGTCAACCTGGCCCCGTCAACCGTAAACGATATGTCGAGCCCGGCGTAAGCCAAGTGGTAAATGCGATCTGGCTCGTACTTGCTGCCTGCGCGGCGCGGGTCTTGGCGTAGGACCTCGACCAGGCCGGGGAGCTTTGCGGGCGGAACCATGTCTTGCAGCGCTTGCGGGAACTCGATGTCGAGCTCTTGCCACGGAGCATCCTCGATCCAGCCGCCCGTCGCATCTGGGTGACAGTCGGCAAATGGAATATAGGGTTTAATGTCGTAGATGGGCGTGCCGTCGCGCAAATCGGCACCCAGCACATGGATGATGGGGCCATCGTCGGTGCGCTCAACGCGGCTGAGCTTGACGCAGGTAAGACCGATGGGATTAGGGCGAAACGGGCTGCGCGTGGCAAACACGCCCACGCGCTCGGCTCCGCCCAGACGCGGCGGGCGCACGGTTTTCGACCACTTGGCATTGGTACCGGACCTGTCCTGCGTCTTGGCATCGGCAGCTATGTCCCTAGCCGTGCCGCCTGGCGTGCCGTTTTCGAAGCGCCACAGCAGCCATAGGTGAGAGAAGGAATCCAGACCCTCAACCGCTGCGTTGGAGGCAAATTCCGGCTCAAAAACGATGCGTCCCTGCAGATGGGGCGCCAAAAAGCTGTTGCGCGGAATGCCGAACTTCTGCGGCAGGTCGGTATGTATGTGTGCGATAGGTTCCATGCCGGTCATTGTACGGCATGGAGGTGTGGGGCGTTGCGCGCGATTCTTCGCCGCGGTCCCCGTCGTGCAACCAACGGTTGCTTGGAAGGGCGCCTACTGCCGCGTATGCTTAAGCCATCAACCAGCAGAAAGGATCCGTTATGGCCTTCGCAGAAAAGCTCATTGCTGTCCGTCGCGCCCATCACCTTACCCAGGAGCAGCTCGCCGCCAAGCTCTTCGTCACACGCCAAGCCGTCAGCCGTTGGGAGCGCGGCGAGGTCACACCGGGCATCGACATGATGAAGCTCATTGCCTCCGTGACCGGAGAGCCGCTGTCCCACCTGCTCGAAATGCCCGAGCACTATTGTCAGAGCTGCGGCATGATACTCACGCCCAACGACTGCGGCACCGACGCCACGGGCGCCACGACCGACCATTACTGCAAGTGGTGCTACGAGCACGGCAAGTACACCTACGACACCACGATGGAAGTAATGATCGAGGATTGTGCCCCGCGCCTGGCACAAAACACCGGTATGTCGCTCGACGAAGCCGTCTCGCTCATGGGCGCCGTGCTGCCGCAACTGGAGCGCTGGCGCACCGTGCAGGAAAACGAGGAGCGCTACGGCGCCGAAGCGCGGGCACGCTACGGAGACGAGGCGATCGACGCAGCAAACGAAACGTTACTGGACATGGACCCTCAGACATGGAACGACATGAAGGAACTTGAACGCGCTATTCTGGGTCAGCTCTCGATTGCCATGGGCGACGGCGATCCAGAGAGTAACGATGCCCGCAAACTTGTCGCAATGCACCGTCGATGGATTGCTCTCAACTGGGGATGCGAGCCCCAAGACGAGGCGTACCTGGGCCTCGCCCACGGCTATCTTGCCGACCAGCGCTTTGTTGACTACTACGACAAGCCCTGCGGCACCGGAGCCACGGCGTTTCTGGTCCAGGCCATCGAATCGTCGCTGGTTCGCGCATAGACCGCAGCGGCTTTGGGTATCTCAATCGAAACCTCAACCGATTGGAGACCTATGGCTACTGATCATGAGCTCGCGCTGTACGTTATGACCGGCTGCCCGTATTGCATAAAGGTCAAGCGCTTTATGGCCGATAACGGCGTGACCATTCCCGAGCGCAATATCTCGACCGACCCCGAAGCCGAGCAGACACTCATCGCCGTCGGCGGGAAACGCCAGGTTCCCTGCCTGTTCATCGACGGCAAGCCGCTCTACGAATCGAGCGACATCATCGCGTGGGTACAGAAGAACCTGCTCTAGTACGCACGCTCTGTCCGTCCAAGGCCCCACCCCATACGGCCTAAACATGTACACCAGCATCCAAAGTCAACATTTTTCGACATCTTTGGATGCTGACGTACA
>CABQKL010000134.1 GCA_902464645.1 uncultured Collinsella sp.
TGTTGAGCGCGGTGACGGCGGCGGAGATGCTCTTGCCGTACAGGTTGCCCGGAACGCTGGCCTTGCCGGACTTCTTGGCGATGACGACGGTGATCGTGGCGCCGGGCTTCTGCTTGCCGCTGGGGTTCCAGCTAATGACGGTGCCCTCGGTGACGGAATCGTTCTCCTGGTAGCTCACGTCGACGCCAAAACCGGCCATGTCAAGGGCGTTGCGTGCCTGGGTCTCGGTCATGTCGGTCAGATCGGGGACGGAGGTGGTGTCAGGACCGCTGGAGACCTTATACGAGATGGTCGTGCCCTTCTCGACTTCCTTGCCGGCATCAGTGCCCTGCTCAAAGACCTGGCCTTCGTCGGCCTCGTTGGCCTCCTCGGTTGCGTTGCCCTTCAGGCCCACGCTTGCCAGCGCGGCCTCGGCCTGGTCCTTGGTTAGGCCGACGAGCTGCGGAACCTCAACTTTCTCGGAGGGCTTGGGGCCCTTGGAGATCACCAGGTTAACCTTGGAGCCCTTGGGCTTCTTAGTGTTGCCGTTGGGGGTCTGCTCGGCAACCTTGCCCTCGTCGACATCGTCGTTATAGCTCTGGTCGACAGTTCCGACCTCAAGGCCGGTCTCCTTGATCAGCTCGATAGCGGTCTGCTGGTCCTTGTTAAGCACATCGGGCACCGTAACCTGCTCGCCCCCAAAGAGCCCGGTGGCGAAGGCCACCACAACGCCAACCACGGCGATTGCGGCGACTACGGCGGCGATAATCTTGTTCTTGTTGGACTTGGGCTGATCGACCTCGTAGGAACCGGTGGAACCCGAGACGGCGCTGCGGGGGTTGGTCTGTCCGCTTACGCCCGATACGGGGCGAACCATAGCGCGCGTGGAGTCAGACAGCTCACGGGTCTTGGTGGCGCCCAGGTCGCCCGCGGCACCGATGATGCGCGTGGGCTCGGAGACGTTGACGGCGCGGCCGGACAGGTAGTTGTTGAGCACCTGGCGCAGCTCGTCTGCCGTCTGGAAGCGGTTCGACGGGTCCTTTTCCATGCACTTGAGGATGATGCGCTCCAGATCGGCGTCGACGCCGGAGTTGATCTGGCTCGGTGGAACCGGCAGTTCGTTTACCTGCTTGAGCGCAACCGAGATGGCGTCGTCACCGTCAAAGGGGACGCGACCGGTGGCGCACTCGTACATCACGACGCCCAGGGAGTAGATATCCGAAGTGGGACCGAGGTCCTGGCCGCGCGTTTGCTCGGGGCTTACGTAGTGGGCGGTGCCCAGTACATTGTTGTCCTGCGTGAGGTGGCTGTTCTTTGCGCGCGCGATGCCAAAGTCCATGACCTTGATGTTGCCGTCGGGCAGCACCATGATGTTTTGCGGCTTAATGTCGCGGTGGATGATCTCGTGCTTGTGTGCGACTGAAAGCGCGGAGCTGATCTGCGAGCCGATCTGCGCGACCTTCTTGGGATCGAGGGCGCCGTGGCTCTTGATGCCGCTCTTAAGGTCGGTACCGCGCAGGTACTCCATGACGATGTAATAGGTGTCGCCGTCCTTGCCCCAGTCGTAGACGCCCACGATATAGGGGGAGGACAGGCCGGCAGCTGCCTGGGCCTCCTGCTTAAAGCGGGCGGCGAAGGTGGCGTCGCCGGCATACTGCGGCAGCATGATCTTGACGGCAACCGTGCGGTCGAGGACCTGATCTTGCGCACGGAAGACGGTCGCCATACCGCCCGTTCCCACCTTATCCTTAAGGAGGTATCTTCCCCCGAGGACCCTCTGTTCCATTCCTGCTCCTAACATAACTATTCGCTCAACGATGTGTGTAGTACCAAATGTGTGGCCGCTGGGGCCGTGTGGCGCGTTGCCGCTAGCTCATCGGCCGCGGCGTGCCCCAAGTATCCGCTTTGATCACGGGCATCACGCTCCCTGTGCGGCGAGCGCCGCGGTCAGGACGATGCCGGCAATCTTGGCCGCCTCGACGTCGTGTTTGTCGTAATCCTCCAGGGCCACCGAGATGGCAACCGTGGGTGAATCGTAAGGTGCAAAGCCAACAAACATAGAGTTGACGTTGGTGCCGCCGGTCTCGGCCGAACCGGTCTTGCCGGCAACCTTGACGCCCGGAATCTGGGCATCGGTGCCGGTACCGGACTGGACGACGGCGAGCATGGCCTGCTTGACCTGATCGGCCGTGGCAGAGCTGACAGCCTGGCCCAGCGAGCGGGACTGCGTGGTCTTAACCACGGTTCCGTCCGGGGCGAGTATTTGGGACACAAAGAACGGGTCCATGACCACGCCGCTGTTGGCGATAGCGGCAGCGATCACGCAATTCTGCATGACGGTCGTCTGCGGGCCAGGCGTGTGGTCCATGCCGACGGGCTGGCCGGCGCCTGCCCAAGCGGTCTCCCACTCGGTCATAAGCGACGGGTCGGCCATGATGGAGGCCGCGGCGGTAAGGTCCTGACCGAGCTTTTGACCGTAGCCAAAGGCGTTGGCAAACTGTACCAGCGAGTTGGCGCCGACCTCGTTGGCCACCTGGCCAAAGACGACGTTAGACGACACGGCGAAGGCCTGCTGCAGGCTGATGGTGCCGTAGCTCTCGTTGGCATCGTTGGTGACCGGCGCGTTGCCGATGTCCATGGAGCCGGGCGCCTGGTACGTGCTGGTAAGGCTGGCGGTGCCGGTTTCGAGCGCCGCGGAGAGTGTGACGACCTTAAAGGTCGAGCCCGGGGTGTAGAGCGCGTCCATGGCGCGGTCGTACATGGAGCCGTCCTCGCCACCGCCCGACTGCATCAGGGCATCGATGTTGGTGTTGTCATAGGTGGGCGAGCTCGCGCACGCAAGGACCGCACCGGTGCGCGGATCCATGACCACCACAGCGCCCTTAAAGCCTTTGAGCGCCTGCTCGGCAGCCGTCTGGATGCGCGAGTCGATAGTGAGCTTGGCGGTATTGCCCGGCTGGGTCTGCCCTGCGAGCGACGCAATGGCGTTGTTCCAGCTGGAGTAATCCTTGGAGCCGGTGAGCGTATCGTTCATGACGCTCTCGATGCCGGCGGTGCCGTATTGCTGGCTCACGTAGCCCACCACGTGCGCGGCCATGTTGCCGTTGGGGTAGGAACGGGCGTAGGTGCCGTCCTCCTGCTGTAGCGACTCGGCGAGCGTCACGCCGTCGGACGTGATGATGGAGCCACGCTGGATGTACTTGGAGCGGGCGATGGTGTGGTTGTTAGTCGGCATGTCCTGGTAGTCCTTTGCCTTGATGACCTGGACATAGGTGAGGTTGCCGATAAGGATGGCGAACAGCGCCGTAAAGGCAAACACGGCACGAGTCAGACGGTTGGCAAGCGCCACGCGGCCGAGCACGCCGGACTCAGGCGTGTCGAGCAGGCGACGACGCATGCGAGAGCCCGCGGAGTGGTTGCCGTGGCTGTAGGAAGGCACGTTGGCAAAACGCGTACCGGTCGGGGCAGCGGCGGATGCGACCTGGTCATCGGTGATGGCGGCCATGGTGCCGGTGCCGGTGAGCTCGGCTTCGCGTCCGGTTGCCTCGTCGCCGGCGCGCAGCAGCAGCGCGACGATGATAAAGCTCGCCAGCAGCGAGGAGCCGCCCTGGCTCATAAAGGGCAGGGTGACGCCGGTCAGCGGGATCAGGCGGGTTACGCCGCCAACGATTAAGAATGCCTGGAAGCTGATGGCCGCCGTAAGGCCGGTCGCGCTAAAGGCTGCAAGGTCGGACTTGGCGCGGGCTGCCGTGGTGAGGCCACGCACGGCAAAAAGCATAAACAGGATGAGCACGGCGCCGCCGCCCAAAAGGCCCATTTCCTCGCCGATGGCCGAGAAGATGAAGTCGGACTCGACGACGGGGATGTTGTTTGCCATGCCGTTGCCGATGCCGACGCCAACAAGGCCGCCGTCAGCCAGTGAGTAAAGTGACTGTACGATCTGGTAGCCCTGGCCCTGGGCATCCTTAAACGGATCGACCCAGACCTGAAAGCGCACCTGCACGTGAGACAGGAACTTGTAGGCGCCCACGGCTCCAACGGCCAGCAGCGCAAGGCCGATGATGACGTACGAAAAGCGTCCCGTGGCAACATAGAGCATCAGCAAAAAGATGGTGTAGAACAGGACGGCCGAGCCCAGGTCGCGTTCGAAGACGACGATGAGCAGGCACACGCCCCACACGGCAAACAGCGGCAGCAGCAGGCGGAAGCGCGGAATCTTGAGGCCCAGGATCTTGCGGTTGGAGATGGAGAGCAGTTCGCGGTTCTCGGCCAGATAGCCTGCCAGGAACAAGACGATGAAGACCTTGGCGAACTCGCCGGGCTGGATGGTGAAGCCCGCGATGCGAATCCACAGCTTGGAGCCCGAGATCGTGGTGCCGATAAAGA
>CABQKL010000135.1 GCA_902464645.1 uncultured Collinsella sp.
TCCATGAGCGCCTGACCGATCTTGGCCTCGTGCACGTACTCGCCGCCCTCGACCGGGACGAGCGCCTCGTCGGTACCCTTGAGGCCGTCGGCGATGATGATCTGGCAACCCGTGGCATACGGGGTAAAGCCGTTCTGATAGGCGGTATCGATGTGCTCGAGCGCGTTTTTGCGGCTACCCACATAGAGCGTGTTGCAGTCGGTGAGGAAGGGCTTGCCGCCCAGCTCCTTCACGACATCCGCGACGGCGCGGGCGTAGTTGGGACGCAAAAAACTCAGGTTGCCCAGCTCGCCAAAGTGAATCTTGATGGCGACGAACTTGTTCTCAAAGTCGATCTGCTCGATACCGGCGTGACGAATGAGGCGCTTGAGCTTGTCGAGCTGGCTCTCGCGAGCATGCGTGCGCAGGTTGGTGAAGTACACCTTAGCGGGCGCTGCGGGTGCAGTTGCGGTCATAGATCTATCCCCTCGGTCTATATGTCGTTACAGACATAGAGGATGGTACCAGTTAAAGCAGAGTTAAAGTCAAGTACGGCACCTAGTCATTGGGGACGTCCCTAACGACTACTCTTGGACTTTGAGGGCTTCGGCTAGGCTGACGCGCTTGATAGAGCGCGTGTGTAGCAGCGCCACGACCAGGTAAGTCGCAAAGCCAATGCCGACGCATGCAGCCATGGACCAAGCGGGCACGTAGATCTCGATATTGCCGTTGTAGGCGAGCAGCATCGAGCGGAAGATGGCCGTGAGCGAGCCGATGATCACGGGCAGGCTCAGCACGAGCGACGCCGCCACGCACAGCGTGATCGAGCGGATGTACAGATGCGAGATCTCGCTATCGCGATAGCCAAAGACTTTCATGTAGCTGATCGAGCGGGCGCTGTGGTCGATCACGGCCTTGGTCAGCAGATACATAAACAGCAAGAAGATGAACACCGCAAGCCCAACCATCATGCCGATCATTTTGCTCATCATGCCGATGAACTGGTCGCCCACGGCACGCATGTCGTCGGGCGTGGTGTCGCCGGCAAAGTAGCGCGCGTCGAGGTCGAGCTTCTCGTTGCTCACATAGCCGTTAAAATAGGCGGCGTCGTTGCCGAACAGCTCGTTAAAGTCTTCGATACTCATATAGATATTCATGTCCGACTTGGATCCCCAGGCACAGTCCTTGCCCGCGTACTCAAGGGAATAATGCTCACCCTCGTACTTGTCGCCGAGCATGACCTTCTGACCCTCGCTCCAGCCAAACTTATCGAGCAGACCGCCGCCAAAGACGATGCGCCCATCGCCGACGTTGAGGTCTTTCCAATAGCGCGAATCGGTTGAAATGCCGTAGACGGAAATCGTCTCCTCGCCATTTCCATCGCCGCGGTCGTATTGCAGCTGGTAAACGGCGTATTTCTCAGCCTGTGCGATTGCGCCCGCGCCGTTGTCGGTCGTATTGACCGGGTGAATATCGTCGTTGTCAGTGTCAATCTTGGAGGCTTTGTCGATCAGGTCGATAGCCTCATCACGGTTGCAGCCGAGGGCATCGGCAAGATCATCGAGGCGCGCATAAAGCGCATCCTTCTTGTCCTGGACCTTGGCAAGCGCATCCTGCGCCGCAGTCAGGCTCTCGGCAGACGGAGATGCGGTCGCGGCATCGGCTGCCGTCTGCGCCGCATCGGCCGCGTCGTCAAGCTCGTCATCGGCATCCTGGGCAGCGGTTAGCAGCGCGCCGTCAACCGACTGCAAGCGCTCGAGTGCCGACCACTGCTCGCGCTCCTCGGCGGTGCCCTCGAGCTCCAGCGGCGCCTTGAGCGTGTACTGGTGCTCGGCGACCAGGCTCGTCTTCAGGTTGTCCGCGTAGTGCGTCATCGTGGGCAGAATCGCCAGGCCAAAAAGCATCAGCAGCGACGCAAATGCAATGCCCACGAAGAGCGTGGTGAAGTTGCCCAGGTTGCGCAGGAAGATACGCAGGCGGAAGCGGGAAACAAAGCCCATGCGCTCCGACAGCTGCAGGCCGCGCTTGGTGCCAGACTTGCCGCTCGCCTCGTGGCGAAGAAACTGCAGCGGCGTCTTACCCATTTTGCGAAGCAGACCCACCAGCGTGATGAGGATGAGCGCGGCGGCGGGAACCACGGCGCACTTCACAAAGATCTCCCAGCTCCAGTACACCTGGAAGGGCGGCAGGCTGTACGAACCGTAATAGAGGCTGCGCATGGGCTCGGTAAAGAACACAACGCCGAGCGCAGTGCCCAAAAGCGCCGCGACCACGCCCGCGATGGCGGGAAGCGCAAGGTAGTGCAGCACGATCTCGCGTCGACGATAGCCGCTGGCGAGCAGCGTGCCGATGATGGCGCTCTCCTCCTCGATGGTGGCGTCGGTAAGGACCACAAAGACGAACGCCATGATCACGATGATGATGTCGAGCAGCGTCATCCACATCATGGAGTCGCCGTCTACGTCGTCGCGTGCGTAGCCAATGCCCTGGTTGGAATCGGCGTCGATGAGGTCATCCACGCGTGCATCGGCATCGGTCAGCGCCTCGACCATATCCTGCTCCGCATCGATGCGATCCGCGGTGGGGAGGTCGCAATCGGCAAAGGTAAAGGAATAGGTGTAGGCAGGCGCGCCACCGGCGTCCTCAAGCGCGGCAAAGCCGGCGTCGGTGACCTCGGCCACGCCGTACGTGATGGTGTTCACCGTAAAGTCCGAATTGTTGAGGAACAGCGCCTGGCTATCGGGCTGGGTCATGATGCCGCAAATGGTGTAGGTGCGGCCCTCAAGCTCGACCTTATCGCCCACGGCGAGGTCGTTGTTGGTGGCGAAGACACGGTCGATGGCCACCTCATCGTCCGCCTTGGGCTGCCTGCCTTCGCAGTAGGACGCGATATCGACCTTGGTGCGGTGCGCATAGGTGCGCAGCGTGCGCTTGGTGCCGTCGTCGCCGGCGGTCTTTTTGATGATGGCGTCGATGGAGAAATTCTTGTAGAACGTGACGCCGCCGACGTCGTCGGCTGCATCCTCGGCGGCCCTGAGTTGATCGTCGGTAGCCTCGAAGGAGGTGGTCACGCGGCCGTCCTCAATCGTGTACGCATCGCGCATGTCGTCGATAAGGCAGCCGATGGAATGCGCCGCGAGCAAAAAGCCCGAGGTAAGGGCGATGCTTCCACACATAAGCAAAAAGATGCCCAGGTACTTGCCGATATTGCGGCGCAGCTCGCGCGGGAGACGTTTTGCGAGAGGTGTCATGGCGCCACCTACCAATCGAGCTCGGCGGCGGACACGGGCGACTCGTTGAGCTCATCCTCGACGATGCGCCCGTCGCGCAGGCGCAGCACGCGATTGGCCATGCGCGCGATGGCGGCATTGTGCGTGACGATGATGATGGTGCAGCCGTACTCGTGATTGACATCCCCCATGAGCTGCAGGATTTCCTTGGACGTCTTATAGTCGAGCGCGCCCGTGGGCTCGTCGCACAGCAGCAGGCCCGGGTTTTTGACGAGTGCGCGGCCGATGGCGCAGCGCTGCTGCTGGCCACCCGAAACCTGGCGTGGGAACTTGTTGCGGTGCTCGTAGAGGCCCAGTGAACGCAGCAGGTCGTCGACATTGAGCGGCTTTTTGGACAGGTGTGCCGTGACCTCGATGTTTTCCTTGATGGTGAGATCGGGCACCAGGTTGTAAAACTGGAAGACAAAGCCCAGCTCACGGCGGCGATACTCGCCCAGGTCGGTAGGCTTGAGCACCGTGAGGTCGCAGCCGTCCACCAGAATAGAGCCGGCGTCGGCATCCTCCAGGCCGCCGATTAGGTTAAGAAACGTCGACTTGCCCGAACCCGAAGGTCCCAGCATGACGCAGATCTCTCCGCGGTTGATGGACGTGTCGATGCCGTCGAGCACCGTCAGGCATGCATCACCGTCGCCATAGTGCTTTTTGAGATCCTTAACCTGGACATAGGCTTCCTGCGTTGCCATGGTATCCCCTATTGTTAGCCCCGTACTACTTTATGAGCGTAATAGTAAACCTTGGCGAACTATTTTGGGGCGAGGCTTGGGATTTATTTCAGACTAGTCATTGGGGACGCTCTTAAACGACTAGGCGGCTAGGCGCGGGATTTGGCGCGTGCGAGGGCCAGGCCTACGGCGGCGATGGCCGCGGCAAAGAGCACCGTGACACCCAGATCGCAGGCGATATCGCCCAGCACGGTGGGCGTCAGGTCCGCAGCGAGCGCCTTGCCGATCGCGTCGTTCACCCAAAACGTCGGCACAAAGTGCGCCACGGTCTGCACGGCCGATCCCATGAGCGACAGCGGCATCCAGGCGCCGCCCAAAAACGTCATGAGCATGCCGAG
>CABQKL010000136.1 GCA_902464645.1 uncultured Collinsella sp.
CGCTACTTGATCACGCGCACGCGATACATCGACGGAATCTGCTTGAGCGCCTCGATGGTGCTGCTGTTCAGGTGCTCGTCGGTGTCGAACATGGTGTAGGCGTTCTCGCCAGCGGACTCGTTGGTCATACGCTGCACGTTGGCGTTGTCCTTGGCGAGAATGGCCGTGATCTGGCCGATCATGTTGGGCACGTTGGCGTGCAGGCAGGCGATGCGGCTCGCGGCGCGCGCCTTGCCCATGCTGCAGGCGGGGTAGTTGACGCTGTGCGCGATATTGCCGTTTTCCAGGTAATCCTTGAGCTCGCTGATCGCCATGTCGGCGCAGTTGGCCTCGGCCTCGCCGGTGCCGGCGCCCGAGTGCGTGGTGATAAACGTATTGGGCATCTTGACGGTCTTGGGCGTGGCAAAGTCGCAGCTAAACCAGCTAAGCTTGCCCGCGCGCAGGGCGGCGTCAACGGCGTCCTCGTCAATGATGGTCTCGCGCGCGTAGTTGATGAGCACGGCGTCGGGCGCCAGCAGGTTAATCTGCTCGGTGCTGATCATGCCGATGGTGTCTGCCTTGCTGGGCACGTGCACGGTGAGGTAGTCGCAGCCGCGGCAGAGGTCCTCGAGCGTGCCCACGCGCTGCACCTCGCGGCTCAGCACCCACGCGTGCTCGACGGAAATGAACGGATCGTAGCCGTAGACATCCATGCCCAGATCGACGCAGGCGTTGGCGACCTTGGAGCCCACGTTGCCCAGACCGATAACGCCGATGCGCTTGCCCTTGAGCTCGCGGCCCACAAAGGCCTTCTTGGCCTTCTCGGCATCGACCTGGATCTCGGGGTCGTCGGCGTTGTCGCGCACCCAGTTCATCGACTGCACTACGCCGCGGCTCGAGAGCACCAGCATGCCCAGGACAAGCTCCTTGACGGCGTTGCTGTTGGCGCCGGGGGAGTTAAAGACGACGACGCCCTTCTTGGCGTACTCCTCGACGGGGATGTTGTTGACGCCGGCGCCGCAGCGGGCGATGGCGCGGATGCCCTCGGGCAGCTCGTAGCCGTGCAGGTCGGTCGAGCGCATCAGGATCGCGTCGGCCTCCTCGGCGGTGCTTACAAACTCGTAGCCCTCGCCAAACTCGACTTTGCCGTCTTTAGTGATGTCGTCGATGGTCTTAATCTTGCGCATGGAAAAACTCCTTAGCAGGTTTTGATCTAAACAGAGTGGTCTGATGTGGCTGGTCGGCCCGCGTGTTGCGGGCTAGTTAGATCGCGGGCTCAAACTATGCTGCGCTTCGAAGTCCTTCATGTACGTGGCCAGCGCCTGTACGTCCTCCATGGTGACGGCGTTGTACACGCTGGCGCGCATGCCGCCGACGAGGCGATGGCCCTTGACGTTTTGGATCTGGTGCTCTGCCGCGCCCGCAACAAAGGTCGCGTCGAGTTCGGCATCGCCGGTACGGAAGGTGACGTTGGCGATGGAGCGACTGTCTGTCTGCGCGGTGCCGTGGAATAGTTTGCTGTTCTCGAGCAGGTCGTAGAGCAGGTTGGCCTTGGCCCAGTTGCGCTCGGCCATGGCGGCAAGTCCGCCGATCTGCTCAACCCAACGGAACACCTTGCCGCACACGTAGATGCCAAAGGTGTTGGGCGTGTTGAGCATGGAGCCCTTGGCGGCCTGGGTCTTGAGGTCCATATACTGCGGCGTCTGCGCAAAGGCGGGGCCTTCGGCGATCAGGTCGTCGCGCACGATAGCCACGGTCACGCCAGCTGCGCCGGCGTTCTTCTGCGCACCGGCGTAAATGAGCCCGTAGCGCTCAACGTCGAGCGGCTGCGACAAAAAGCAGCTCGAGACATCGGCGACCAGCGGCACGTCGCCGCAATCGGGCAGCTCGTGGTACATGGTGCCAAAGATGGTGTTGTTCTGGCAGATGTAGACGTAGTCGAGCCCGTCGCCCGCGGCCTCGGCGGCAATGCGCGCGTTGATGTCGGCCATGTCGGGGATGCGGTCGAAGTTGGTGCCCTCGGAGCTCGCGAGCAGCACGGCCTCGCCGTACTTGGCGGCCTCTTTGTACGCCTTGTTGGCAAAGTTGCCGGTCACGGCCTCCTTGTATGCCTTGTTGGCAAAGTTGCCGGTCACGACGTAGCCGGCGCGGCCGCGGCGCATGAGGTTCATGGGGATGCCCGCAAACTGCAACGTGGCGCCGCCCTGCAAAAACAGGACACGGTAGTTGTCGGGGATGCTCAGCAGACGGCGCAGGGTTGCCTCGGCGTCGTCGATGATCTGCTGGTACATGCTAGATCGATGGCTCATCTCGAGCACGGACATGCCGCAACCGCGGTAGTCCATCATCTCGTCGGCAATCTCGGCGAGCACGCTTGTAGGTAGCGCGGCCGGGCCAGCTGAGAAGTTGTGCACACGTGCCATCTTCTAGTTCCCCTCGTAGTCGTTTGAACGTTCGGGATACTTTAGCACAGTGGAGCGCCAGGCGCGACCGCATCACGGTAAAACTCGAGTGCGCTGCTATGATTTACAGGATGGTTACATGGGGGAGGGGTGCTTTACTCCTCAGGCAAATCCAAATCTGCGAGCGAAGGCATGAGGCTTTCTAGGCGCTTGATCTCTTCGTCGCAAATTAGCTACCTCCTGCCCGCTACGACGCGAGCGTGGCGATGACGGCTTCGTCGCCGGCGTATATGAGGGTGTTGCCGTCGGGGATGATCGTTTGGCCGTCGCGCTTGAGCATCACCACGATAAAGGGATGCTTGCCTTGTGGCACGTCGCGCAGGCGCAGTCCTGCCAGGCGACCGTGGGGCGTCACGGTGACTTCGCGCAGCGTAACCTCGGCACGCTCTTCAAACGTCGGCGCGGCCATAACCAGCAGGTCGCCTTCTTCAATTACGGTGTCGCCGTTGGGCAGCACCGGGTGAGCACCGTCGCGCAGCACCAGGACCACGAGCATGTCGGCGACGCTGCCAATATCGGCGAGCGACCGACCGGCAAACGGATGTCCCGCGCCCACCTTGAGCTTAACGAACGACATGCCGTCCTCGTCGCGGTAATCGTTAAAAGTGCGGCGCACGTCGCCTTCCGCGTCGATCATGTCGAGCTTTTTCGCCACTGCCGGTAGCAGCGAGCCCTGCACTACAATGCTCGACACGGCAATCACAAACACCAGGTCAAACAGGTCGTGCCCACCGGGAACACCGACCACCACAGCAAAGAGGCTAAACACGACCGAAGCCGCGCCGCGCAGACCCGCCCAGCTTACGAGCGCGACTTGGCGAGGATTGGTCTTAAAGGGCGCCAACAGCAGGCCGACGGCGACGGGGCGGCTCACGAAGAGCATAAACGCCATGAGCGCCAGGCCCGGTAGCAGCATTTGCGGCAGGCGCGCGGGCGTGACGAGCAGGCCCAGCAAAAAGAAGATGGTCATCTCGGCCATCTCGGTGAGGGTATCAAAGAAGTGCGCCATCTCGACCTTGCCGGTGATGTCGCTTGCACCCAGCACAATGCCTGCCAGGTATACGGCCAAAAAGCCGTTGCCGCCCAGGTAGCTCGGCAGCGCGTAGGCAACGATCGCCACGGCGAACAAAAAGATAGTCTGCGCGCCCTCGGCCGTTGCGTGTGCGCGTTCAATCAGGCGGCTGGATGCCCAGCCGATGGCAAGGCCCAGTCCCACACCCAGGATAATCTGCTTGGCCAGTAGCACGGGAATGTCGATGTTGCCGCCTGCCGCGAGGGTCGCGAGCACCGCGGTGAGCATGTAGGCGACGGGGTCGTTGGAGCCCGATTCGACCTCGAGCAGCGAGTCGGTGCCGCCCCTCAGCGATAGGTTGTGCTCGCGCAGCACGCTAAAGACGCTCGCCGCATCGGTCGACGCCACGATCGAGCCCAGCAGCAGGCCGCCGATCCAGTCGAAGCCCAGTGCGAAGTGCGCAAAGGCGCCCGTGATGCCGGCGGTGGCGATAACGCCGAGCGTGCTCAGCAGTACCGCGGGCGCGGCGACAGGCTTGGCGCGGTCGATGTTGGTGTTAAAGCCGCCGTAGAACATGATGAACAGCAGCGCCGTACTGCAGACGGTTTCGGTAAGCGTGTAGTCGCTAAAGTCGATGTGCGCCGGCCCGTTGACGCCCAGCAGCATGCCGAGCGCGATAAAGATGAGCAGGGTGGGGAAGGGGAGCTTTTTGCCGACGGGTTTGATGGTCAGACACAAAATGATGACGAGGCCGATAAAGAGAAGTATCTGGTTCATGGGTAGTGTCCGCTCCTGGGTGGTTGGCGTGGCACGGTCAGTTGTCTGCGGTTATTTGTACCCAAAGATGGTGGGTTTATG
The DNA here is from genome assembly GCA_902464645.1 of uncultured Collinsella sp. Classification (GTDB taxonomy): domain Bacteria; phylum Actinomycetota; class Coriobacteriia; order Coriobacteriales; family Coriobacteriaceae; genus Collinsella. The sequence goes on from CABQKL010000136.1 coordinate 4,312, forward strand.
GGG
>CABQKL010000137.1 GCA_902464645.1 uncultured Collinsella sp.
GTTAGATTGACCTCGTGATTATTGAGCATATGGGGCCCTTTCGATAGCTTCGCATGGTAGCGGCGGGTTCCAAATGTTACAAGGGTAACACCTTGCCGATGCAGGTAAGCACGTAAATGCTGTTACATTTTTATGAGTTGGCAGACGGCGCGATTGAAGCCGCAGACGTGAGGTTTTGAACACATTTGTTAACAATGCCGAAACGTTTGCGGATGAAGCCTGCTTTGGCTATTGCGGGTGTTAGAGCCCCAGGATGCCAAGGACAGTCTGGGCAGCCGCTCCCGGGCGATCGCGCAGGCCGTTGTGCGCGCCGGGAACCATTACGAGCGGACAGTCCAAAAGCTCAGCCGCCACCCTCGTGCCCGCCTCGCGAGGCGTGCCAATCGAGAGCTCGCCCAGGAGCACGGCGGCCACCGTTTTCGACGCACGGACGCTATCCCAATCGGGAACGCAGGTCATAGTAATCCCATATTCGTTTGCCATGAAACTGCGACCGTTGCGCAGGGCATGCTTGGCTTCTGCCTCGGTTAACTTGGGGGCCTCAGGGTCCGAATCGCCGATGGCGCCCAGGAAGGCCCGTAATGCCCTGGAGACCTTTCCCGCGGCGATCATCTCGAGCAAAACCGGGGCCGCGCCCAGACCGGCACCCTCATCCGTCACGGCGGGTTCATGCAGGATCGCACGCGAGATTATGGCGGGGTTTGCACGGAGAAGCTCCAGAGTCACCAGCGTACCGGCACTGTGCGCGAGCACGTTTGCCGGAGTGCCAATATGCTCGATAACGGCCTGCAGGTCGGCGGCCTGGACGGCGAGGTCGTAGCGTCCGTCTGCAGCGTCGCCGCTCTCGCCGCAACCGCGGCGGTCGTAGGTAATGACGCGATAGTCACAGGCGAGCTCGCGGGCGATGCCGTCAAAAAAGACACCGTCGACGCACGCACCGTGCACGCACACCAAGGCGGGTGTATCGGACGATACATCCGGGCCGGCATACTCGCGGCAGGCGATCGTGGTGCCCGCATTCTCGACCGTAAAATCCATACTGTGTTCCCATCGTCAACACCACCAGGCCGTGCCGGGGTGCGGCTTGGTCAGATGGCGTCATTTTGTGTGTACATGAATGCGTTTACTGTACCCAGCTCGCACCCTTTCATGACAGGGTTTCGAAAACTCGCCCGATTGCAAGGTTTCTGCCTAAACAACAGCGCCCAAACCCGCAACCCACATGAAGGCCGATGCTATGCTTAAGCTCAACTGTCCCAAGGAGCATATGCCTATGTCTACGTTTTTGAATGCCAGCCCCATCTTTGGGCCCGTTCGCAGCCGTCGCCTTGGTCTCTCGCTCGGCGTCAACATGATGCCGGCCAGCGGCAAAATCTGCACATTCGACTGCATTTACTGCGAAAACGGCCTCAACGCCGAGCGCCCCTGTCATGAGCCGTACAACACAGCTGCCATGGTACTCGACGCGCTCGAAGCAAAGCTGCGCGAGATGGCAGCCGAGGGCGAGCTCCCCGATGTGATCACCTTCGCAGGCAACGGCGAGCCCACCGCCGCACCGGAGTTTCCGCAGGCCATCGCCGGCGCCGTCGCGCTGCGCGACCAGCTGGCCCCAAACACCAAGATTGCCGTGCTTTCCAACGGCACGCGCGCCGACCGTCCCCAGGTACACGATGCGCTCATGATGGTCGACGACAACATCCTCAAGCTCGATACGGTCGACCCGGCTTTTATCCAGCTGCTCGACCAGCCCGTTGGCCCCTACGATGTAGAGCACCAGATCGAAACGTTCGCGAGCTTTAACGGCCACGTCATTATCCAGACGATGTTTTTGAGCGGCGAGTACCGAGGCAAGTCTCTCGATAACACCGGCGAGGAGTACGTCGGCCCTTGGCTCGCGGCGCTCGAACGCATTCGCCCGCAGGAGGCGACCATTTACACGGTGGCGCGCGAGACACCGGTCGCCGGCCTTGCTAAAGCGGCACCCGAGGTGCTCGACACGATTGCCGCACGCGTCCAAGCCCTCGGCATCCCCTGCCAGGTGAGCTACTAGCAAAACTACGCAGCAGCCAGTGCCCGCCATCCCGCCCCATCAGTTGCGGTGATATAGTTCCTATTTGTGCTGTTAAACCGCTTAAATCGGAACTATATCACCGCAACTTTTATGGACGCGTGAGTGGGCTATACTAGCTGCGAATGAAAGGAAGTTAGCCATGTTTGACAATGGACCCGTACCTGGCCGCAACGACGCTTGCTGGTGCGGCAGCGGCAAAAAATATAAAAAATGTCATAGCGCCTTCGACGAGCGCCTCGAGCGCCTGTGGGAAGAGGGCTGGGAGGTTCTGCCCCGCACGCTCTACAAGACGCCCGCCGATATCGAGGGCATCAAGCGCTCGGCCGCCATCAACGTGGGCGTGCTCGATTACGTAGGCGAGCACATCGCCGCGGGCATGACCACCAACCAGATTGACCAGATGATCTACGACTACACCGTCGAGCACGGTGGCACGCCGGCCGACCTCAACTACGAGGGCTACCCCAAGAGCGTATGCACCTCGATCAACGACGTGGTCTGTCACGGTATCCCCTGCGATACGGACGTGCTGCACGAGGGCGACATCATCAACGTCGACTGCTCCACGATCCTGGACGGCTACTTTAGCGACTCGAGCCGCATGTTCTGCATCGGCGAGGTCTCTGCCGAGCGCCAGCGCCTGGTCGACGTCACCCGCGCCAGCGTGGAGGCGGGTCTGGCTGCCGTCAAGCCATGGCTGCCGCTCTCCGTCATGGCCGAGGCCGTGCAAAAGACGGTCGAGGACGCCGGCTTTAGCGTGGTGCGCGAGTACGGCGGACACGGCATTGGCAAAGAGTTCCACGAGGACCCGTTTGTGGGCTTTACCACCGAGGCGCCCGATGTGGACACCATCATGGCTCCGGGCATGGTCTTTACCATCGAGCCCATGGTCAACGCCGGAGCGCCCGACATTAAGATCAGCAAGGGCGATGGCTGGTGTGTGCGCACCAAGGACGGCAGCGACTCGGCCCAGTGTGAGGTACAGCTCGTGGTGACCGAGGACGGGTACGAGCTGCTGAGCTGGTAGCCGCAGATGCGCCGGATGCTGACGGGCAAACCCGCTTGCATCCGGCGTTTTATTTGAACGTTTTGCCTGATAAAACCTGCCAAAATAAACCTGTCCTTTTTTGGCAGGCTGAGCGGAGATGACTGCTTGTGAACATCCTGGTTTTGCTGCCCGTCAACGACCGCCATCGCGCAATTCTTGAGTCGAGTGCTCCGGGCGAGGACTTTATCTACACGAGCTCCGACGCCATCACGCGTGAGCAGGTCGCCAACGCCGACGTAATCTTGGGCAACATAGACCCTGCCTTGCTTACCGCATGCGAGCATCTCCAGCTGTTGCAATTGCAGACCGCCGGCTATGACGATTACTTGGCCGCCGGCACCGTGCCGGCTGAAGCCAAGCTGTCTTGCTCGATCGGCGCCTACGGCCAGGCCGTGAGCGAGCACATGTTTGCCATGGTCCTTTCCATGATGAAGCGCCTGCCCGGCTATCACGACTTGCAGCGCGAGCATCGCTGGGAGGATTTGGGGCCGGTTACCTCGCTCAAAAATGCCAACGTGCTGGTGCTGGGCGCGGGCGACATTGGCGGCCACTTTGCCACGCTCTGCCGCAACATGGGCGCGCACGTCCGCGGCATCAAGCGCCATCCACTCGTCTACCCCATTGTGTTTGAGGACATGGACGGCATGGACGCTCTACCTGAGCGCCTGGCAGAGGCAGACATCGTCGCATCCTTTATGCCGAGCACACCCGAGACCCGCGGCCTGGCGAACGCCGAGTTCTTTGCCGCGATGAAGCCGGGCTCCTTCTTTGCCAACGGCGGCCGCGGAGATCTTGTGGTCGCCGACGACTTGGTTGCCGCTCTGGAGTCGGGGCATCTCGCCGGCGCCGCGGTCGACGTCACCGACCCCGAGCCGCTGCCTGATACAAGCCCCCTGTGGGATGTGCCCAACATGCTCATCACACCGCATATCTCGGGCTGGTTCCACCTGGCCGCGACGCTCAATAACGTGGTCGACATCGCCGCGGAGAATCTGCGTCACCTGCAGTCCGGCGAGACCCTGCGCTGCTGGATCGAGCATTAGGTTGTTCCGGCGTTTTACCAAACGCCGGAACCCCTCGACGCTGCGAGCCCCATGGGTTCCGCCGTTCTAACGAACGGCGGACCG
>CABQKL010000138.1 GCA_902464645.1 uncultured Collinsella sp.
CACCATCGAAAACGCCACGTTCTTTGCCGAGGACCCCGCGCTGATCGAGGCGCTCAAGAGCCTGGGCGTACTCATGTCATCGCTCAGCTGGAACGCGCAGGGACCGCTCGCGAGCGGCCACGACACCCACGCCGGCCTCACCGCCGCCGGCATCGAGGCGCTTACGCAGATGGAACACGTCGGCATGGTACTCGACGTCTCCCACCTCAACGACGAGTGCTTTGACGAGGTTGTCGCCCACGCCACGCGCCCCTTCGTCGCCAGCCACTCCAACTCCCGCGCGGTTTGCGGCGTCAAGCGCAACCTCACCGACGACCAGTTCCGTACCATTCGCGACATGGGCTGCATCGTCGGCCTCAACTACTGCAGCGAGTTCCTCTCCAACGACGCAACCGACGAGACCGCCGCAGATGTCACCTTCGACCAGCTGGCAGCCCATATCGAACACTGGCTCGACCTGGGCGGCGAAGATGTCATCGCACTCGGCGGCGACTGGGACGGCGCCAAGGTGCCCGCTTTCCTCTCCGATGCCAGCAAGATGCCCAAATTCCAGAACATGCTCTCCAAGCACTTTGGCAAGACCGTGATGCAGAAGCTCTGCAGCGATAACGCCCTTGCCTTCTTCGAGCGTTATTAATTTCACATCCCTTGAGCGGGCCGGTATGCCGAGCGATCGACATGCCGGCCCGTCCCCAATCCAAAGGATAACTTTTGACGCAGCAATTTACGATTTTCCTACCCCGACCGGATGGGATGCCCATCCCCGTCGTCGTTACCAAAAAGCGCGTCAAGAACTTCAACCTACGCGTCACATCGAGCGGTGAGGTCCACGCCAGCGCACCGCTCGGCGCCAGCCGCGAGCGTATCGAAGCGTTTGTGAAGCGCAACAGCGCCTGGATTATCAGCCGACTTGCCCAGCGCGAGCAACGTCAGACGACGGCACAGGAGCCGCTCAGCCCCTCATCCATCATTGCGCTTTGGGGCAAGCCCATCACGGTACAGGACGCACTCGATCACAACTTTGTATCACCCGCACCGCGACCCAAACAGGCCACCTTCGCAAGTTTTATGGGTACCGACGAATCGAACGAAGGCCCACAGGCCAAGCGGCGCGCAATCCTCGACGGCCTAACGTCCGACGAGCTCCAAGTCCATATCGACCAGCTCTATACGTCCGAGGTCACATCGGCGCTACGCGATATTGTGCACGCATACGAAATCGCAATGGGTGTCGCCGTTTCCCGCGTTTCCGTACGCAGCATGAAAACGCGCTGGGGCTCGTGCACGCCCAAAACCGGCGCCATTCGCATCGCACGAGAACTTGCCGCCTACCCCGTCGAATGCCTCGACATGGTTGTCGCCCACGAGCTCGTCCACTTGCTCGAGCCAAGCCACAATCGACGGTTCCACGCCCTGCTCGACACGTACTGCCCCAACAATAGAGCCCTATCGCAGCGGCTCAAAAAACCGCCCGCCAACGAGCTCTAGCGTCGGCTAGCGCACGCGCTCGATCTCGACACCGCAGCTTGCCAGGGGAAGACCGACGGGCGCCCAAGGCTTATCGAGCTTAACACGTACGCCAAGCAGCAAGGGGTAACGACGCAGCAGCATCGAGGCCACACCCTCGGCTGCAGCCTCGATGAGCTTAAACGTATGCTCGCGCAGATAGCCGTCGACATCGTGGCACACCGAGCCGTAATCAATCGAGGCATCCAGATTGTCGTGCTCCCCTGCCGCGCGCAGGTCGGCATAGAGCACCAAGGACACGACAAACTTCTGCCCCAGGGCGTTCTCCTCGGGATACACGCCGTGGTTGGCAAAGACCTCGAGACCGTCGATAGTAATGCGGTCGGCATGGCGCAGATCGTCATAGCTCACATGGGGCACCGCCGTAGCAGTAGAAATCTCGCCCCTGCCACGACGGGCGAGCTCGGCACCCTCGGTCTTGGTTGCATTCTCGGGCAGCTTTTTGTTAGTCATCGCGATCGTCTCCTTCGTTCAGAACCCCGACCGCGCATACCGACTACACGCGAATCGACAGGTTCTTTTTATCATCGCTCCAGTTGCAAGCATTGCGCGCAGGGCATGCAAAACAGGCGCGCGACGCTTTGTCGGCTGCATAAAGCAGACGCTCGAGCGGCTGGCTGTTCACGCGCAGCTTTCGATGGCCCAGAATGGCTGTCTTAATGGCTGCGGCATCTGCCGGCTCAAACGCCACGTCTTCGGGCATGCCGCCAAGAATCGCATCAGCGACGCGTTCGCTTGCAACATCATGGGATATACCCGATTCATACTGTTCATCTTTGCCGATATCGTGAAGAAGTGCCGTGGCGTAGATGACCTCGCGGTCAAATCCGAGCTCTTCCTCGAGATTCTTGATCCACATAATACGGGCGACATCCAGCAGATGGTCGATACCGTGGCGGCAAAAGATGCGCCCCGATTCCAACTGTGCAATGTTGCCCAGGTGCCGCCGGAACAGCCCGTTGGCACAGATGAAATCAATGCGAGGCATGGCACCAAAGGGAGTCAGGCCCGAAGCCATAAAGCCGCGACGCGGCGTCCCCTCATCGGTCTTCGATGCAAAGTCGTTGACGACCCTCATGGTTAGCGGCCCATCATCCTAAAGAATCGCTCCTCGAGCAACGGATCGGTCTCAAAGACGCCGCGACGAGCAAGCGTCACGGTCTTGGTACCGGGCTTTTGCACGCCGCGCATGGTCATGCACATATGCTCGGCTTCCATCAGCACGATCGCTCCTTGGGGGGCAAGATATTCCATGAGGGCATCGGCAACCTGTGTACACAGCTGCTCCTGCAGCTGCAGACGACGGGCATAGACCTCAACCGTGCGAGCAAGCTTAGACAGACCCGCCACGCGGCCGTTAGGGATATAGCCGATCGCAGCCTTGCCATAAAACGGCAGCAGATGGTGCTCGCACAGCGAGTAAAACGTGATGTCGCGCTCGATAACTAAATCGTTCGAAGCGACGGCAAAAGTTTTGGACAGGTGCTCCTCAGCGCTCTGGTCCATGCCGCCGGCAATCTCGCCATACATACGGGCGACGCGTGCCGGCGTCTCCAGCAGGCCCTCACGAGTTGGGTCCTCGCCTATGCCCTCAAGCAACAGCTTTATGGCGGTCTCAACTTTTTCCTGATCGACCATCTAGGCCTCACTCTTCCGATTTTGCGTTCGCGCTATGGTACCACGCCCTCCGGCATCGGCCACAAGCTACATAGTATGGGTCGAATAGACCGGATCGTCTCGCCAAAGCTCCACAGCATCGCAAAGCGAAACGCCCTCGCGCGCGGCACGAGTGCGCGTGGCGTTCATGTCGATCACCCGCTGATTACTCGAACCCCTAAAACGCAAGGAGATATCGTACAGGTCTTGAACGAACGGGCCGTCCACCAACATATCGAGGCAGGCAAGGATACGGTCCGTCACCTCGGTATGATGACGGCCGCCCGGCATAAGTTCCTCGAGCACGTCGCCGGTAAAGCACCAAATGGTCTTCCCCGACTCCACAGGATAGGTCGCACGCACGCGTTCGATAAAGTCAACGAGACTCGCCTGATTCTCGGGCTCCATAGGCTCGCCACCCAGAATCGTCAGGCCATCAATAAAGGGATGGTCGAGACTCTCGATAATCTTGTCCTCGACGGCACGGTCGAACGGTTCACCCGCGGCAAAGTCCCACGCGACGGAGTTAAAGCAATTCTTGCACCCACGACGGCACCCACTCACAAACAGAGAAGTACGAACACCTTCCCCATCAGCAATGTCGAAATACTTAATGTTCGCGTAGTTCATAGGTAACTCTCCCGGGAGGCCGGGGCATATCATCCCGTCCTCAAACATTCTCGGCCTGCGGCCTGCGAAACTGCGGGCGGGACGATATGCCCCGGCCTCATGCAAAGGGTAACTCAATGAACGAAGCGAACATCGAGTATAGGGTTCGAGGTCCAATAAAAACTTTGTTGCAGCCCAACCGTCATCGCAAGCAAAACGTTGTTGCAAGTCAACTCATTTCCGCTAAGAACTTCGAGAAGTGAGCAGACCGCATGCTGCATCTCAACTACGTCAACTTGGCTGAACCGAGAGGGCCGCTTGGGCTTTTGCTCGATATGAGTTCCGCACGCAAAGAAGGCCACTTAATGTGGCCTTCGTCTTGCGCAGGACTGT
>CABQKL010000139.1 GCA_902464645.1 uncultured Collinsella sp.
TACCGTGCAGGCTCATCTGCCGCAGGGCGGGCAGGCAACGTTGCATATCAATAAAGTGATGCCCGCTGCGGGCAGCTCAACCGAAACCGTCACGCAGATCGGCCAGATCAAGGCCAGCGCATCGGGCGCGGATAATCTGGCGACGTTCACGCTTGAAGACACGTTCCTCGATGCAGCTTCGGGCCTTCTGGAGGAAGGGTGCAAGCTGCGCTTTATGCTCGACTACCGGGGCAAAACCTACACGCTCTCATCCCCTATGGCCGTTGTCACCGCGCCGGCCGCAAAGGCGGAGTCGGGCTCGACCACCATCATTCCCACCACCATGGACCAAGAGATCACTCCGTTTGATTTCCCCGCGGCGTTTCCCGGTATCGGCGGCAATAAGTTCACGTGCTGGATGCCCACATTTCCCATTCTGTTCGATTTCTCGTTTGCTGGATACGTGCTGTTTGGCGGAGGGTACAAACCAGTTAGCTATATGAACGATTCGGGCAACCCTGATCCGGAATACTGGAAGAAATCGCCGCGCGAGTCGGGTGCCAAGCAGGCAAACCGCTACCTCGACGAGATGGAGGGGAAGTGGAATCAGTACAAAAGGATGAGTGCCGGTTCGGGCACCGATCCAAGAAACACCAAGCTCCTTCGTCACCATTGCACGCCGCTGTTCACGATGGATATCGCCACACAGCTGTATGGCTCGCTCGCCTACGATTGGGTGGGCAAAACCTGGGGCAACAACAACGATCCCGCATACGGCAATATTAAGGCTCTCTTCCAGGTAAGAACCGACCTCAATTGGACCGAGCAGTTTACCCTAGGACCGGTGCCGTTTTTCCTAAACGTCAACCCCTGGGTGCTGGCGAAGCTGGCGCTCGCCGTGGGTGCCCACACGCACGGCAGCGGCGCGGCGTTTTTTAAAAACATTTCGCTCGACTATTCAAACACCTCGGGTTCGTTCACCATCCAGATCGGGCTCGCCGTCACCTTTGGCGCCGGCGTTGCAGGCGTCGCTTCGTCTGCCGTGCGCGGCGCCGCATCCCTCACGCTGTTCATTGGGTACGAGAAGGCAGATGGACACCAGCTTCCGCGACTGCGCGTAGGTGCAGACGTCGATGTCGATGTGATACTCCAGTTCGTAATGTTCAAGTGGACCACCAAGGCTTGGTCGGGGTCGTGGCCCACACTCCTCGATTCGTGGAATATGTCGGTAAACAATGGCAACCAGTATGTGCTCCAGCGCTCTGAACTCGCATTGGGCGGAGATACGCCTTACACGCTGGATGCCTGCTTCGGCACGCCCGGCGACATCAAGGCGGGCGGCGTGCCTCAATTTATCGCATCGGCCACCATCGTCACCAACGCCGAGCTGCTCGCATGCGCCGAGGTTAAGGCTACTGCCGTAAACGTCGCACCTGTCGTGCGCGATTGGGATCAAGCGGTCACGCGCATTGAGCTCGAGGCGGATGCAGAAAGCGACGACACGGGACAGGTCGAGCATTTCGTCCACGCACTGATAAAGAACGACGAAAACGCCGCGCCGATGTATGCGTACACCCATATCAGGCAGGCGAAGGACGCCGTTGCGGACCCCAACGCCAATTCAGCCGGTGTATCGGAGGACGAGCGTGGCGGCATCAAGCCCTCGAGCGACAACGTGCTGTTTTCCGGCGTGCTCAGCGAAGCCCACATGAAGCTAACGATGATTGCCGGCGTGGAGTGCCTATTCCGTATCGCCTCGGTGCGCTACGGCGACAATGGCCGCTCGCGCCTGGTGGTGCACACAAAGGCAAACGGCACGTGGTCCGCCCCCACGCCCGTGGACTTTCCCCTTGGGTTTGGCGAGAACGACGTGGAGCGCGACGACATATACGATTACGACTTCGACGTAGTGGAATATACGGACGGAAGAGGAAACCGAGACGCCTACGTGCTGCTGGTCTCCGGCGAGCGCCGCGACGGCGACAACACCCCTTTCGAAGCGGCGAGCACATCCGGCATACTGTCCGTTGTGCGCCTGCGCATAAGCAACGGCGGAGTTCGCGTGGTGTCGCACACGTCGTGGCGCAGCATCTCGCGCGGCCGCCTGCAAGAGGATGACTACCATTGCCTGCAGTGCCCGCGTATCACGGTGGGCAAGACGCTGGTCGACGGACGCCTGTCAGGTGCCTACCTCCACCGCCGCGGAGCCACCGCAGAAAAGGCGCTCGGCAGCGAGGCTGAGGTTGCGCTGGAGTGCTTCACACTGTGGTCGGGCGTTTCGGGCGATAGCCTGACGTTCCGCCAAGTTCTCCGCTTTCCGCAAGCACCGTCGAGTATCGAGCTGGGCGAGCCCGAGAATATCAACGGCAAAATGGTGGTGCCCGTTGCGTACGAGACCGCAGACGGTTGCGGCTGCGCATCGTACGCCGTGATCGGCCAGTCCATTGCGGGCTGGGGCGTTATGCCACCAGATGTCACAGTACCCCGTGCGGTGCCGTGGCCACAACATTCGGGCTTTTTGGCAACCGTCAACGAGCAACTGCAGCATATTACTTGGACGCGAGGCGCATCGGCATTTGCAACGCAGCCCGTGGGTGCCGCAGGCTGTGGCCCGGCATCGTTTAGCGTAAGCAACAACGGCAGGTGCGTGCTCTATGTAGAGAATACCGATGGCAAGGTGGGACAAACCTACGACGAAGAAGGCAACCCGGTAGCAGTGATGGGCAAGCACTTCCGCATCTTCGCCAGCACCTTGGCAGGCGATCTGTTCACGGAGCCGTTCGTGATGTGCGAGCTGGACCATCCCGTCGATCAGATAACGACATTTTTGACGTCGGGAGGCATGCTCTCCGCGCTCGCCACACACATTGTGAGCGCGGAGAAGAGCGAGGCAGAGCTGCACGGCATCGAAGTGCCCTTGGTGGCGTGTGCCACTCCGACGGGCGCGGTCGCTACCTCGGGCGCGGTGGTGCCCGGAGCAGCAGGTGAATCCTTTATGGTCACGGTGCGAAACGACGGCAACACCTTGCTGACCGCCGGCACGATCGATCTGTACCGAGAGGGCTCCAGCCAGCCATTCTCCAGTGCATCCATCGGATTCGGAGTGAACGCACGCATGGCTTCGATCTACGATCCAGAGCTTGCCGAGGACGCTTCGGCCAACGACATGGCACACGTGAAGTACGCGCTCGAGACGCTGGGCACACGTTTTGCAACGCACCCGCTGGTAGCCGACAACGGCAACGCCGTGCTGGCACCGGGTTGCACGGCACAGTTCCGCATGAGCTTCGCCATCCCCGAGAGTTGGAGCGACGAAGTGGGCAAACGCGTAACGCTGTATGCGAAGGCACGTAATCTGGTGGCGCTCGATCCCGTAACGCTCGAGGAAATTCGACCGGGCGCAAACTCGACGCTGGGTGCCGTACTGCACGAGCTTCATGTGCCCGACGCGGCATGCGAACGCTCAGAAGTTCAGGTCGGCGTATGCGACAGCGCGGATACGACGGGGCTTCACGACGCCCCGATGACGGTCGACGGCGATGGCGGCACGAGTGGAGGTGGCTCCGGCGGAAGCAGCTCCAGTGGCGGCAGTGGCTCTGGCAGCAGCAAGGATCACGGCAATAACAAGCATTCCGGAAAAGCGGGCGTGCTTGCGGGCACGAGCGATGTCAACGCTCCCCTCATGGCAGCCGCTGCAGCACTCGCCGCGGCAGGCGCCGGCCTCGTCGCCTACAGCGCCCGCCGCACGGCGCTCGAAAACGACACCGCCGATGAGATCAATTCGGATAGGCCTCGCTAGCTCCTAAATTACCTTTGCGAGAGACGCCGACTCGGCTCATCGAACATCAAAAAAGGGCTGGTTCTGGATACCCAGAGCCGGCCCATTACGCATTAAATGTCGTCTGAGGAGTCGAGTTCTGCCTCGAGCTTGGCACGACGTCTTTTCGCCAACAATCCGCACGACACGTCTTCGACAACGTATCCAACCGCAAACGCAGCAAGACACATTCGGCCGTCTTCAAACTTACTCGGACAAAACCGACTCGGTTTTGTGCGAGTGAGCTCTTTTCAGCCTAAGTTCGAACGATTGTTCGATGGATTTCGTGTTGGGTGGAATCGTCTGTGGGCTGGGCTATGCTACCTTGACTATCTATATGACTTAAACGCAGCAAAGGAGC
>CABQKL010000140.1 GCA_902464645.1 uncultured Collinsella sp.
CCGTTCATGTTGACGGTATCGACGCCAACGTGTACCAGAACCTCGATGCCGCTATCGGACTGCAGGCCCACGGCGTGACCCATGGTGACGGTCACCTTGCCGTCGCAGGGAGCGTAGACCAGGTCGTCCTCGGGCCACACAGCGCAGCCCTTGCCCAGAACCTCGCCACCAAAGACGGGATCGGGCACGTCGGCCATCTTGATGACCTTGCCCGTGACAGGCGAGCACAGCACGTCGGCGCCAGCAGAAGCAGAGATGGAGGCCGGAGCAGCAGCTGCCGCGGGCTCAGCCTTCTTCTTAAACATGTCAAACAGACCCATATGTTTTCTCCTCTTGATTAAGCGCAACGTTATGCGCATGCCTATGGTGATTATAGTGCCAAATGATCAAATTGCTAAGGTGAGGGCTCGAATCGCAAGCCCTTCCCGGTAGCGCTCTTGGGATGAGCATCTCCTTTGCATCGCGGGTCGATAAGCCGAGTATCGCCTGCAGGTTATGGAACGCATGGAGGGGCTCTACCAGACCACGCTGGCCGAAACGCAGGAGCTGCTCGACCCCACGCAGCTTGACCACGCCGCCAAGCTCATCGCGAACGCCCGACAGGTCGACATCTACACAGGCTCGCACAACCTCTATCCAGCGGGAATGTTCCGTGATCGCTTGCTCTCCGCCGGTAAAAGCGCGACGTGCCACGACGGTGGCGAGGCCCAGGTGCGTACGGCGCTCGCCTCGGGCACCGACCATGTGGCGATCGTCATCTCCTACAGCGGCCTTGCCCCCAACCTCAAGGACATCTTGCCGATCCTCAGCAGTCGGCATGTCCCGGTCATCGTCATCGGCACGCCTTATTGCACGCGCATTCACCCTGGCTTTGACGCCTACCTTACGGTGAGTGACCACGAGAGCATGACGCATCGCATCACGCAGTTCGCGAGCCACATCGCCGTGCAATACGTGCTCGATTCGCTTTACAGCAGCTACTTCGCCAAAGACTACGCCCACTGCTCCGAATTCCTGGAGCGCTCATTCCCCTACACCCGCCTCCCCGGGCTCAAGTAGCGACGAGCGTGGATTTTCGGACGCATATCTAACGAGCGTGGATAATCTCCCACTTTGAGCCCGCACACAGGCCAAAACCGGGAGATTATCCACGCTCATGTTGAATGATCCGTTTTCCTCTGCGCCCGAGGGACCACTCGACCACCTTGCACCAAAGCAATAACGACTTCTCGTCATTAGATTATTCAAATCGACTCTAATAACTATTTTCGCCATAAACTCGTTATTAGAATTGATATGATTAGCCTAATAACGAGTTTCCGGCACTAAAGATATGGAGGGCGCGATGCAAATCGAGGAGAACGGCCAGGGAACGCTCCGCAATAATCTATCGGGGAAATTGGCTTACTATTCGTTTTTGCCAACGCCCTTGCAATCATTGAGGCAGCTAAACCTCACTGAGGAAACCTATCGCACGCTTTCCACATGCTCACGAAAGCTTGGAGAGCTTGAAGGCATGCTCTACTTTGTTCCCAACGCCGACATGTATCTGACAATGTATGTGCGCAAAGAAGCACTCCTTTCTTCGCAAATTGAGGGAACCCAGTGCACGTTTGACGACCTACTTAGTCCATCGCAAACCCAACTCCATCATAAAGATGTCGCAGATGTCGTGAATTATGTCCGTGCTGTCGACCGCGGCGTAAAACTGCTCAAAAAGATGCCCTTGTGTACGAGGCTTCTCAGGCAGGTTCATGCGGTCCTGCTGGACGGAGTGCGCGGAACGGAGAAGAATCCAGGCGAGCTGCGCTCCTCACAAAACTGGATTGGCCCTTCAGGCTGCACCATTGCAACTGCATCGTTCGTCCCTCCAAACATTGAAGATTTGAGCAACACGCTCCAGGACCTCGAACGATTTATCAATGAGCCTCAAGTCGAAATGGATCCGATCGTGCGGGCGGCGCTCGTCCATTACCAATTTGAAACTGCCCATCCATTCCTAGACGGAAACGGTCGCCTGGGCAGGCTTCTCATTACACTTATGCTCATCAATGATGGCGTTCTTCATTCTTGCTTGTTCTATCCATCGTTCCAGTTCAAGAAAAATCGAAGCGAGTACTACCGACAACTCACATCCGTAAGGGAACGAGGAACTTACGAGGAATGGATAGAGTTTTTCTGCGCCAGTCTTCTTGAGAGTGCGAAGGACTCGGTAGGGTCTTTAAAGAGTCTTGTTGATCTCCACAACCGTTCGACGGCAGCTATTACCGAAAATCTCGGAAGGACTGCCGCAAACGGACAAAGGCTGCTGAGCCTTCTTGAAGAGCATCCCATCCTCGACACCGCATTTATCGCTGCCCGACTCGATATCGGTAGGAGCACCGCGAGCTCGCTCGTCAAATCATTTGAAGAATTGGGTATCCTCCGTCCACTCGACGAGTCAAGACAGAGATACCGACAGTACGGGTATGAAGAGTATCTTTCGATTCTCAGGGAAGACGCTGAGCCGATTAGATAGGCACCGCAGCCCAGCCATATTAAAACGAGCGTGGATAATCTCCCACTTTGAGTCCACACGGGGGCCAAAAACGGGAGATTATCCACGCTCATTTCTGACTAGTCATTGGGGACGTTCTTAAACGACTAGTCAAACAAGAACGTCCCCAATGACTACTACGGCAACGCCGATGTTTTGGCAACGACAGCGAAAGCCCGTCAGAGCGAGCAAGGTGCCTTGAAACGAGGCGGCATTGACCTTCTGGTCATGCCGCCGAAGCTGAAAGGCAGATTGCCGCTCTGGCGGGCTTGCAGCGTCAACTGGTTACGCGGGTTGGTAAACCCGCGTAACTACCTACTCCCGAGCTCCGTACTGCTCGTAGTAGGCGTCGATGGCGGCCTTGAGCTCGTCATCGATGACGACCTTGCCATCGATCTCGTGGTTGTAGAGGGTCTCGACGACCTCGGCCATGGAAACGATGCTCGCGACGGGGAAACCGTACTTGGCCTCGATCTCCTTCTGCGCGGTGGTCACGCCGCCCTTGCCGACCTCCATGCGGTTGAGGGACACGATCAGGCCCTTGATTTCGACGTCGGCAGCAGCCTTAACCTTGGGATAGGTCTCGTCGATGGACTTGCCGCTGGTGGTGACATCCTCGACCATGACCACGCGATCGCCGTCCTGGGGCTCATAGCCCAGCAGGTTGCCCTTGTCGGCGCCGTGGTCCTTGGCCTCCTTGCGGTCGCAGCAGTACTTGACCTCCTTGCCGTACAGCTCGTGGTAGGCAATTGCGGTCACGACGGCCAGCGGAATGCCCTTGTAGGCCGGCCCAAACAGCACGTCAAAATCGTCGCCAAAGTTATCGTGGATGGCCTGGGCGTAATACTCGCCCAGCTTCTTGAGCTGATAGCCCGTCACGTAAGCGCCGGCATTCATAAAGAACGGAGACTGGCGGCCGCTCTTGAGCGTAAAGCTGCCGAACTTAAGGACGTCGGACTCGACCATAAACTTGATGAACTCTTGCTTGTAAGCCTCCATGCGGGCTCCTCTCGTAATTGCGTACGTGCCCTCCAGTTTAGCGCAGGCGAAGCGTCGATGCGGGCGCGCTTTGAGGCCACGGCATTCTGTAAAGGCTTTGTCAGGGGCAATGGTTTTCTGAACAATGGGGTTAACATTGCAAACCCCCTCTTCAAGAATACGGGCGGATTAAAAGGGGTACGAGATTAAACTGCCCCCATTTCCTGTGCTAAGGAAATGGGGGCGGTTCACGCCGGCCTTTATCTTTTTCGACAGCCTCGTTTGGCTCGCGCTACACCAGGCGCATACTCACCGAGCGCACAGCACTTACCGTCGTTATTGACGGCAACCGGCGCCCCCAGTGCCTCACGCATGAGCTTTCCCAGCGGGCAGCCGTCCATAAACGTGAGCGCACCGCCGCGATGGATCGTTCCCGTGACGTCTCCCTCGTAGAGACCACTCGTTTAAGTACGTCCCCAATGACTAGGTAAAAATGGGCCATATGTCCCAGTTGTGGAGACTCGTTGAGCCGTCTGGGTATCGTGAAAGATCGCGCAC
>CABQKL010000141.1 GCA_902464645.1 uncultured Collinsella sp.
CCTGGTCGCTCTGCGGCGAAAACGCCAACCGCAAGAATCTCCTCACCGGCACGCGCTATCTCAACGAGACGGGCATGCTACCGTTTGAAGAGCAGATTCTCAACTATATTCGCGATACGGGTAACCATGTGCTCTACCGCGTCACGCCCATGTATAACGAAGAGGAACTTGTCTGCCGTGGCGTACGCCTTGAGGCGCAATCAGTCGAGGACCACGGCAAGACCCTCTGTTTCCACGTATATTGCTACAACCTGCAGCCGCATGTGCAGATCGACTACGCCACCGGCCGCAATCAGGCCTCGGGAGACTAGGGCCGACCAAGCTGCCCGTAACCCAAAAAAATGATCCGTTTTCCTCCGTCCCCAAGGGATCAAATAAGGCCGCCCCGGTTACCCAGGGCGGCCTTTTCGTCAGCACCTACATTGCAGACAAAACTACACGCTACTTGGCGCGGCCCTCCTCATAGCGCTCGACCAGCTTGGCCTGAACGTCATAAGGCACCTGCTCATAGCCCGCGGGCTTCATGGTAAAGTCGCCCGTGCCGCGCGTGATAGAGCGCAGACGCGTCGAATAATCCGTCAGCTCGGCCAGCGGCGCCTGGGCGATGACCACGGTATCTCCGCGCTCATCGGTCTCCATGCCCGTCACGCGACCACGCGAGGCCGAGATGTCGCCCATCACGGCGCCGGCGTAGCTCTCGGGGATAGTCACCGTGATTTCCTCGATGGGCTCCAGCACCACCGGGTCGGCATCGGCGCATGCCTTGCGCAGGCCGATGCGAGCCGCCGCGCGGAACGCCATCTCGTTGGAGTCGACGCTGTGATACGAGCCGTCGTACACAGCCACACGAATGCCCGTAAGCGGGTAGCCGGCAATAATGCCGTCCTTCATGGTCTCCTGGACGCCCTTGTCCACGGCGGGAATCAGCGAGCGCGGAATACGGCCGCCTACGACCTCGTCCACAAACTCATAGCCATCGCTCGTGCCGTCGGGCCCAATGAGTGGCTCAACGCGCAGCCAGCAGTCGCCATACTGACCGGCACCGCCAGTCTGCTTCTTATGGCGACCCTGGGCACTTGCCGTGCGGCGAATGGTCTCGCGATACGGAATACGAATCGGCACGCTCTTGGCCGCGACCTTGGTGCGGTCCTCAAGGCGATTGAGCAGGACCGAAACCTGCGCCTCGCCCACCGCTGAGATGATGGTCTGGCCGGTCTCCTCGTCGCGATCGATGCTCATGGTCGGATCGGCCTTGCAGGCCTTCTCGATAAACGTGTAGAGCTTCTCTTCGTCGCCGCGATTCTCGGCCTCAATGGCGATGCGGTACTGCGAGTTGGGGAACTTAAACGCCGCAGCCTCGACCTTGCCGGTAATCGAGAGTGTATCGCCCGTCTCGGCCGCCAGCTTGGGCGCCACGATGATATCGCCGGCATAAGCGTGGCCGACCTCGGTCATGTCACGGCCGCACATCACATACAGGTGGGCCAGACGCTCACCCTTGCGCGTGCGCGCATTGACCAGCTCAAGGCCAGGCTCAAGCGTACCCGTCAGCACCTTGATAAAGCTGATGCGACCCTGTTGCGGATCGGCCAAGGTCTTAAACACAAACGCCACCGGGCGGTCATCGTCACTCGAGATCTTAAGCGAATCGCCGTCGATGAGCGGCATCTCGCCGTAGTCCGTCGGCGCCGGGAAGTACGTGGCGATATCGTCCATCAGCGAGTTGACGCCCTGTTCCTTAATGCAATCGCCCGCAAAGACCGGTACAAAGATACGCTCGGCGATCGCCTTCGACAGCAGGCCTTCAAGCTCCTCCTGCGTCAGCGTCTCCTCGCCTTCCAAGTACTTCATCATCAGTTCGTCGTCAGCCTCGGCCACCAGCTCGCACAGATGGTCATGGGCCTCCTCGGCCTGGGCACGATACTCCTCGGGAATCTCCGACTCAACGGCTTCGGTGCCGTTGCAATGGCGCGCCTTCATGCGCACCAGGTCGATGATGCCGTCAAAGTCCTCGCCCTCGCCCCAGGGAAGGGTCACGGCGCCCAGGCGCGTGCCAAAGCGCTCCTGCAGCAGGTTCATTGTGGTCGTGAAGCTGGCCTCGGAGCGCGACAGGCGGTTCACGAACACCGCACGCGCCAGGCGCAGGTCCTCCGCCGCATACCAAAGCTTAACCGTCGTAGGCTGCGGACCGGCCTCGGCGTCGACCACAAACAGAGCCGTCTCGCAGACGCTCATCGCGGCAAAGGCGTCGCCGATAAAATCGGGGTAGCACGGGGCATCGAGCACATTGATGCGCGCGCCCTTCCAGTCGATCGGCGCAATGGTCGTCGAGATGGAAAACGCACGCTTGACCTCTTCGGGGTCATAGTCGAGCGTGGGCTTGGTGCCGTCGTGGCCGCCCAGGCGGGCGGTCTTGCCGGAAAGGTGGAGCATGGCTTCGGCGAGTGAAGTCTTGCCCACCCCGCCTTGGCCTACGAGCACCACGTTCCTTACGTTACCGGTCTTGGGAGCACCCATGATGACCTCCTTGCAGGGCCGCGCGCAATGCGCGACGCCAACGGGGAGAGTTCGCGGTCGGTGCCGTCCCGGGAGCAGCATGGTCGGCAGCCGAGCCGACTCACCCTCCAAATGTCCTATGCCACCACCCTACCCTCACGGGCGACCGTCCATGCACACTTTTCGGCGCACGTATGAATACAGGCGGCGAGAGGAAGGAGAACGTATACGAGGCAATTATTGGACCCCGCCGATGCAAATTAAAGTGCCGCCGCAGGCCGTAAAACCTGCAGCGGCTTCGCCTCAATCAATAGTTGAGTAAAAAGCTGAGCCTACCCCTCGATACGGCTCAAGAACTCACGGGTACGTTGCTCACGCGGATGATCGATAACCTGCTCGGCCGGGCCCTCCTCGACAATGCGACCGCCGTCCATAAAGACCACGCGATCGGCAACGTCGCGCGCGAACTGCATCGCATGGGTCACGATCACCATCGTCATATTCTGTGCGGCAAGGTCTTTAATGACACGCAGCACCTCAGCCGTTAGCTCGGGATCGAGCGCCGAGGTCGGCTCGTCAAAGAACAAGATCTCCGGGTCGAGCGCCAAGGCGCGGGCGATACTCACACGCTGTTGCTGACCGCCCGAAAGCTCACACGGCACCTTGTTCTCGTTGCCCGTAAGCCCCATCTGCGCGATCAACTCACGCGCACGCGCTTCGGCCTGCTCGCGCGCTCGCTTGAGTACGCGAACTGGAGCGTCGGTGATGTTTTTCATCACCGTATAGTGCGGAAACAGATTGTAGTTCTGAAACACCAAACCAAAACGCGAACGTGCTCGCTTGGGAACATCGCCTTTCGCATATATCGCACCCGATCCCGCATCCGTCGCAACGGCAAGGTCGCCAAACGAAAGCGAGCCACCGTCGAGCGTCTCGAGTAGCGTAGCGCAGCGCAGAAGCGTAGACTTACCGCCGCCTGAAGGCCCGATAATCGCCACGACCTCGCCGCGCTTTACCTCGAGCGAGATATCCTTGAGCACCTCATTGCCGCCAAACGCCTTACGCGCGTTCGATATATTCATTACCGAATTAATCATGGTAGTAATCCAATTTTTTCTCGGCAGCGCCCAGCATCATCTCGACCACAAAGTTAAAGACCCAGTAGATCAGCGCCGCAATGGCAAACGGCACCATGCTCACTTGCGAGGCAACCAGCGCCTTGGCCGTCGAGAACATCTCCCCCACGCCGATGGCAAACGCCAGCGACGTGTCTTTGACCAGCGTGATAATCTCGTTGCCCATCGCCGGCAAAATGCGCTTGGCGACCTGCGGCATCACGATATACAGAAACGTCTGCGTGCGCGAATAGCCCAGCACCTCGGCTGCCTCGTATTGACCGCGCGGAATGGACTGCAGGCCCGAGCGATAGATCTCGG
>CABQKL010000142.1 GCA_902464645.1 uncultured Collinsella sp.
CGTCTACGGATCCCACCGGAAGGTCTTCGCGGTAGTGGGCTACGGCGAACTTGAGGCCTTCGTAGGTAAAGAGCGCCAAGCGATCCACATCGGGGCCGTAGTCGCGGTAGTAGTCGTTATTGCCCAGCACCGCTCGCACGGGAGCGATGGTGCGCAGGTGCTCGTAGTCCATCTCCGACATAAGGTCGCCGGCATGGATAATCAAATCCGCACCCTTAAGCTCGTCCAGAAGCGCAGGCGAAAGATAGCCGTGGGTGTCCGAGATAATGTCGATACGCTTGGCGCTTGCACTGTTCATGGGATCCCTTCCGCAAAACGATTTGGTGCATTCATGCAAAAAGCCCCACGGCTCCGCAGACGATTTTGGTCTACAGGGCTGCGGGGCCAGCGTACTAGAGGCTCAGGGCCTTTTTAAGCGGCACGACGCGACGGCGCGAAACCGGTACGCGTTCGTCGACGCCCGTAATGCCCAGCTGGATAGCGCCCGAGGGAACCGTCTCGACGTCGGTGACACATGCCAAGTTGACGATATAGCGGCGGTGAACGCGGAAGAAGCCAAAGTCACAGAGCTTGGCCTCGAACTGCGCCAGCGAGGTCGTCGACAAAAAGCGGTCGTCGACCGTATAAATACAGGAGTAATCATCCTTGGCCATGATAAAGCGAATGTCGTCCACGGGGATGAGGACCTTGCGGCCGCCCTTTTCCACCGGGATGCGCTCGATGGTCACCTTGCTGTCCGTGACAGGCTTGGCGCGTTGCATAACCTTATCGATCGCTCGATCCAGGCGAGCCTCCTCGACCGGCTTCATCAGATAGTCGACGGCATCCACATCAAACGCCTCGACCGCATGATCGCTGTACGCGGTTACGAATACGATCGCCGGCGGATTCTTGAGCTTATGCAGTGCCTCGGCAAGTTGCAGACCCGAAGCGCCAGGCATCGAGATATCGAGGAACACAACATCGACGCGGCTCTCCATAAGCATCTCGATGGCGGAGCGAACGCTCGACGCTTCTGTGATCGTGCCGATCTTGCCCGTCTGCTCGAGCAAGAAGCGAAGTTCCGAACGGGCCGGGGCCTCATCATCCACAATCATCGCACGCAGCATAGGGATAAAACCTTTCGTCAACTAACTACGTCGGGCATCCGCCAACTAGCGTTAAACCCGCAACCTATCATTCTACTCTTGAATGTCGAAGAGGCTCTCCGACAAATCGAGATGCAGGAGCACTTTAGTGCCCTTGCCCGGGGCCGATTCGACGCGCGTATAGGAGTGCGGTCCATAAAAGCGATGGATGCGCTCCGAAATATTGTGCATGGCCACACCGGCGCCGCCGCCCTGCGGGGAGCTGGCGTCGGGACGGGCGGAGCGTTCGTCAAACAGTCTGGCAGCGGTGCCTTCGTCCATGCCCACGCCGTTATCGGCGACCACAATCAAAATCGCATCTTCGCCATCCCTGTGGACCGACACGTCGATCCTCAGTGCATCGTCGTCGCCCATACCGTGGCGCACGGCATTCTCGACGATTGGCTGAATTACAAATGCCGGCACCAGCGTGTCCTCGACGTCCTCGGACACGTCGAAGGTCGCCAGCACGCGATCCTCGCCAAAGCGCGCCTTCTCAAACGTCAGGTAGCGCTTGGTCTGCGCGACCTCGCGCGACACGGGAATGAGCGAGCCCGAATTGTCGAGTGTAGCGCGATAGAACGAGGAGAACTCGCGCAGCAGCTCGCGGGCGCGCAGCGGATCGGTACGCGTAAACGACGCGATGGTGTTGAGCGTGTTGAACAGAAAATGCGGGTTGATCTGCGCCTGCAGGGCACGCACCTCGGCACGGGCCGTGAGCTCCTTTTGCACCTCGAGCTCGTGGATGGCGAGCTGCGTGGACAGGATCTCGGCAAAACCCGAGGCAAGCGCGTACTGAGTGCGGTCGACGGCACGCGGGGTCTTGTAGTAGAACTTGAGCGTACCGACGGTGCGGTCGCCCACCTTGATAGGAGCGATGATACCGGCAGGAACATAGTTGTGCGAGCCATCCGAACCCACCACGTCCACCACACGGTTGAACGACTGGACGATACCGTGCTCGATGACGTAGCGCGTGGCAAGTGTGTGGATGGGCGAATCGGGCAGCAGCTTTTCCTCAAACTCGCCCGCGCAGGCCAGCACGTTGCTCTCGTCGGTGATGGCAACCGTCATGGCACGCGTCTCGGGCAAAATGCGCTGGCACACCAGACGCGCCGACTCCTGCGTCAGACCGCCTTTGATGTCCTCGAGCATGGCAGAGGCCACCGAAAGCGTCTCTTCGGTGTACTGCGAACGCACCGAATCGGGATTGAGCGTCAAATAGATAAAAATGCACAGAAAGATGCACAGCAGTGCGCAGGCGACCACGGTCGCGATCGGCTCGATTCCAGTCGCCAGGGCAAAAATAAAGTACACCAGCACGCAAATGGCGCAGACAACGGCAATCACGCGAAAGATTGATATTGAATTATCGCGCTGGGCGCGGCGGTCGATCATTCAGTCCCCTCCAGGATGCTGGTCAGTTGTGCGTCGCGCCAGAGCCCGTCCATGATCTTGGGCCAGAAGCTCTGGAAACGCAGGTAGCTTGCGGCGTTTTGGCGCGCGTAGGTCTTGGCCTCGTCAATACCGTGACGCCAAATGCGCAGGTATCCCTCGTGCTCGCGGGTAAACATGCTGCGGACCATGGCGGTTTTGCGCACGCGGTCGTCGAGCTCGCGCGAAATCCACGGGCCCGGATAGGGCATGAGCGACGCGGCCGTGACGGGAACGAGCTCCTGCTGGTGCGCGGCAAACGTCAGCTTGGCACGCTCGTAGTACCAACGGTACACATCCTGCATAAAGCGCGGCGAGCGCTTCTCGGACTCGGGCGGCAGGTGACGAACGACCCACTCGTTGTCAAACCACACGTCGTAGCCAAACATGCGCATATTAAAGAGGTAATCTAGGTCCTCGCCTCGGGTGATAAACGGGTCAAACGCCACACGGGTAAAGGCGCGGGCATGAAGCGCCACAAGGCCGCCGCACACGTAGTTTGAACGCGAAATACGGGTGCCCGAGAGCGCCTTTTTCATCCAGCGATTAAACTCGATGCGTTTGGTCCACCAACGATGGCAAATGCCCACCTTGTCTGTGGGCGCCAACGGCGATCCGTCTCGATCGTAAAAGTAACCGCTCTTAACCAAAATCGGCAGGCCTTGACGCGTCTGCTGGCCCAGTGCATAGGTCGCGCGCTTCATAAAGTCGGCATCGATAACGGTCTCGTCGTCATCCAAAAAGACAACGGCATCGTGGCCGAGCACCGCAGCGCAGGCAAGCCCCATATTGCGAATGGCGCCGTATCCGCGCAGACTCACGCACTCGCCCGAGCCCTTGGGAGCAATCTGCGCCACACGGTCGGCGATACGCGATGCCTGGGTGTTGGTAACCACGGTGACCTTGAGCGTAGGGTGCGCGTCGACGATTTCGTGGACACGCTTCGACACATCAGCCGTGGCCGAGATGGGACAGACCACCAAAAGGATAATCCTCGGAATGTCGCGCACCTGCTCGAGCGAGGCCAGGCAGCGGTCGAGCTCGGGATTGGTGGCGTTGAGCTTCGTCGAGTGGTCATAGACGCCGGGAGCGTTTGCATGGGCCTCGTCGTCTGCCCAATATGTTGGAATCACAACCGTGGGGTTCATGCCTTCCCTCCCTGCAACACAAAAACGGGGCGCCGCCAAACACAGGCGACGCCCCGCGACCTA
>CABQKL010000143.1 GCA_902464645.1 uncultured Collinsella sp.
TCAACCTGCGGACAAGCCATACCCGCAAGAGCTCCTATCGCTCCACCGTGAGAATGCGCTCGCCAGCACGCAACACGCAAATCAGCTACTTCTCTACCAGATTCCCAGCACGTGCTGCATTCCCAAACTCATGCATGCAATGCCAATCCAGCAGCAAAAGCCCAACGCGATGGGTTTGCCGCCCTTTTTGACCAGCTCGACGATATCGGTATTAAAGCCAATAGCCGCCATGGCCATCACAATAAGGAACTTCGACAGCTCCTTGATGGGCGCCGTAATGGACGCAGGAAGCTGAAGCACCGTGGTGATCACGCTCGCCAGCACAAAGAACAACACGAACATGGGAAACGCACGTTTAAGCGAGAACGTGCTTTTGGCGTCGCCGCCGGCCTTGCGCGCCAGATGCATCTGCCAGCATGCGAGAGCCAATGTAATGGGAATAATGGCCAGCGTCCTGGTGAGCTTAACCACTGTGGCGCTTTCGAGCACATTGGCGCCGGGATGCATGCTATCCCAGGCGCTCGCCGCAGCCGTTACCGACGAGGTGTCGTTGATGGCGGTGCCGGCAAACAGGCCAAAGCCCTCGTTGGTCAGCCCGAGCATGCCGCCGAGCGTCGGAAACACGAGCGCCGCGATAACGTTAAACAGGAAGATGACCGAAATGGCTTGGGCAATCTCGCGATCGTCGGCATCGATGACGGGCGCGGTCGCAGCGATGGCCGAACCGCCGCAAATCGACGAGCCCACACCCACAAGCGTCGCAATCTTGCCCGGCACGTTCATAACGCGGCAGAGCACGAAGGCGATGACAAGCGAGGTCGAGATCGTCGCCACGATAATCGGCAGCGACTGGGCGCCCTTGGACAGAATCTGGGAGAGGTTCATGCCAAAGCCAAGCAGGATAACCGCGTACTGCAAGACTTTTTTAGACGTATAGGTGACACCGGCGGCGAGCTGTTCGCGGCGATTCTTGGGAAAGACAAGCGCCAGAACCATGCCAAGGAGGATGGCAAATACCGGACCGCCGACCACCTCAATCTGTTTGCCGAGCAACGTCGCGGGGATGGCGATGATCAGGCAGAACAAGACACCCTTCCAGCGCTCGCGTACGATATTCGCCAGTTGCATATGGGATTCCTTCTTTCTATTTCACGTTTGCGACGGCTTATGATACGGCAATATTGAGCACAGCCTTGTGCAAATACAGACTAAGATGCCGCAATAGTTCTTGGGCAACAGCCGAATTACCCACCGCGGAGAGCTGATTCGCGGCATAATTAACAGCTGATATATGAGTGTGATAGAACGGTTGTGAGGCACTATGGAAGAATCGATGCACGTCGGCGAGCAGGAAACGAGCCTACAGGACCAGTCCTACCACACCATTCGACGCAAAATCGTCTACCTGGACTACAAGCCGGGCGAAAAGCTAGGCGTCAAGCAGCTTTGCGACGACCTGGATATGGGGCGCACCCCTGTGCGCGAGGCACTGGTGCGTCTGGCGCAAGAGGGCCTGGTGCGCACCGTGCCCCAAAGCGGCACCTATGTCTCGCCCATCAACCTCACCTTTGCCGAGAGCGCCTGCTACATTCGCGAACACCTGGAAAAACAGGTGATTGTGGAGTGCTGCGCCCGTGCCACCTCGGCAGGCATCGAGCAGCTCGACCGAGCCATCGCGCTGCAGGAAAAGGCCATGGCCGAAGAGGATCGCATCGGATTCTTTTTAAGCGACAACCTCATGCACCGCATGATCTTTAGCATCGCGTGCCGCAGCACCGTGTGGTCGTGGCTCGAGGCGACCAATGCCGACCTGGAGCGCTTCCGCTGGCTGCGCGCCGCCACGCAGAGGCTCGACAATCAGGAGATTGCTAACGAGCACAAGCAAATCCGCCGCGCCATCGCCGGCCGCGACCCCATCGAGGCGAGCTTTTTGGTCAGCAAGCACCTGCATATGATGTTCCGCAACCAGACCGAGGTCCTGGACCAATATCCCAAGTATTTCGAGACCAGCAAGCTCCGCTAACCTGCCAAAAAGGGACAGGTTTATTTCGGCAGGTTTTACCTGGTCAAATGAAACAAGGCCCGGCTCCGCCACAACGGAGCCGGGCCTTGGTCGCCAGAACGGCGGAACAACAACTACTCCACGGTCACGCTCTTAGCGAGGTTGCGAGGCTGGTCAACGTCGCAACCGCGCAGGATGGCCACCTCGCGGGCGAGCAGCTGCAGCGGAACGCTCGCCGTGATGGGGCTGAACACGTCACGGACGGACGGCACGCGAATGATACAGTCGGCAATCTTGTTGATTTCCTCGTCGCCCTCGGTAGCAACGACGATGACCTTGGCGCCGCGAGCCTTGCACTCCATGAGGTTCGACACCGTCTTATCGTACGTTGCGCTCTTGGTTGCCACCGCGATGACAGGGAAACCCGGATCGATCAGCGCGATGGGGCCGTGCTTCATCTCGCCGGCGGCATATGCCTCGGCATGCAGGTAGCTGACCTCCTTGAGCTTAAGCGCGCCCTCATAAGAAATGGCGGCGCCCATGCCGCGACCCACGAACAGCGCGGACTGCGCGTCCTTGCACACAAGCGCGGCCTCGTGCACGGCCTCGGTCTGCGTATCCAGGATCCACTGAATCTGCTCGGCCGTATCGGAAAGCTCGCGGAACAGCATGCGCGTCTGCTTGGTGGTCAGGCGGTACTTGACCTGCGCCAGCAGCAGGGCCAAAAGCGTGAGGCTCACGACCTGACCGATGAAGCTCTTGGTCGAGGCGACTGCGATCTCCTTGTTGGCCTTGGTATAGATGACGCCGTCGCTCTCGCGCGCCACGGGGCTGCCCACCACGTTGGTGATGCCAAAGACCTTGGCGCCCTTGATACGCGCGTCACGAATGGCGGCGAGGGTATCGGCCGTCTCGCCCGATTGGGACACGGCCACGACGAGCGTCGTCGGCGTGATGATGGGGTTGCGGTAGCGGAACTCGCTAGCCGCCTCAACCTCGGTAGGAATACGAGCCCAGCCCTCAATAAGGTTCTTGGCGATGAGTCCGGCGTGGTAGCTGGTGCCGCAGGCAATCACATATACGCGGTCGATATCGTTGAGTTCCTCGAGCGAAAGGCCCAGCTCGTCGATATCGAGCTCACCGGCAGGGGTCATGCGGCCCACCAGCGTGTCGCGCACCACGCGCGGCTGCTCGTGAATCTCCTTGAGCATAAAGTCGGGATAACCGCCCTTTTCGGCCATGTCCAGGTCCCAGTCGATATGGGTGATTTTGGGCTCGATAACGTTGCCGGCCTCGTCGGTATACTCGACGCCTGCGGGCGTGAGCTTGGCAAACTGACCATCTTCGAGCACCACGACATCGCGGGTGGCATCGATAAGCGCGATCACATCGGAGGCAACGTAGGAGCCGATCTCGCCCACGCCGACCACAATCGGGGAGTCCTTGCGGGCAACGGCGATCACGCCAGGTTCGTCGGCGCACACGGCGGCCAGGCCATAGGCGCCCACCACGTGGGTGCAGGCCTCGCGCACGGAAGCCATCAGGTCGCGCGTCTCGGCATAGGCCTCTTCGATCAAGTGCGCGAAAACTTCGGTATCGGTCTCGCTCTTAAAGTGATGGCCGCGGCCCTCCAGCTCTTCGCGCAGCTCGGCGAAGTTCTCGATGATGCCGT
>CABQKL010000144.1 GCA_902464645.1 uncultured Collinsella sp.
AGAAGTTCACCGGCAACCCCGGTGTCTACGTCCGCGTCGAGGATACCGTCCGCTCCTTCGCCGAGATTGTCGACGGCAAGGCCGATGACCTGCCCGAGCAGGCATTCCGCTATGCTTCCACGATTGAGGACGTGCGTGAGCGCGCCCGCAAGATGGAGGAGAAGTAGGTTATGCGTATCCGCATCGTGTGCCCCGTGAGCCTCGCCTATGAGGGTGACGCTGCGTTTGTGTCGATTCCGTCTACGGATGGCGAGTTTGGCGTTTTACCTGCTCACTCCAGCGAAATCTGCACGATCGACCGCGGTTACGTTCGCGTTTCCGATAAGGCCATGGGCACTGTCGACCACACGTTTGCCGTGGTCGGCGGCTACGCCCAGGTCGCGGACGATGTCGTGACCGTCCTCGCCGAGCGCGCTTGCGATTTGGCGACCGTCGATGCCGACAAGGTTAAAGCTGATATTCAAGGTTTTGAAGAGAAGCTGGGTAATTTGTCGGAGGATGATGCACGCCGCGCCTACCTCTATAATGAAATCGCATGGTGTAAGCTCAAGCTTGCCCAATAGTCAAACGCTTTAGCGTTCGACCATTTGCGAACACATCATGCCCGGGATGGCCCAGCCACCCCGGGCATGCTTTTTGAAAGGGTAGACCTTGGATATTATCCGCGTTGAGGGTGGCCACGCCATCGGAGGTTCCGTGCCTGTTTCGGGTGCTAAGAACTCCGCGCTCAAACTTATGGCGGCAACGCTTCTGGCGCCGGGCAAGACGACGCTGCGGAACGTGCCCGATATTTCCGATGTCCACGTGATGGGCAAGGTGCTCAAGGGAATGGGCGCTACGATCGATGTTCTCGACGAGCACACGCTCGAGATCGATACCTCCCAGGTCGATTCTTGGGAGGCGCCCTACGAGCTTGTCGCCAAGATGCGCGCCTCCACGGCTGTGATGGGCCCCCTGCTGGGTCGTTTCCATCGCGCCAAGATCGCCATGCCGGGCGGCTGCAACCTGGGTGCTCGCAAGATCGATATGCATATCTTGGGTCTCGAGGCTCTGGGCGTCGAGTTCGACACCGCCCACGGCTACATCAACGCCAGTGCTCCCCAGGGTCTGCGCGGTACCACCGTCACGCTCGAGTTTGCCAGTGTCGGTGCGACCGAGAACCTCATTATGGCATCCGTGCGCGCGCAGGGTACCACGGTTATCGACAACGCGGCCCGCGAGCCCGAGATCGTCGACCTCGCCAACATGCTCAACGAGATGGGTGCCAAGATCATCGGCGCGGGCACGCCCGTCGTGACCATCGAGGGCGTGGAGGAGCTGCATCCCGTTACCCATTGCGTGGTGGGAGACCGTATCGAGGCCGGTACCTTTATCGTCGCCGGCGCCCTCATGGCCGATGAACGCGGCGTCGATGTTACGGGCTTCTGCCCCATCCACCTGGGCATGGTGCTCAAAAAGATGGAACTTATGGGCATCGAGTGCGAGCGTATCGAGAACGGTGTCCACGTCAATCGCGCCGAGTGCATCAAGCCGGTCGATATCCAGACGCTTCCGTTCCCGGGTTTCCCGACCGACATGCAGGCGCAGATCATGGTGCTTTCGGCCCTTGCCGACGGAAGCTCCGTAATTACCGAGAACATCTTCGAGAACCGCTTCATGTTCGCCTCCGAGCTCGTGCGTATGGGTGCCGATATTCGTATCGAGAGCCATCACGCCATGATTCACGGCGTCAAGGGCTTCTCGGGCGCACAGGTCACCTCACCCGACCTGCGTGGCGGCGCGGCTCTTGTGGTTGCCGGTCTTATCGCCGATGGCGTTACCGAGGTCTCGGCCATCCATCACATCAAACGTGGCTACGAGCAGTTTGTCGAAAAGCTGCAGGCGCTTGGCGCGCATGTCGAACATGCCACCGTTCCCGATCCCGTCATCTACTAATGCAGGTTGCCTATGTTTAACAAGAAGCCCCTAGCGGATAACACCCGAAGACCGTCGACTGGTGCGCAGGCCAAGATCTACAGTCGCGACAATGTCGCACGCTATTCCGAGCGCGCCCGTCAGCGCCGTCGCGGCCGCACGGTTCGCCGTGTCGCGCTCATCGCCGTGCTCGGTGTGTTGCTGAGCGCCACGACCGCTGCAGGTCTGTGGTTTGCCACTATCATGGGCAAGCTTGGTGACTCCAATGTCATTACCAACAACCTGCGCCAGATTCTGGTCGATACCGATGAGGCAAAAGATCCGTTCTACGTGTTGCTTCTTGGTACCGACGGTCGTCCGGGCGAAGATACGTATCGTGCCGACTCGATTATCCTGGCACGCATCGACCCCACGCAAAAGCAGGCGACGCTCATTTCCGTTCCGCGCGACACCAAGGTCGTGTACAAGGGCGAGACCATGAAGATCAACGCCTGCCACACCGTTGGCGGCGCCGAGGCCATGGTCCAGGCGGTCAACGAGCTGTGCGGCGTGCAGATTTCTCACTATGCCGAGGTCGGCTTTGACGGCATGCAGTCGCTTATTGATTCGGTTGGCGGTATCGACATCAACGCGACCGACGACGTCGACGATCCCGAGCACCTGGATATTAAGATTACCGCTGGTCAGCAGCATATGGACGGCGCTACTGCCCTTACCTATGCCCGCTGCCGCTACACCTATGCCGACGGCGATTACACGCGCATGCGCCATCAGCGTCAGGTGCTTGGCGCCCTTGCCAACCAGATTCTCAATAACTTCGATGCCACGAAGATCTTTGGCCTGGTTAATTCGCTGTCCGATATGCTCGTAACCGATATGAGCGTTCAGGATATCGTGTCCACGGTCAACGCCATGCGCGGCATGGATGTCGAGGGCATCTACTCGGCCAACCTGCCCTCGTACGCCGACGACAGCACTATGATCGACGGCGTGAGCTATGTCTTTGTTTACGAAGACGAGCTTAAGGAAATGATGGCCCGCGTCGACGCTGGTGAGGATCCCAAGGGCCCCAACACCATGGACCTTTCAGACGGCTCCAGCTCCACGATCGGTGACCTCAACAACAATACGTCCGAGGACTACGCATATGGCACCGCGACCTCGTCGGGTGGCTCGGACGATTCCGACGATTCGAGCGACGGCTCCGATTACTACGAAGAGCCCACCGGTGACGGCAACGGCTACGAAGCCAACTATTAGAGTTACGCGGGCTTACCAGCCCGCGTAACGGCTCGACGCTGCGCGCCGCCCAAGGCGACAATTTGTCATTCAAAAGGCAGGGCATGACCAGAAGTTCAATGCCCTGCCTTTTTCATGCCAACTTGTTCGCCTTGGACGTCGCTCGCTGACGTTGGCTCAACCTGCGATGCCGACTACTTTTCTTGCACCAAAAATCGCCCCGTTCTCTGTTGAGGACGGGGCGATTCGTCTTTTGGGCTTATGCAGCCAGTCTTATGCGAAACGGGCGACGAGCTCCTGCAGGACGTCGGTCATCTTGACGAGCGAGCTGACCGGGACAAACTCGTTGACGCCGTGGTAACAGTAGCCGCCTGTCGAGAGGTTGGGGCAGGGCAGGCCGCGGAACGACAGCTGTGCGCCGTCGGTGCCGCCGCGAATCGGCAGTACTTGGGGCTCAACGCCGCAGGCAAGGTAGGCTTCCTTGGCAACATCAATAAGCT
>CABQKL010000145.1 GCA_902464645.1 uncultured Collinsella sp.
CGTCGGGCATGACCAAAAGGTCAATGCCCTCCTCTTTCACGTCACCTTGCTCGCTTAGGGGCGTTTTCGCTGACTTCGCCAAAACATTGGCGTTGCCGTGGTTGTTGCTGTAGTCGTTGGGGACGTTCTTGAATGACTAGTCGTTTAAGAACGTCCCCAACGACTACCTTGCATCAATCTAATAAGTTGCGGTGAGATAGTTCTTGAATTGGCCTTTTTGAGGGCTAGATAGGAACTATCTCACCGCAACTGCGTTGGGTGTTTTTGGCAGCGGGTTTACTTGCTCGCGAACAGCCAGATTGCGATGATCACCAGGATTGCGGCGATGATGCAGGCGATGGCTCCGGTGAATTTGACGCGTGAGTCGCGGGTTCGCTTGCGCACGTCGTCTTCGGCGGCCTCGAGTTGGGCAACTTCGCGCTCGGTCTCGGTATGCTCGGCCTTGTCGCGTGCCAAGGACCCGGCGAGCGATTCGGTGATCTCGGGATGGTCGTGCACCTCGGTCGCCTGCTCGATAATCGACTGCGCATGTGCGGCGTCCGCCTGGGCGTTGGCGATGGCCTGCTCTTGCTCGCGGCGTACCTTGTCCTGTGTGGTGATCTTTTCGCGCAGCTCGCGCTGGCGCGTCGCGGCGGCAGTTTTTGCGGACTGCAACTCGTCGCGCGCGGCATCTGCCTCAGCCGTTACGGCCTGGTGCGCTCGTTTAGCGTCGGCGATGGGGGCCTGTGCCTGCTCGACGGCCTGCTCGGCGGCGGCGAGTGAATGCTCAAGATCGGCGGTCACGCGCGGAATATCTTCCTCGGCCTTGCGGAGGGCGTCGGCAGCGTCGGAGATTTGCATAGACAACTCGTTGGTGCGTACGGTGTAATTGGCGGGATTTGCCGAAGGGTTGCGTTGCAGCTCGGCATACTCGCGACGCAAGGTCTCGAGCTGTGCGCGCGTAG
The DNA here is from genome assembly GCA_902464645.1 of uncultured Collinsella sp. Lineage (GTDB taxonomy): Bacteria > Actinomycetota > Coriobacteriia > Coriobacteriales > Coriobacteriaceae > Collinsella. The sequence continues at coordinate 945 of CABQKL010000145.1, forward strand.
CATCGGCAGTTTGTCGTGCGGCGGCGACACCGGCATCGCGCTCAGCCTTCACTTTGTCGCGGATACGCTTGGAATCCTCAAGGCGACGAACGAGGCGGTTGCCGGTCTCGCGCGAGCTCGCCTCGCGGGCTTCCACGGCGTCGAGTGCAGCCTTCAGGCGGAGTTCGGTCGCATCGTCCTCTGCCTTCATTTGCTCGAGTTGGCCCTTGAGCTCCGTCGCTTTGGCGGCATGGGCATCACGGTTAATTTCAGCTGCCGCAGCGGTCTTCTGTGCCGTGGCGATTACCTGGCGCTGGTCGGCGATGATCTGATCGTAGCGGCCTGCGATGTCCCGGCGCGTCTCGAGCTCCTCTGCCTGGTCGGCGATGCGCTGCTCAAGCTCGGCTAAATGGGCGCGGGCATCGGCGAGTGCTTTCTTGGCGGCGTTCATCTCGCGCATGGCCGACGCGCCCTGGGCGATAAAAGTGCCCACGGCGTTAGCGGTATTTGAGACGGCGCTCCCCAGGTCGCGGTTCGTGGCGGGGGTGTGCGAGGTGGTCGGGTGTACGGCCTCGGCGGCATTCGTATCGGCAGTCTGCGGCGCGGCGATATTGCCGGTGCCGCCCTCGATCACGGAAAAGCCCGCTGCGTGCGGATCGACCGCGTCGGCGCCGATCGTGGGGTGCTCGAGTTGCAGGAACGAGGGCATGGTGCTGCCCTGGTCGGCAACGGGGGTCTCGCCGGGCACGAAGGTCGAGGCGGCCTCGGCGGCCTCCTCTTCTTCGGCGTCAATATCGGCGTCGGCCACGGCGTTTTTCATCGCTTTGACGGCATCCATCATGGAGTCCATGACGGCATCGAGCTCTTCTTCCGAAGACACCTCGATAGGGCCTTCTGCTTGCGGGGCGGCGTCCTTTTCGGGGGCGTCGTCCTGAGCGGCCGAATCGTCGTTTTGCTCGCCGGCATCTTCGGCCGTAGGGATTTCCGTCGCAGCGCCGTTATCCAGAGTGGCGTCGTCGACGTCGGTATCATTGCAGGTCGCAGCGTCAGTATCTGCGGCGACGTCTGCTGAATCATCAATATGCTGTTGAGTCTGGGGGTCCAGCTCGTCTGTCATAGGCATGTGCTCCTCATCGTTGTTTGTCACCCTATGATAAAGTCTCGCGCCGACATCCCGCGCCCCGCAGCAAAGTTTCAAAACGTGTTCGATGACTCGCTTGGATAGCAAAAATTCGTCCTCTAAATTCAGTTTACGCTTGACATTCCCTTCGCCGAATGACGTTGCGCCGTTCGCCTGGTGCGGTCTTTATTTTTCACTTGAACCCGCTAAAGTTGCATTTCAGCTTTTGGCGCGTGAAGTTGGATACGCGCAGTCGGCGGGCGTGCCCGTCGCGATTCGAAAGGACTTTGTATGGGACTTTTCACTGGTAAGACCGTGATCGTCACCGGCGGCGGCAAGGCCACGCTCAAGGACGGTTCCGCTGGCTCCATCGGTTACGGCATCGATATCGCTTTTGCCAAGGAGGGCGCAAACCTCGTCATTACCGGCCGCAACGTTGCCAAGCTCGAGGCTGCCAAGGAGTCCCTCGAGGCCGACTACGGCGTCAAGGTTCTGCCTGTTCAGGCCGATGTCTCGGCTGGTCAGGACAACGAGGCCGTCGTCCAGAACGTCATCGACAAGGCCATCGAGGAGTTCGGCCGCATCGACGCCGTCGTCAACAATGCCCAGGCCAGCGCTTCGGGCGTGACCATTGCCGATCACACCATGGACCAGTTTAACCTGGCCATTTACTCCGGCCTGTATGCCACCTATCTGTACATGCAGAAGGCCTATCCGCACCTGAAGGAGACCAAGGGTTCCGTGGTCAACTTTGCCTCGGGCGCCGGTCTGTTTGGCAACTACGGCCAGTGCAGCTACGCCGCCGCCAAGGAAGGCATCCGCGGCTTGACCCGCGTTGCCGCCAACGAGTGGGGCAAGGACGGCATCAACGTCAACATCGTGTGCCCGCTTGCTTGGACCGCTGCGCTCGAGAACTTCCAGGATGCCTATCCCGAGGCGTTCAAGGCCAACGTCCATATGCCGCCGGCGGGCCACTATGGCGATGTCGAGAAGGAAATCGGCCGCGTGGTCGTTCAGCTCTGCGGTCCCGACTTTAAGTACATGAACGGCGAGACTGTCACCCTCGAGGGTGGCATGGGCCAGCGGCCTTAAGGGTTCCGCCGTTCTACCGAACGGCGGACCGGCCGACGCTGCGCGGTCGCCAGAGCGACAACTTGTCATTCAAAGAGGGCGGCATGACCAGAAGGTCTATGCCGTCCTCTTTTCATGCCAATTTGTTCGCTCTGGCGACCGCTCGCTGACATTCCCAAAACATCGGCGTTGGCGTGGCTGGTAAATAGCTCCACTCATTGGGGACGTACTTAAATGAGTACCCGCCGAACGAGAGTGGATAATCTCCCGTTTTTGGTCTGTGTTTCGGGCAAAAGTGGGAGATTATCCACTCTCATGAGATGGGCGTCCGAAAATCCACGCTCGTTTGCTGCCCCCTTTGCGTCAGTTTCTGTCGAGTCGGTGCTCCTTGCGGGTTGCCCGTATAATGGTTTGCGTATGAACCGCAACCAAGGAGTTCCAG
>CABQKL010000146.1 GCA_902464645.1 uncultured Collinsella sp.
GCCGCCGGTGCGCTCGATGCCATTCCGCAGCTGAGCGTCTTGGGCGAGGTCACGGGTTTTCGTGGCCCTAACGCCCGAAGCGGCCACTGCTATTTCCAGATCAAGGACGATTCGGCCGCCGTTGACTGCATCATTTGGAAGGGTGCCTATCTCAAGCGCACGTTCGATCTGCGCGACGGCATGCAGGTGAGCTTTAAGGGCAGCTTCAATCTCTATAAGCCCACGGGTCGCATGAGCTTTGTTGCCCGCTCGTTTTCGTTGGCGGGGGAGGGTCTGCTGCGTCAACAAGTGGCGCAACTGGCCGAAAAGCTACGCCGCGAGGGCCTGATGGACGAAGCGCGCAAGCGCCGCATCCCGGTGTTCTGCTCCCGCGTGGCGGTCGTCACCTCGCTTTCGGGTGCCGTAATCGACGACGTCAAGCGCACGTTGCGTCGTCGCAACCCGCTCGTCGAGCTCGTCTGCGTGGGCGCCAAGGTTCAAGGCGAGGGTGCGCCGGCCGAGCTCATCGAGGGCTTGCGCCGCGCCGCTTCCATTACGCCGGCGCCCGACTGTATTTTGCTGGTGCGCGGCGGCGGCTCCTTTGAGGACCTCATGACCTTTAATGACGAGGAGCTTGCCCGCGCGGTGGCGGCTTGTCCTGTGCCCGTGGTGACCGGTATTGGCCATGAGCCCGATACCTCGATTTGCGACATGGTGAGCGACCGTCGCGCCTCCACGCCAACGGCAGCGGCAGAATCGGTGGCGCCGGCTATGACGGAGTTGGCCGACGTGCTCGAGACGCGCCATCAGCGTCTGGGCGCCGCGATGGCTTCGATGATCGGGTCGGATCAGGTCGATCTGGAAATGCTCGACCAGCGCGGTCGTCGAGCCTGGGATGCCTATACGGCTCGTCTGGGCGACGCGCTCGATGCAGCCGCATACCGCCCGTGCCTCAACGACCCCACGTTTATGGTCGAGCGTCGCGAGTTCGAGCTTGCCCTGACGGCCGATCGTCTGTCCGGCGCCATAACGCGTTCGGTTGGGGCCTTCCGCTCCAACTTCGAGCGTCTGCCCGAGCGCTTGATCGCAAGCACCTCAGGGCTCGATGGCAAGCGCCATGCGCTCACACTTGCGAGCTCCCGTCTGGAGCATCAGGGGCGCACGATGCTCAGCAAGCCTGCGTCCGACTTAGGCCGAGCTGCCGCGTCGCTCGATGCCCTGTCGCCGCTCAAGGTGCTTGCCCGCGGTTACTCCATCGCGTACAGCGATGATGGGGTGGCTACGAGCGCCAAGACCTTTAAGCCCGGCGACGCCATCCGCGTGCGCATGGCAGACGGCAATGTGGCGGCAACGGTCGATGCGGTCGAGTAGGCCGCGTTACATAGCGATAAACCTTTAGGAAAGGAAACAGATATGGCAGAGAAGACCCCGGTCGAGCAGCTTACGTACAAGCAGGCTTCGCAGGAGTTGGAACTCATCATCCGTAGCTTGGAGTCGGGCGATATGGAGCTCGAGGAGTCACTCGAGAGCTATACCCGCGGCGTCGAGCTCCTCAAGAGCCTGCGCACCCGCCTGTCCGATGCCGAGCAGAAGGTCTCGGTGCTCCTTAAGGACGTCGACGGCAACGACGTGCTCGCCGACGGCGAGGCCGCCAACACCGACGACAAGCTTTCGTTCTAACCATCCCGACCAAATATAATTACCTTGGTCTGTGAGAAAGGAACCAGCCATGTGTGATTGCATCTTCTGCAAAATCGCCAACCACGAGATTCCCTCAACCGTTGTCTATGAGGACGACCAGGTCATCGCCTTCGACGACCTCAACCCCCAGGCGCCGGTCCACACGCTCGTGATCCCCAAGAAGCACTACAGCGACATCGCCGACAACGTGCCGGCCGAGACCATGGGCGCCATGGCCCACGCCATCCACGAGGTTGCCAAGGCCAAGGGCTTGGAGGACGGTTTCCGCGTCATCTCCAACAAGGGCGTCAACGCCGGCCAGACCGTCATGCACTTCCACATGCACGTCCTCGGCGGCAAAAACCTGGGCGAGAACCTCATCTGAGGACGCGTAGTCCGTCGACTTGGCTGCCTTTGGAGTAATCTATGCAGCTTTCTCAACTCGAATACCTTCAAGCGGTAGCGAACTATGGCGGCGTGCGCAAAGCAGCTCGCGCCGTTCATGTGAGTCCGCAGGCTGTTTCGTCGGCAATCAAAAAGTTGGAATCTGAGTATCAGATCGTTTTGCTCAACCGATCGACGGGGGAGGCTGTTTTGTCTCCGGCGGGCAGAGAATTTGCGCGTCGTGCACGCGTGATCCTGGCACAAGTCGACGATCTCAAAAAGTACGCTCAATCGAGGGACGACGGCGTCTCGCCCGACGGCCACTTTCGTCTTTACGCCCCCTGCCTTCATGGGCGGGGGCGACTTTTTGCCGAAAACTGGTATGACTCGTTTGAAAGCTCGCACCCTCATATTCACCTTGATGTGTGGCATCAGCCAACGGCTACATGCTTTGAATCACTTGTGCTTGGCATTTCGGATGCGGCCATCTCATTTGAGGAACCAAGGGACAGTGTCCTTTCTTCGAAATACTTGGGTGAAAAGGAGCTCAAGGTTCTTTCGTGCCCAACGGGTCATCAATCTGTGGGTGCTATGACCGTTCGTGAGTTACTGGGCGGCAGGTTAGCTGTTCCCATTAATTTGTCGCCCTGTCTCAATGCAATCAATCAATGCCCCGAAGCTCAGCTGGTTAATTTCCGCTTCCGCGACGTCGAATACGGAAGCAGGGCGCAGGCTGAGTTTCTTCAAGCCGGGGGATTGATATTGAGTTTTTCTGGCTCTTCTCTCGCATCAAATGTATTGGAAGTGAGTGAGTGCTCCATTGAAGCCTCGCATGACGTAGCCTTGCCCATCTACTTTTGCTATCGGCAAAACTCCTGGACCGATCGACACCAGACGGTTTTTCTGCACCTATTGCGTCATCTTGCTTCGTGAGATTAAGTGGCTGCGAGACGTCAAGTGATTATTGACGCCTTGCAACACATAGCTGACAGCTTTGCCCTCATGCTTTTCCAAAATTCCGATTTAGATTGCTGACTCTTGGAGGGCGGAGCATGAAAAACCGTACGGTTTTGCTTTATATGGCGTTCGTTTTTCTGTCGAACTTCAGCACCATTTTGTATTTTCTGACGGTTTACCTTGAATTCGTCGGATTCTCGATGGTGGCGATTTCTAGCATGATGATTGCATATCAAGTGAGCAAGTTCATCCTTGAAGTTCCCACTGGCTATATTGCTGATAGGTTTGGACGAAAGGTGAGCGGTCTCGTTGGCATTGTGGGAATGCTTGGGTACTACGCCGCCCTGCTTCTCGTCCGATCTCCTCTGCTTTTAATCGGTGCGTTTGCTCTCAAAGGTTTTGCCGTTGCATGTATGAGTGGATCCATAGAAGCGATTTACATTGACAGCGTCTCTCAGGACCAGCTCGTAAGACTTAATGTCGTTGAGCGATTTGTTTTCTATGCCTCTTATGCCCTCTCCGCTTGTGTGGGCGGTTTCATTTCGTCCGCTGGCG
>CABQKL010000147.1 GCA_902464645.1 uncultured Collinsella sp.
GCCCCTTTTGCTTGAGCGGCGACTTAGCATACTTGCGGGCGTGCTATAGATACGCACCGAGGTTGATGGCCGTGGCGTCGGTCTGGCTGCTTGCCTGGGTGCTGGCGCGTTCCAAGAGGAACGGCCGCACGAGTTCCTGACGGTTGATGTCCTCGGCGGCTGTGACCGCAGTAACGGTTCTCGCTGCGGAACCAATGCGGATGTGCTTGGTTTTTGCCGGTGCCTTGTTCTCGATTTGCTCCATGAGCAGCTGGACACCCTTGCGGCCAATCTCGTAGCCCGGGGGTGCCACCGTGGTGAGGGGGACCGACCCGCTCCATGCAAGCGGGTTACCGTCGCAGCCGGCCACGCGAACCTGTTCGGGGACGGAGATGCCTTTGTCGGTCAACGCCGAGATAACGCCCGAGGCCAATACATCGGTAAGGCCGATGACAAAATCGGGACGCTCGTCGGTAGAGCGCTCGGCAATCTGAGCGCCGATGCTGTAACCGTCGGCAGCGGTATTCCATTCTCCGGCGTCAATGACCTCAATTTTGATATCGGGATGCAGAGCGAGGGCCTTGTGGATGCCAAGTACGCGCAGGGTGAGTTGCATAAATGCCGCTCTGCCCACAACGGTGATATGGTGTGCGCCGCGGGCAATGGCGAGCTCGGCGATAATGCGCCCCTGTGCCTCGTTGTCGGCGGCCACGTAGTAACCGGGTTCGGAGCAGTGGATATCCAGATGGACGATCGGCACGGGCATCTTGGTCATAGCGGGGTGCCAGTCGGGGGACGCCATGGGCTGAACCATGACGCCGGACATCTGCGTGCCCATAAAATAACGCAGGTAATGGTCCTCGAGAATGTCGTCGTTATCGGCGTTGGCGATGAGCAGGTCATAACCGTGCTTGCGGGCCTCGTTATGGGCGCCGCTGGCAATTTGGAGCGAGAAGCCATGGTCGAGACGGGGGAGGACCAGGCCAAAGGACTTGGTGGCGCCGCCCGCGAGCTGGCGAGCACTTTGGTTGGGCAGGTAGCCAAGGCGATTGATGGTCTCGTTGATGAGCTTGAGGGTCTCGGGGCGCAGCTTTTCGGGGTGGTTGAGCGCGTTGGATACCGTGCCCAGCGAGACTCCTGCCTCGCGCGCGACGTCGCTGATTTTTACCTTTGCCATAGCGGCCCCTTTGATGCGTTTCAAGTACGAGTCAGATTGTAGCATCGCCTGTCCCCAGGGTGTCAAAACCTACCAATTAGGGGCAGGTTTATTTTGGCAGGTTTTATCTGGGCAAACACCGGAGTCCAGACCACACAAAGGTGCCTGTCCCCCTTTGTGGTGGTTTTGGCGCGGCTGGGCTGCGCGTTAAACGGTGGAGTGTCTACAATGGAAGCCGTTTTGATCGTAGATTGAAAGGCTTTGGTATGGCTCGCTCTGTTTCTCGTCGTGATTTCCTGGGTTTGCTGGCCGGTACCGCGATGGTTGCGGTGAGCGGTTGCGCTGGCAGTGGCGCTGACAAGGGCTCTGCCGCCGGTTCTGCCGCGGTTGCGGTCGACGATATCAAGGGCACCAAGCTCACCTTTGTGGGAGACGATGCCTTTGCGCCCTATCGCTATCTGGAGACGCAGCCGGACGGCAAGCAGAAGGTTGTCGGCTTGGACATCGCCATCGCTGACGAGATGGCCTCGCGCCTGGGCTTTTCTTACGACTTTGAGCCGCAGGACTTTGCCGCCACGCTTGCATCGGTGCAGAGCGATGACAAGGCCTTTACCATGGCGATGAGCTCCAACGAAGAGCGCGAGCAGACCTATGACTTCACGCGCGGCTACTATCAGCCGCTTGTGGGCGTTCTCACGCTCGGCGGCGATCCCGTCAAGCGCGTTGAGGACCTCGCCGGCAAGTCTATCGCCTGCACTACCGGTACCGTGCAGAACAAGTTCATCGCCAAGGTCATGCCCGATGCTGATATTCACACGTACGACGGTGGCGACCAGTGCCTGCAAGAGGTGCTCGCCGGGCGCATCGATGCCTACCTGTGTGACGGCGCCGAGGGCCAGTCCATGCGCGATGCGAATGAGAGCCTGGTGCTGGGCCTGCTCGATCGCTCCGAGACGAGCGACCACGTGGGCGTGTACCGCCTGATGGCCAAGAAGGGTGCCGGATTTGTCGCGGCGCTTGACGAGTGCATCGGCGAGATGCTCGAGGACGGCACCATCGATGACTGCATCAAGCAGTATGTGGGCGCCGACTTCATGTGGAACGGCGACTATTCCGCTTCCGGTACGTCGACGGTTGCCGGAAAATAGCGAGCCGGTGAGGCGCGCGCCAAGGGCATGCTGATGAAGTTTGAACTGCTAGAACCATATATACCGATGTTTATGAGCGGCCTGGTCGTGACCTGTCAGGTGACGGCCGCCGCGCTGGCCATAGCACTCGTCCTGGGCTTTCTCATTGCCGTGCTCAAGGTTTTGCCCTGTCGCCCATTGCGTGCGGTGCTCAACTTCTACACCTCTATCTTTCGCGGCGTGCCGCTCATCGTGTTACTTTTTTTGGCGTACTTTGCGACGCCGCAGCTCACGGGCTTCAAAATTTCGATGTTTGCCGCCGGTGCCATTACACTGGGGCTCAACGGCTCAGCGACGGTGTCCGAGACGGTGCGCGGTGGTATCGAGGGCGTTGACCGGGGGCAGTACGATGCCGCTCGGGCCATCGGGCTTCGCTATGTTCCCATGATGCGCAAGATCATCGTTCCGCAGGCGATGCGCTCGATTGCCCCTGCTCTGGTCAACGAAGTGATCACGGTCCTCAAGAGCTCCTCGCTGGTGGCAACCATCGGCCTGATGGATATGATGCGCGCCGCCCAGAGCGTGCAGGCGCTCACCTATCGAGCCTTTGAACCGTTTTTAGTGGCGGCCGTGATCTACTACGTCATTGTTATGGCACTCACGGCCCTGGGCAATCGGCTCGAACGCCGCCTGCGTCCCTAGGGGAGTGCCAACCACCGCAAAGGTGCCTGTCACCGTTGTGGTGGTAGGGTGTGTGCATCGAGTGGTATCCAGTTTAAGATACCACTTCTGGTATATCAGCTTGCGTTTGTGTGAGTACAATACTCGGACGTTATACGTCTCAGCGCCCGTCGTGCGTGGGCGTTTTGCAGTCACGCGAGCGAAGGGATTTATCCTATGTGCGGAATTGTCGGCTACACCGGCTCTGATATTGCAAAGAACATTCTGGTCACGGGCCTTAAGCGTATGGAATATCGCGGTTATGACTCCTCGGGCGTCGCGCTCGAGGTGGGCGAGGGCGCCGCGGCTCACCTCGACGTCATCCGCCGTGTGGGTAAGGTTGCGGGCCTGGAGAGCGAGCTTTCCAATATCGACAGCGACGCTACCTGCGGTATCGGCCATACCCGCTGGGCCACTCACGGCAAGCCTTCCGTTGTCAACGCCCATCCCCACACCAGCTGCGATGGTCGCATCGCCATCGTCCACAACGGCATCATCGAGAACTTCGCCGAGCTGCGCGAAGAGCTGGAGGGCCGCGGCCA
>CABQKL010000148.1 GCA_902464645.1 uncultured Collinsella sp.
TGGCCTCGCGCTTGAGCAGCTCGTTGGCCGGCATCAGGTCGATCATCGAACCGCCGCAGGCGATCCAAAAGACGTTCTCAATCTTGCCCTTGCGCTCGATAATTTCCTGAACCAGATCATGTGCGTTCACGGTGATGTTCCTCCTTGTGTGGCGGCTTTGAACGACGACAGCTCGTACCTGCGGTCGTTCTATGTTGTCCTATTTATAGCACGCATGACGACGCCCGTTAAGCCATTTCACCAAATTTGTTCTATATCGTTCTATCTGTGGACGTTAGATGTCGAACACGTAGCGCGAGCCCACGATCTTTTGGCGTCCGAGCAGCAAGGGCCGTCCGTCCGCATCGGTAAAGTACGCCTCCATATAAAACAGCGGCTCGCCGACCGGCACCTCCAACAGCGGGGCTGCCTGAGCATCGGCAAGCGCAATCTCCACCGTACAGGGGTCGGACTTGAGCGGCGAACGGCCCGAATGCTCGGCAACGAGCGCAAAGATGGAATTGTCCGTGAGGTCCTTGTCGGCAAGCGTCTGCAGATAGGGATGGTCGGCCAGCACAAAGGCGTTGTTCTCGAGCATGACGGGCACGCCATCTGCCGTGCGCACGCGCTCGACCACGATGAGCTCGCAGCCGGGTTCCACACCAAAAAACGCCGCGTCCTCACGCGTCGCCGCAACCACCGTGCGCGACACCAGACGTGCTCCGGCCACCATGTCGTTGGCGGCGCAACCCTCGGAAAAGCTCTGAACGTCACCCTTCTGGACAATCTTGCGTTTGAGCTTGGGCGCACACACAAACGTGCCCCTCCCCTGCTGGCGGTTGAGATACCCCGCGCGCGACAGCTCCTCGACGGCGCGGCGCACGGTGATGCGTCCCACGCCGTAGTACTTCGCGAGCTCCATCTCGGAAGGAATGCGCGAGCCGGATGCGTACACGCCGCGTGCGATCTCGCCTTTTAGGTCGTCCATAACCTGCTGGTACAGCGGCACGGCGGACACGCCAGCGCGGCCGGTTTTATCGTCGAATGCCATCGTTACGCTCCATCCCGTGCATGCTCGGACTCAAACTCTTCAATCGCCGCCATAAACTGCTCGCCAAAGGCGTCGGCCTTTTTCTCGCCAATGCCGTTGACCTGGATCAGCTCGTCGCGTGTCTGCGGGCGCAGGCGGCACAGGCCGCGCAGGGCCTTGTCGGAAAAGACCATGTACGGCGCCATCTCCAGCTCGGTCGAAATCTCCTTGCGCAGGGCACGCAGGCGCTCGAACAGCTCGGCATCGTTGCCCACGCGCGGGCGCTGATCCAGCTCGGCCTCCTCGCGCAGCAGATCCACCGCACGGCGGGCGCGGGCCGAGGCCTTGCGCTTGGACGCGCGACGCTTAACGGTAAAGGCAAACGCCTCGTCCTCGACCTCGCCGGCGCGCGGACCCAGCCCCACGACCGGGTACTGCCCCTGCGAGGTAGCCAGATAACCGCGGCCGCACAGCTGGCCGATGATGTCCTTGATGCGCCCGACCGATTCGCTCGACAGTTCACCGTAGCCGCGATCCTCGTCCAGATGCATCTGGCGAATGCGCTCGGTGTTGCCGCCATGAAGCACGTCGGCGATGAGCGACTTGCCAAAGCGCATGGGTCGCGTGGCCACATAGCGCACGGCGGCGCGGGCCATATCGGTGACGTCCTCGACCTCGAACCGCGTGAGGCAATTGCTGCAGTTTCCGCAGCCCTCGACGTCGTCCGTAGCGGTGCCGCCCGCACCAGCCGAAGCAGCATGCTCGGCCGCGGTCTCGTCGCCAAAGTAGCGCAACATATATTCGCGCAGGCAGCCGGTGGTATTGCAGTAGCCCTCCATCTGACTGAGCAGGCGGTAGCGGTTCTGGAGCGCCCACGCGCGCTGCTCGTCGTCGAGCGCCTCGTCGGCCACATCGCCGCGGTCGATCAGAAAGCGACGCATGCGAAAATCGTTGCCGTTCCACAGCAAATGGCAGCTGGCCGGGTCGCCGTCGCGGCCGGCGCGGCCCGCCTCCTGGTAGTAGGCCTCGATGCTCTCGGGCACGTTGTTGTGAATCACGTAGCGCACGTTGGGCTTGTCGATGCCCATGCCAAAGGCGTTGGTGGCAACCATCACCTGAATGTCGTCGTCGATAAAGGCGCGCTGGCTCTGGCGGCGGGCGTCGTTGCCCATGCCGGCATGGTAGCGGCCGACGCGAATGCCGCTGGGGCCCAACGCCTCGGCAAGCTCCGCGGCCAACGCGTCGACCGTCTTGCGGGTCGAGCAATACACGATGCCGCTCTCGTTCGAATGCGCGATCACATAGTCGCGCACCCACGCGGCCTTGGCTTTGTCGCCCATCTCCTCGCAGCCAAAGTAGAGGTTCTTGCGATCGAAGCCCGTCACCACCGTCGCGGGATTTTGCAGGCCGAGCATCTGCTGAATGTCCGCGCGCACACGCTCGGTCGCCGTGGCGGTAAACGCCGCCACGATCGGGCGCCGCGGCAGCGAATCGATAAACTCGCGAATCTGCAGGTAAGCGGGACGGAAATCTTGGCCCCACTGGCTCACGCAGTGGGCCTCGTCAATGGCCACGAGTGGAACGCCGATGCCGCCTTCGGCCGCGGCCTCCTGCGCAAAGGCCAAAAAACGCGGCTCAAGCAAGCGCTCGGGCGCCACGTACATAAGCTGATAGCGACCCTCGCGCGCCCGCTTGAGCACGGTGTTTTGCTGGGCCGGGGTAAGGCTGGAGTTGAGATAGCTGGGTCGCGCACCCGCCGCGAGCAACGCACGGGTCTGGTCCTCCATAAGCGACAGCAGCGGACTCACCACAAAGGTGATGCCGGGCAGCATGAGCGCGGGCACCTGGTAGCAAATGGACTTGCCGGCGCCCGTGGGCATAACACCCAACGCATCGCGACCGGCAAGGATCGCATCGACCATGCGGTCCTGTCCCGGGCGAAACGAGGTGTAGCCAAAATAGGCGCCGAGCGTGTCGAGCGCCATCTGCTGCATGCTATCGGTCATGGTTTCCTAACGTCCAAGTCATCTGCCGCCGATTATACGCCGCCACGCGGACCGGTGCCGCGCGGCTGCCGGCCACGGGCGATGCAATCCAAGGCGAACGAGCGTGGATTTTTGGACACTTTCCTGATGAGCGTGGATAATCTCCCACTTTAAGCCCGTCACCAAGCAAAAAACGGGAGATTTTCCACGCTCATTCTGCAGATTGCCGCTTAGGGGCGTTTACAGCGTCGAGCCGTTGCGCGGTTTGGAAAACCGCGCAACTAGAGCTACATAACCATGACGTAGCGGCTACCCACGTAGTACTGCTTACCCATCAGAACCGGCTCGCCATTGGGACCGGTAAAGCTGGCACGCAGGTTGAGCAGCGGATCGTGCGGAGCAATGCCCAACTCGGCCGCCTGCTCGGTATTGGCACGAACGGCCTCGACCGTGCGGTAGCCAACCGAGACAATCGGCGTTCCGCCAACAC
>CABQKL010000149.1 GCA_902464645.1 uncultured Collinsella sp.
TTTCTTTCGGGCCTTACTGGCCGAATGTATCAGCGCCCCTCCATATGGGACGCTGCTTGCTGACAGCTCTAGTTATATCCAAATTCCATTCGTAATGCTACCTCGCCCCCGAACGGTCAGCAAAGTACGATGAACGGTATATCGCATATGATTTCCCATGATGCACTTCAGTTTCGTAAAGCAGATTTTCCTAGGTAAACGTTATTTTTCTAGGAAATCAAGCTTGAACACTCAAAGTTATCCATGATTCAAAATTGCATAGTGAAAACGGTTTTCTGCATATAAATGACGCTTGCCCTCGATTCGACCTACATTCGATTATATTCAGCTTGCTATCATTCTTATTCATACATTCTCACCAGTTGAGTGAGGATATAGATCGCTTGCTCAAAGCACCGGACGTTAGTGCTTCGGCTTGTCAGCGTAAGAAGTAGGTAAAGATACCGTTCACGCGATACGTCCGTGCCAGCGGTCGACTAAATTGAGACAATAATGAATTAGAGTTAGGCTACCGTCCCCTGCGGGGACTGAACGGACAGATGCATATGCCGAGCAAAATCGAAAAGAAGCAAAAGGCCGCTAAGCTGCGCAAGCCGCCGCGCGACTTCTCGTACACGCAAAACCGAGAGCTTAGCTGGCTGCGCTTTGACAACCGCGTGCTTGACGAAGCCTTCGACGAAACCGTTCCGCTGTTCGAGCGTCTAAAGTTCGTGTCGATTTTCGAGTCTAACCTCGACGAGTTTCTCATGGTGCGTGTGGGCGGCCTGTCCGATCTGGCAGAGCTCAAAAAACAGCCTGTCGACAACAAGAGCAATATGACCGCCTCCGAACAGGTCGATGCTGTCATGGCAGAGCTGCCCGGGCTCCTTACCCGTTGGGAGTCCATCTTTAAGAGCATCGAGGGCAAGCTCGACGCTCTGGGCGTTCACCGCGCCCGCATCGATTCGCTTACGCCCGAGGAGCGCACCTTCGTAACCCGCTACTTCCAAGCCTACGTGTCGCCGGTCATCTCGCCGTTGGTCATTGACCCGCGCCATCCCTTCCCCAACCTGCGCAACGGCGCACTCTATCTGGCTTGTGGCCTGGACGGCGTCACCGACGAGGAGAGCCTGCTGGGCCTTATCGAGATTCCCGCCTCGATGAACCGTGTGGTCGAGGTCCCCTCGCCCACCGACACCTACTCCTACATCTTGCTCGAGGACGTCATCCTCGCCTGCCTGGACAGCTGCTTTGGCTCCTATAAGCCGCTGGATCGCGCGCTGATCCGCGTCACCCGCAATGCCGATATCGACCCGGACGGCGAGGGCGTCGAGGAGGAAGAGGATTACCGCCAGCACATGAAGCGCATCCTCAAGAAGCGCCTGCGCCTGCAGCCGGTGGTGCTCGCCGTATCGGGCTCGCTCGAGAAGGCAACGCTCAAGACCATCCGCAAGGCGCTCGAGCTTTCTCGCCGCTCGGTCTTTACCTGCGATATTCCCCTTGACCTGGGCTACGTCTTTGGCATTGAGGGCAAGATTCCCGAGCACCTACGCAACGAGCTGCTCTTTACGCCGTTTAAGCCGCAGCCCAACCCCACCATCGACATGTCCCGTTCCATCCGCGAGCAGGTGCTGCAGCACGACAAGCTGCTCTTTTACCCTTACGAGGCCATGAACCCGTTCCTGGACCTGGTGCACGAAGCAGCCTACGACCCCGAGTGCATCTCGCTGCGCATCACGCTCTACCGCGTGGCCAAACAAAGCCGCCTGTGCGAGTCACTCATCGATGCTGCCGAAAACGGCAAAGAGGTCACGGTGCTCATGGAGCTCCGCGCACGCTTTGATGAGCAGAATAACATCGAGTGGGCCGAGCGTCTGGAAGAGGCTGGCTGCACCGTTATCTACGGCTCCGAGGGCTTTAAGTGCCACTCCAAGATCTGCCAGCTCACCTATCGCGAGGGCATGGCACTCACCCGTCTCACGCTGTTGGGCACCGGCAACTTTAACGAGAAGACGGCCAAGCTCTACAGTGACTTTATGCTCATGACCGCCCATCCCGGTATCGGCGAGGACGCCAACCTGTTCTTCCGCAACCTGTCGCTGGGCAACCTGCGCGGCGACTACCGCTTCCTGGGCGTGGCGCCCGTCGGACTGAAACCGCTCATCATGCGCGGCCTGGACCGCGAGATTCAGCGCGCCCTTGTCGGCGAGCCCGCCCGCGTGTTCTTTAAGCTCAACTCGCTGACCGACCGCGAGGTTATCGACAAGATCGCCGAGGCATCGTGTGCCGGCGTGCGCGTAGACATGATCATCCGAGGCATCTCGTGCCTCAAGCCCGGTGTTCCGGGCAAGACCGAGAACGTGCATGTCCGCTCCATCGTCGGACGCTTTTTGGAGCACGCGCGCGTCTATGCTTTCGGCGTGGACTCGGACATGATTTACCTGAGCTCGGCAGACATGATGACGCGCAACACCGAGCACCGCGTGGAGATTGCCTTCCCCGTGCTCGACCCCACCTGCCGCGCCCTGGTGCACGAGTACATGGGCATGCAGCTGCGCGACAACGTGAAGGCCCGCAGCCTCACGAGCGACGGCACCTGGGTCCCCGTGGAGCGTGCAGAGGGTGAGAAACCCTTCAACTCACAGGAAGCCCTGCTGGAGCGCGCCTATCGCAACGCCGAGGCCGCGCCCGAGCCCGTCATTGAGGCGGAACCTGCCTCCGAGGCCGAGCCGCAGCCAGTAGCACCCAAGGTCCAAGAGGTCCAGGCGACCGTCATTGAGCCCGAGCCTGCACCTGCACCTCAGCCCGATCCGCAGGCCACCAAGCCCGCACCCGAGACGAGCGCCCGTCGCGATAAGCCCGCTGGCAAGACCAAGGCCATCGAGCGCCATCGCCCCGGCCGCGTGCGCATGGGCCTGGGTCTGATCGGCCTGGGTCTTAAGACGCTCATTACCGGCAAGACGAAATAGTCGTTTGTAGAAGCAGTTTGTAGAAGCGCCCCGCATTTGAGGAAAGCCTCGGATGCGGGGCGCTTTTCCCTGCTACCATGGTGCGAACAACAACGCGAATGACAGGCAGGAATATGAAGCTCACTATAGAATCGATGACCTACGGCGCCGACGGGCTGGCGCACGCCGACAACGGCAAGGCCGTCTTTGTGCAGGGTGCCGTGGCAGGCGACACCGTCGAGGCCGAGGTCGTACAGGACGGCAAGTCATTCATGCGCGCCCGCACCACCGAGATTCTGGAGCCAAGCCCCAATCGCATTCAGCCTCCCTGCCCCTTCGTGGGCATCTGCGGCGGCTGCTCGTGGGGCAATCTCTCACGCACGGCACAGCTCGCCGCCAAGGAGCAAAACCTGCGCTCCACGCTCGAGCGCATCGGCAAGTTCGCTCCTGAGCTGGCAGATGAGTTGGTACAGCCCATCTGCCACACCAAGGACGACTGGGGCTACCGCAATAAAATCGAGCTCGAACCGACCGTCGTCAACGGTCGCGTGCGC
>CABQKL010000150.1 GCA_902464645.1 uncultured Collinsella sp.
CTTTGGCCACTCCGAGAACGGTGGCGCCAAACAGACCGAGGAGGTTCCCTTCCCCGATCATCGCTCTGCTATCGCTCGCGTGCTCGAGGAGCTCGAGAAGACCGACTTTACGATTGATGGCATTGGACATCGCATCGTTCAAGGCGGCTGGCACTTCGATGATTCTGCGGTCGTCGACGACGAGGTCATGGCTAAGATTCTCGAGGTGGCACCGCTTGCTCCGCTGCACAACTACGGCGAGGCGGCGGCGATTGAGTATTGCCGTGAGAAGTATCCGGAGCTGCCCAACGTGGCCGTCTTCGACACCTCGTTTCACATGACCATGCCCGAGGTTGCCTACACCTACGCCCTGCCCAAGGACGTGTGCGACAAGTACCACGTGCGCAAGTACGGCGCCCACGGTACGAGCCACCGCTACGAGTGGATGATGGCCAAGGAGATCCTGGGCTCGCGCTGCCACCGCCTGCTTTCGTGCCACCTGGGCAACGGCGCCTCGCTCGCAGCCATCGAGGACGGCGTGTGCCGCGACACCACGATGGGCCTCACGCCGCTTGACGGCCTGATAATGGGAACCCGCTGCGGCTCTATCGACCCGGCTACCGTGTGCTACCTGCAGCGCGAGGGCGGCTACAGCTACCAGGAAGTCGACGACATGATGAACAAGCAGTCAGGTCTGCTTGCCATCTCGGGTATCTCCAACGACGCCCGCGATATCCGTACGCGCGCCTCCGAGGGAGATGAGCGCTGCCTGCTTGCCTTCGACATGTTCGCCTACAAGGCCATGCAGCAGGCCGGTTCCATGATCGCTTCCATGGCGGGCGTGGATACCATCACCTTTACCGCCGGCATCGGCGAGAACGACTGGTCGATCCGCAAGGCCTTCTGCGACTGCTTTGAGTGGCTGGGCGTGCGCATCGACAATAACAAGAACCGCGAGGCGGTGGGCAACGGTCCGCAGGTCATCAGTGCCGCCGGTTCCGCCGTCACGGTCATGGTCATCCCCACCGACGAGGAATACATGATCGCCCACGACGTCGAACGCCTGACCAAGAACAACTAACGCACCCGTTTGCATGTAAACGAAAGGCCTCCAGAGCAACAGCTCCGGAGGCCTTTTCACTAGCATACGGAAATTCCAGTCCCGAGGGGATATGTCCGCTACTCAGCCATCTGAGCCTGGACGGCGGTGATGGCCACGACACCCACGATGTCGTCGGCAGAGCAGCCGCGCGACAGGTCGTTGACCGGCTTGGCGATGCCCTGCAGGATGGGGCCGTAGGCGTCAGCGCCAGCGAAGCGCTGGACCAGCTTGTAGCCGATGTTGCCGGCCTCGAGGTCGGGGAACACGAGCACGTTGGCCTTACCGGCGACGGAGGAACCGGGAGCCTTGAGCTGGGCGACGGTGGGGACGATGGCGGCGTCGAGTTGCAGGTCGCCATCGATGGCGAGCTCGGGAGCCTTCTCCTTGCAGAACTTTACGGCCTCCTGGACCTTCTTGGCGACCTCGCCGCCGGCGGAGCCCATGGTGGAGTAGGAGAGCATGGCCACGTGCGGCTCAACGTTGCCCATGAAGGTGGACCAGGAGTGAGCGGAAGCGATGGCGATCTCGGAGAGCTCGTCGGAGGACGGGTTGATGTTGAGGCCGCAATCGGCGAAGATCAGCGTGCCGTCGGTGCCGAACTGCGGGGTGTCGGTGCACATCACGAAGAAGGCCGAGACCAGCTTGGTGCCCGGGGCGGTCTTGAGGATCTGCAGCGCGGGGCGCAGCGTGTCGGCGGTGGAGTGGCAGGCGCCGGAGACCAGGCCGTCGGCGTCGCCCATCTTGACCATCATGGTGCCAAAGTAGGTAGCGTCCATCACCTGGGCGCGAGCCTGCTCGATGGTGACGCCCTTCTTGGCGCGGAGCTCGGCAAACTTCTGCGCGTACTCCTCGTGCTTCTCGGCATTGCGCGGATCGATGACGGTAGCGCCGGGAACGTCGATCTCGTCGGGGTTACCCAGGATGACGATCTTTGCCAGGCCCTCCTCGATGATCTTGGTGGCCGCGACGATGGTGCGCGGATCCTCGCCCTCGGGCAGGACGATCGTCTTAAGGTCGGCCTTGGCGGCAGACTTCATACGGTTTAGGAAATCGCTCATGTTACTCCTTACAAGCGTTTCGCTAAGCTCCAGGCGCCCGGCTGCTCACGAATAAACCCGCTGCTAGCGGGTTTACCTTTCAATTATGTACGCCGCGGTGCTTGAGCTTTCCTTGTGTGGCAAGCTCATTATAGGACGCATTAGCGCTATAATCGCTCTGATAAATATGTCTCGAAGAATGTTCGAGAAAAGCCCAGCTAACGAGCCCGTGGCTTTTGACAAGGAGTATCGATGCAGATTACCTCAGGCCTGCCTGAAGGCTTTAACGCCGGCGCATACGACATGATTGTCGTCGGTGCCGGATATGCCGGTGCCGTTTGTGCCCGCCGTCTCGCCGAGACCATCGGCTATCGCGTTGCCGTTCTGGAGCGCCGTAGCCACATTGCGGGCAATGCCTACGACTGCGCTGATGAGGCCGGGATCCTGGTCCACGAGTATGGTCCGCACATCTACCATACCTTTAATGAGCGCGTTCACAATTTCCTGTCGCGCTTTACCAAGTGGACGGACTACCAGCACAAGGTGCTTGCCAATATCAACGGCACCCTTATGCCCGTGCCCTTTAACCACGCGAGCCTCAAGCTCGCCTTTGGCGATGAGCGCGGCGAGGAGCTGTATCAGAAGCTCGTGGAGACCTTTGGCAAGGACGTCAAGGTGCCCATCATGGAGTTGCGCAAGAAGAACGACCCGGATCTTGCCGAGGTCGCCGATTACGTCTACGAGAACGTCTTTTTGCATTACACCATGAAGCAGTGGGGCCAGACGCCCGATCAGATCGATCCCTCGATCACCGGCCGCGTTCCCGTCTTTGTGGGCGATGATGACCGCTACTTCCCGCAAGCCCCCTTCCAGGGCATGCCGCAGGAGGGCTACACGGCGCTCTTTGAGCACATGCTCGACCACGACCTGATCGACGTGTTCTGCGACGTGGACGCCCGCGATCTCTTTGAGATCGACGAGACCACCGTCAAGATCGACGGCAAGGTCTATGGTGGCGAGATTGTCTATACCGGTCCACTCGACGAGCTGTTCAACCTCGACTTGGGTGCGTTGCCGTACCGCACGCTCGATATGAAGTTCGAGACGCTCGATATGGACCAGTTCCAGCCCGTGGGCACCGTCAACTACACCACGAGCGAGGACTACACGCGTATCACCGAGTTCAAGAACATGACCGGTCAGGTCCTGCCCGGCAAGACCACCATCATGAAGGAGTACTCCAAGGCCTATACGCCCGGCTCGGGCGAGACACCGTACTACGCCATTCTTGAGCCCGAGAACCGTGAGCTCTATGAGCGCTAT
>CABQKL010000151.1 GCA_902464645.1 uncultured Collinsella sp.
ACCGGGTTGGAGACGATGAGCAGAATGCCGTCGAAGCCGGACTTCTTAATCTCGGGGATAATGGACTTAAAGATGTTAACGTTCTTGTTGACCAGGTCCAGGCGGGTCTCGCCGGGCTTCTGGGCAGCGCCAGCGGTGACGACGATCATGGCGGCGTCGGCGACATCGGAATAATCGCCAGCGTAGATCTTCATCGGCTCGGCAAACGTCATGCCGTGCGCAATATCCAGAGCCTCACCCTCAGCGCGGTTCTTGTCCACGTCGATGAGAACCATCTCGGAGAACAGACCACTCTGCATCAGCGCGAACGCCGAAGACGAACCGACGAAACCGCAGCCGACAATAGCGACCTTCTTCTCGTTAACCATTAGAAACTCCCATCTCTCTCCACAAACAAGCCGCCCGGGAACGACCCGAGCGGCTTGCCGTAATCCCAATACATCCAATCGGGACTTTGATTATGCTCCTATTCGCAGCCAAATATCGACCGTTTGCCGAAATTATTTGCAGAATTCGTAAAATAACTGCACGAAATCGGTTTCGAGCTATTGACGAGCCGAAATAGCTTTCTAATACAGGCCCGCTTCGCGGATGGCCTCGACAGCCAAAGCGATCTGGTCGGGCGGCAAAACCAGCGCCATACGCACGTGTCCCTCGCCCGAAGGACCAAAGCTCGCGCCCGGCGTCACCACAACACCGGCCTTCTCCATGAGCTCCTCGCAAAACGTCATGGAATCGGTGCGACCACCGGGAAGCTTGGCCCACACAAACATGGAGCCATGCGCGTTGGGACGCTCCCAGCCCAGGCCCTCAAGACCGTCGCACAGGGCATCGCGACGCTCCTGGTACTTCAAACGCTGCGCCTCGACCTCATCACGCGGACCGTTCAGGCAGGCGATAGCAGCCTTCTGGATCGGGAAGAACATACCGAAGTCGATCTGGCTGCGTAGCTTGGCAAAGGCAGAGACCACGTCCTCGCGGCCGACCAAAAAGCCGATGCGAGCACCGGTGACGTTAAACGACTTGGAGAGCGAGAAGAACTCAACGCCCACCTCGAGCGCACCGGGATACTGCAAGAAGCTGCCGCCCGGCTCGCCGTCGAACACGATGTCGGAGTACGCGTTGTCATGGACGATGAGCAGGTCGTGCTCGCGGGCAAAAGCGATGATCTCCTCGTAGATCTCGGGCGTGCCCACCGAGCCCACCGGGTTGGCGGGCAGCGACACGATCATATACTTGGCGCGGTCGGCCACTTCGGGATCGATGCCCGCCACATAGGGCAGGTAATTGTGCTCGGCAACCAGCGGATAGTACTCGAGCTTGGCATCGGCGATCTTGGCACCCGCCTCAAAGACCGGGTAGCACGGATCGGGAACCAAAATAGTGTCGCCCGGATCGAGCAGGGCCAGGCCCAAATGGCCCACGCCCTCCTGCGTGCCGTTGCACGACTGCACCATGGACGGCGTAATGCCGGAGACACCAAAGCGACGCTCATAGTAATCGCACACGGCCTGCTTGAGTTCGGGCAGGTCACGCAGGGCATACTTCCACATCTCGGGATCTTTGGCTGCTTGCGTGAGCGCCTCGACCACGTGGTCGTACGGCTTAAAGTCGGGCGTGCCCACGCTCATGTTGTAAATGGTCTTGCCCTGAGCCTTCAGCGCGAGCAGTTTGTTGTTGAGCGAGGCGAAGACCTCCGCGCCAAAGCGGTCGAGACGCTGCGATGCCTGCATGGTGCCACCTTTCGATATGAAAAACGCGGCGCTCCGACAAGAGCGCCGCGCGATACGGGCCATCAGATTGCAAAAGTGTAACGCTTGCAACCCTCGTATTGGTTCAATTTAGCCAACCTTAGTCAATTGCATTGAGCGCATCGATCTGCGCAAGCCACAGACGCGAGCTGGCGTCACTCGGCATACGCCAATCGCCGCGCGGGCTGAGCGTCACCGAGCCCACCTTGGGACCATCGGGCAGGCAGCTGCGCTTAAACTGCTGAGCAAAGAAGCGACGGTAGAACGTACGCAACCACGTGTGGACGGTCTTGGCGTCGTAGACGCCCTCGAAGCTCTTGAGCGCCATGCGGTAGATCTTGCCCGGCTCAAAGCCAAAACGCAGCAGGTAGTAGAGGAAGTAGTCGTGCAGCTCGTACGGGCCCACCAAATCCTCAGTCTTCTGCGCAATCTCGCCGTCGCCCGTGGGCGGCAGAAGCTCGGGGGACACCGGTGTATCGAGGATGTCGAGCAGCGTCTCGGCAATACGCCCGCCAAAGACATCGGCAGCATAACGCACCAGATGGCGCACAAGCGTCTTGGGCACGCTCGCGTTGACGGCATACATGCTCATGTGGTCGCCGTTATAGGTAGCCCAACCGAGTGCCAGCTCCGACAAGTCGCCCGTGCCGATGACAAAACCGCCAGCCTGGTTGGCCAGATCCATCAGAATCTGCGTACGCTCGCGGGCCTGGCTGTTCTCGTAGGTCACGTCCTGCACGGTCGGATCGTGCTCTATGTCCTTGAAGTGCTGTTCCACAGCCGCGTGGATCGAAACCTCGCGGAAGCTCACACCCAGGTCGTGAGCGAGCGACTCGGCATTCGACTTGGTACGATGCGTCGTGCCAAAGCCGGGCATGGACACGGCCGTGATACCGGTGCGCGGCAGCTCCAGCGCATCGAAGGCACGCACGGTCACAAGCAGTGCCAGCGTGGAGTCCAAGCCACCCGAAAGACCGATGACCGCAGCCTTGGTACCCGTATGGGCAAGGCGGGTCTTGAGGCCGGCGGTCTGCAGGTCGAGGATGGTCTCGCAGCGCTCGGCCAGATCACCATGGTCGGCCGGCACAAAAGGCGTGCGAGGGAAAACGCGGTCGATATCGCAGGCATCGCGCAGGACAGGTTCGTCTGCCAGCACGCCCTCAAACGAAAATTCAACGGTCGTGGCCTCCGGCGCATCGTCCGCGCGCGTCCACGTCGTCGAGCGACGGCGCTCGGCAACCAGACGGTCAAGATCGACATCGGCGACGGCCATATCGCAGGTAAGCAGTTTGGTGGCGGCGAGCTTGGAGCCGTTTTCGTAGATAAGGTTCTCGCCTGCAAAGACCATATCGGTCGTGGACTCGCCCTCGCTCGCGTCTGCATAGGCATAGGCGCAGTACAGGCGTGCGCTTTGGTTAGAAATAAGGCTGCGGCGATAGTCTGCCTTGCCGATGATCTCGTCGGAAGCAGAGGGGTTGAGAATCACCGTCGCACCGGCAAGCGCCATCTCGGTCGAAGGCGGCGCCGGCACCCACAGGTCCTCACAGACCTCAACGCCCAGCACCAGGTCCTCGGCGCCCTCATCACAGCAGCGGCAGACAAGCCCCGAACCCAGCGGAACCGGACCCTGACCGGCAAATTCAACCCACACGGGATCCGCAGGCG
>CABQKL010000152.1 GCA_902464645.1 uncultured Collinsella sp.
GGTGCGCCGGAACGCCCTCCGGCGCGGCGGAAGGTTGGTTTCGATGCTCTAGAAGCCGAGGAATTTAACTTCCGGTCTGAGCTCGATGCCATACGCCTCCCTCACCTTTCCGTGCACATGTCTGATAACCGCGGCCACGTCATCGGCCGAGGCGGTTCCGTTATTAACGATAAAATTAGCGTGTACGGGCGAAACTTCCGCGCCGCCAACCGAAAAACCCTTTAATCCACAATCCTCGATAAGCTTGCCCACGCTCGCATCGGGCGGGTTGCGAAATACCGACCCGCAGGATGCACAGCCCATGGGCTGTGTGCGCTTACGCCGCGTCAGGTACCGCTCCATACGTTCACGGATATCGGCCTTGGGCGCAGGTTTGAGCTTGAGCACGCATTCCAGAATGATCTCGTTACGCGGCAGGCTGCATTCACGGTAGCCCCAAGCGATCTCCGAGCCCGCGTAATGCTTGATGCCGGAGCTCGGGTCAAACGTAACGACATCTTCGACCAGCGAGCCAATCCACTCGGTTCGCGTGCCGGCATTCATGGACACGGCGCCGCCAACGGAGCCGGGAATACCGACCGCAAACTCAAGGCCCGAAAGGCTGCGCGACAGCGCGTCGTTGACTAGGCGAGCGAATATTACGCCCGCACCGACCGTCAGCGTACAACCGTCTTCGGCGACAACCGTACGCTGGAACTCACGCCCCAACGAAATGACGGCGCCGCGATAGCCTGCATCGGCAACAAGCAGATTAGATCCCTTGCCGATAATGACCCACGGCACCTGCTCACGATCGAGCACCGCCACGGCGCGACGCAAGGCATGATAGCTGTGACACGTCACAAAGAGGTCCGCCTTGCCGCCGATACGATAGCTCGTATGGCGCGCGAGGCGTTCATCCTCAATTACGTCCGTATCGATCATGCCCGAAAGCGCCATGACGGCGTTAAACAGACCCATGGGGTTTAAGCGTCTTTCTTGGCAGTCAGATACTCGATGAACTCGGGGCCGACCGTCGTGACGTCGCCGGCGCCCATGGTAAGCAGCAAATCGCCCTCGCCCACCATTTTCTCGAGCTCCTCATTGAGCTCAAGACGGCTCGAGCAGTACACGACCTCCTTGCCGGGATGCTTGGTGCGCACGGTATCGGCAAGCATCTTGGACGTGACACCCGGGATGGGCATCTCGCCGGCAGAGAACACGTCAATCAACAGCAGCTTGTCAGCATTGGCGAATGCGTCGGCAAAGTCATCGCACAGAGCCTGCAGGCGCGAATAGCGGTGCGGCTGGAACACGACGTCGACATGTTTGTAGCCCAGCGAAGAGGCAGCAGCGAGCGTCGCCTTGATCTCGGTGGGATGATGGCCGTAATCGTCAACCACCGTGATGCCGTCGATATCGCCCACGTGGGTAAAGCGACGGCGGACGCCTTCAAAACTCGAAAGTGCCTTAGCGGCGGCGTCGATATCGAGGCCTAGGACATGGGCGACGGTCAAGACGGCCGTGGCGTTGAGCATGTTGTGACGACCGGGGTTGCTCTTAATCTCGACAGCGTGCTCGGTGCCGTCCTCAAAGCGAACGATAAAGTCGCTCTGGATGCCCTTGACATCCGGATGCACGCAGACGATGTCGTTGGTCTCGGCAAAGCCATAGGAAAGCACATGACGGCCCGTCGACTTGGCAAGCTCGACCAGATGCGGGTCCTCGCCACAGACGATGACCGTGCCGTCCTCGCCCACCAGACTCATAAACTTGGCGAAGGTGGCCTCGATCTCCTCGATACCCGAGTAATGATCGAGATGGTCGGCCTCGACGTTGGTCACGATGACCACATTGGGGTTAAGGAACAGGAAGGAGCTGTCGGACTCATCCGCCTCGGCGACAAAATAGTCGCCCGAGCCGTTCTTGCCGTTGGTATCGTAGCCCTCAACAATGCCACCGATCAGGAAGCTGGGGTCCAGACCCATGCGGTCGAGCATGGTGGCACACATCGAAGAGGTCGTGGTCTTGCCGTGAGTACCGGCGACGGCGACGGTGGTGTAGCCGTGGCCCAGAGCCGAGAGCATCTTGGCGCGAGGCCACACGGGAATACCCAGCTCGCGCGCACGGACGAGCTCGGGGTTGGACTCGGGAATAGCGGTAGAGACCACGACGACGTCGGGCTTGACCTCGTCGATGGTGGCGGCCTCATGGCCCACATGCACCTTCACGCCGGCGCGGGTAAGCTGGCGAATATAGCGCGACGTCTTAAGGTCGGAGCCGGTAACGACATAGCCGCGTTCGTGAAGGACGAGGGCGATGCCGCTCATGCCGGCGCCACCGATACCGATAAAATGGGCGCTCTTGAAATCGGGCGCGGAGGTTGCAGTCTGGGAATCAGCCATGTGCTCGTGTACTCCTTGCGTAAACACTGCCTGTAACCCGTTAACTGTACCGCACCTACCGCATCAGCGCGAGGGCGACCGACGATATCCCGTCTAACTAACGCAAACCCTCTACCGCATCCGCCAGAAGAGCGGCGGCCCTATCCTGAGCCAGACCACGCGCCGCCTGACGCATGGCGTCGCGTGCCGCCGCGTCATCGACCAGGTGCAGCAGCTCATCGGCAAAGGCAGAACCGTCGATATCGGCATCGGCGCAGAGCACGCCGGCCCCGGCGTCGACCAGATAACGGGCATTGGTGGTTTGGTGGTCGGCCGTCGCATGCGGGTACGGCACGAGCACCGAAGGCACGGCGAGCGCAGCGATCTCGGCCACGCTCGATGCGCCCGAACGCGAGAGCACCAAATCGGCAGCAGCCAGCATATCGCCCATGTTGTCGATGTAAGGCTGGACGCGGTAACGCTTCGCCTCCTCGGGCGTCAGCGCCAAAGCGCGCTCGGTCTCCTCAAAGCCGTCGGCACCAGTCGAATGCAACACATAGAGGTTCTTGCGCGAAAGCAGCTCGTTTTTGAGCGAAACCACACGCTCGTTGAGGTGCTGGGCGCCAAGTGAACCGCCAAAGACGAGCAGCAGCGTAGCGTCCTCGGGAACACCAAGTGCCTTGCGGCCGCGAGCGCGATTGCCCTCGATCACCGAGCGACGTACGGGGTTACCGGTCATGAGCACGTGGTCAGGGTCACCTTCGCGCTCAAAGACCGAACGCGCTGCCGGCACCGAGATGCACACGCGGGCGGCGTGGGAGTTCATCATCTTGTTGGCCAGGCCCGGAACAGAGTTCTGCTCATGCAGCAGATACGGAACGCCCGCGCCCTTGCACCACCCCAGCAGCGGAACCTCGACATAGGCACCAAAACCAATGGCGGCATCGGGCTTGCCGACCTTTGAGAAATGACTGGCGAGCGCACGCTTGGCTTTGTTGACACGCCACAGCGAGGTCAGCGCCGTCCAAGGACGGGAGCGGTCGAAGCCCGTG
>CABQKL010000153.1 GCA_902464645.1 uncultured Collinsella sp.
CCTGCCCCAAGCAGGTCGTCGTCGCCTACGAGCCCATCTGGGCCATCGGCACCGGCAAGACTGCTACCGCCGAGGACGCTCAGGAGGTCTGCGGCGCTATCCGTGAGACCCTCAAGGAGATGTTTGGCGAGGAGCTCGCTAACGGTATCCGTGTCCTGTACGGTGGTTCCGCTAAGCCCGGCAACATTGCCGAGCTCGTCGCCAAGCCCGACGTTGACGGCGCCCTCGTGGGCGGCGCTTCGCTCAAGGCTGCCGACTTCGCCTCTATGGTCGTCAAGGCAGGCGAGTAGGACATATGGCACAGCGTCATCTTCCTGCACTCCTGATTATCATGGATGGCTGCGGCCTTGCTCCGGCCGATGGTGAGAACGCCGTCGCCGCTGCCAAGACGCCCTTCCTTGATAGCCTATACGAGAAGTATCCTCACACCACGCTCGGTGCTTCGGGCGAGGACGTGGGCCTTCCCGACGGCCAGATGGGCAACTCCGAGGTAGGCCACCTCAACATCGGTGCCGGCCGCATCGTGTTCCAGGAGCTTTCGCGCATCAACAATGCCATCAAGGACGGCTCCATCGCCAAGAACGAGGTCTTCGTCAAGGCTATGGACGACGTCAAGGCTGACGGCAAGACTCTCCACCTCATGGGCCTTATGAGCCCTGGCGGTGTTCATTCTCACATGAACCACGTCGAGGCTCTGGTCAAGATGGCTGCCGAGCACGGTGTCAAGACCGTTCGCGTCCACGCCTTCATGGATGGCCGCGACGTTGACCCGCAGTCCGGCGCTGGCTACATGAGTGAGTTCTGCGCTTTCCTGGCTAAGATCTCCGAGGAGACCGGTTGCGACGCTCGCGTCGCCACTGTCTCGGGCCGCTATTGGGCCATGGACCGCGACAACCGTTGGGAGCGCATCCAGCGTGCCTACGACGTCATGGTCAACGCGTCCGATGCCGATGTCGACCCTGTTGCCGGTATCAAGGCCTACTACGAGAAGGATCCGCGCGGCGACGAGTTCGTCGAGCCCTTCGCTGCCCACAACGAGGGCATCCACGAGGGCGACGCGGCCATCTTCTTCAACTTCCGTCCCGACCGCGCTCGTCAGATGACCCGCGTGTTCACGGACAAGGAGTTCGACGGCTTTGAGCGCGAGCAGATCAAGCTTTCACACTTTGTGACGATGACCGAGTACGATCCGACGTTTGACGTCGAGGTCGCCTTCCCCAAGACGTTCCCCGAGAACGTCCTGGCCGACGTTATCGCCGCCAACGGCCTGAAGCAGCTGCACACCGCCGAGACCGAGAAGTACGCCCACGTGACGTTCTTCCTCAACGGCGGCATCGAGGAGCCCAAGGAGGGCGAGGAGCGCGTGCTCGTCGCTTCCCCCAAGGTCGCTACCTACGATCTGCAGCCTGAGATGAGCGCTCCCGAGGTTACCGAGAAGCTCGTCGCCGCTATTAACGAGGATCGCGCTGATTTCTACATCGTGAACTTCGCGAACTGCGACATGGTTGGTCACACCGGTGTCTTCGACGCCGCCGTTAAGGCCGTCGAGGCTGTTGACGATGCCTTGTCCAAGGTTGTCCCGGCGATTCTCGCCAAGGGTGGCTTTGCGCTGATCACCGCCGACCACGGCAACGCCGATCACATGTTTGACGTTGCTTCCGACGGTTCCAAGCATCCGTTCACGGCTCACACCACCAACCGTGTGCCGTTCATTATCGTTGATGAGAAGGCCAAGCTCACCGGTATCGAGGACGGCCGTCTTTCCGATATCGCTCCGACCATGCTCACCATGGCTGGTATTGAGCCTTCCGCCGAGATGACGGGTCGCGTGCTCGCCACCGAGGCCTAAGAGAAAACAAATAACGTTTTCTAGTAAGGGGGTTGTCCACAATCGGACAACCCCCTTTTTCTGCCATTTGGGGACGGGGTAGAAATGGTAGAAATATTTTTCCTCTAAAGCTTGACTTCCCGTTTGCCTGTGATGGTTTGCCGCTGACTAGTTTTCTTTCGTTGCCAACCTTGTATTAATGCCTATCTGGGTAGAGTTTGACGCAAACATGCATGCGGATTGTGAGGTCCAGCAATGACAAGGCAGGCCAGAGTAAAGTCCCCCTACGGCTATTACCATGTGATGATGAGAGGCTGTGGCAAGCAGTACCTATTCGAAGAGGATTATCAACGCAGGTTTTTCATGTCCGTAGCGGGTGAAGCATGCACGCAGTACAAGGCTTCGTTATGCGCCTGGTGCCTCATGGACAACCATGTGCATATGCTGCTTTCTGATCGCGAGGACCATATGTGGGAGGTCGTCCATTACATAGGAACCCTCTATGGTCAGTTTTTCAACAGGGTGACCGGACGCTGCGGCCCCGTATTTCAGGATCGCTATAAAAGTAAGCCTATTGAGTCTAATGACTATTTTATGCAGGCAATTCGCTACATTCACGATAATCCGATTGAGCTTGGTTGCCGCCCGGAGGCCTACCAATGGAGCAGCTATCAAGCCTACCTTGGTGAAGGCGGCCACCTGGATCGGAGCATCCTATTTAGTCTAATCGGCGGACGGGGAAATTTTGAATCCTTTAGCAAATCGGGCCGCAAGGATACCTATGTATTGAATTCTGGCCGTTCGATGACGGTATTTGAGCAGGAGCGCAAGGCTAGGGGAGTCCTAGACGGCATGGATCCCCATGATGTTATGGGGCTTCCCGGTCCATTTGAACGTGCCGAAGCTGTTCGCAGGCTGTATGAGGCTGGCTTTAGTGAACGACAGATTGGCCGTCTTACGGGGCTTGGACGCTATGTCGTTCGAAATGCCCTCAAATCACTTTAATAGATGAAAATCAAGAGCTATTTCTGCCATTTCTACCCCGTCCCCGAGTGGCGGGTAGGGGAGAGCGGGGGTTGTGGTACAGTACTGGAGTTTGAATTGTTCTATTAAGGAGCTTATCTATGGGTCCGTTCCAGATTCTTCTGTTTGTCGTTTGGGCTGTCTCTGCCGTGGCGCTGACGATTCTCGTCCTGATGCATTCCGGTAAGGGCACCGGCGTTTCGGATATGATCGCTAGCTCGCTGTATAACTCCAGCTCTGCCACGGGCGTTATGGAGCAGAACCTTGACCGCCTGACCGTCATCATGGCTGTCGTGTTTGCCGTGTGCGTCGTGCTGTGCATGTTCTTCTTCCCGCAGGGCATCGTCGGCTACTAAGCACGAGCCGCATAAATACTTGAAAAGGGTCCCGCAAGTGCGGGACCCTTTTTGTTTACATATTTGTAACAGAGTCAAAATATCCTCATATACTTCGCCCAACTAAAGAAAATCTCGACCGTTAACCGGAATTAGCCCCAAATCGTGCATAAAATGCGCTACTGTATTGCAATA
>CABQKL010000154.1 GCA_902464645.1 uncultured Collinsella sp.
CGCATATTCTCCGACTTCTCGGGATCATTAATCGGCATTACCCTTCTCCTTTATATCGAATGCCATATAGATGCCTTGTTGCATTGTAACCGCGCGGCGGGGTTTATCGAGTCTTGATAACGTCTTTACCGTCAACGGACACGAACCGACCACTCATCCGGTCGCGCAGGTCAGCATAGAAAAAGGAGCCGTCCCCATGGGAACAGCTCCTTAGATGCTTGATAAAACGTTATACCTCGTCGTCCTCGTGCAGGCGGCGGCGGTAATCGGCGGCCCAGCCCTCAATATTTACCTGACGGGCGCGGCCCAGGCCGAGTGCGTCTGCCGGGACCGGCTCGGTGATGACGGAGCCGGCGGCAACGAGCGCGCCGTCGCCGATCTGAGCGGGTGCGACCATCATGGTATCGGAGCCGATGAAGGCATCCTTGCCGATGACGGTCTTGTGCTTGTGCACGCCGTCGTAGTTGCAGGTGATGGAGCCCGCGCCCACGTTGACGCCGGAGCCCATGGTGGTGTCGCCGATGTAGGACAGGTGCGGCACCTTGGAGCCCTCGCCGATCGTGGACTTCTTGATCTCCACGTGCGTGCCGGCCTTGGAACCGTCGAGCATATGGGTGCCCGGGCGCAGGTAGGCGCGCGGGCCGCAGTCGACGCCGTTCTCGATGACGGCCTCGATGGCGATGGTCTCATCGATGGTGCAGCCGCTGCCGACGGTGGTGTCGGTGAGACGGCTGTTGGGGCCGAGCTGGCACTCCTCGCCCACGGTGACGTGGCCGATCAGGTGCGTCTGCGGCCACACGACGGTGTCGCGGCCGATGGTGGCGTCGGGGCCGATCCAGGCCTGCGTGGGGTCGATGAAGGTAACGCCCTCGGCCATCCAGTGCTCGTTGATGCGGTCGCGCGCAATGGCGGTAAGCTGTGCGAGCTGGATGCGGCTGTTGACGCCCAGACCGTCGCGGTAGTCGTCGCAGTGGAAGATGGAGACTGCCTGGCCGTGGCCTTTGAGGATCTCGAGCATGTCGGGCAGGTAGTACTCGGACTGCGCGTTGTCGTTGCCGATCTCGTCGATGTGGGCGGCGAGCTGCGCGCCGTCGAAGGCGTAGCAGCCGGCGTTGCACTCGAGCAGCGTGGCGGCCTGCTCGGGCGTGCAGTCCTTCTGCTCGATGATGCGCTCGATCTGGCCATCGGCGCCCAGCTTGATGCGGCCGTAGCCGAAGGGGTCGGGCGGGGTCATGGTCATGACGGTGCAGGCGAGCTCGCCGGTAGCGACGGTCTGCGCGAACTTGGCGACGGTGTCGGCGGTGATGAGCGGCAGGTCGCCGTTGAGCACGACGACCGGGCCTTGCGTGATGCCGCAGGCCTCGAGCGCGACCTTTACGGCGTGGCCGGTGCCCAGGCGCTCGGTCTGCTCGACGCACTCGACCTTGGTGGCGCTGTTGGCGTAGGCGCCGTCGATAAGGGCGCGCATCTCGTCGGCGTGGCTGCCGATGACGACCACGACGCGGCTGCAGCCGGCCTTGATGGTGGCGTCGACGATCCACTGGACCATGGGCTTGCCCAGGATCTTGTGCGAAACCTTGCAGTGGTTCGACTTCATGCGGGTGCCCTCGCCGGCGGCGAGGATAATTGCGGTTGCGTCCATGTGATCTCCTGTTACGTTATAGAGACGTGTGTTTGGAAACGATACACGGCGCAATATGATACCGCAGGCATATGATGAGCGCGTAACGATTGACGCGTGACGGCCGATGTCGGTGCCGCCGACGTGGTGTTTGCGCTGGTTGTGCATGGCGGCGGCGCTGCGGCGTTGGCGTTTTGCGCGAGGGGATGGAAGGTGCCCGTGGATATCATGCGAGAGGAATCGGGCAACGAGTCCGTCGCGGCATTTTCGATGTCGCATCCGGCGGTGCCGGCCTTCTACATGTTGCTGACGTTGGGACTCACCATGTTTTCGATGCAGCCGGTGCTGATTGCGCTGTCGCTTGCGGGCGGGTTGGCGTACGGGCTTGCGACGCGCGGCGCCGCGCGCGCGTTGGGGGCGCTTCGCTGGCAGCTGCCGGTGATTTTGATCATCGCGGTGCTCAATCCGCTGTTTAGCGCCTCGGGCTCGACGGAGCTGTTCCGTATTGGCATGCGTGCGGTGTATCTGGAGAGCATGGTATACGGTCTGTGCATGGGCGGGCTGTTTGTGGCGAGCGTGCTGTGGTTTGAGGCCGCGTCGTCGATGCTTGGCTACGACAAGGTGCTTGCGCTTTTGGGTAACGCCGCGCCGGTGCTCGCGCTCATGATCTCGATGTGCATGCGGCTTATCCCGCAGTTTTTACGCCGCGGTCGTACGGTACTGGCGGTGCAGGATGCGATTGATGTGCCGGGTCGCGCGCCGGCCGATCCCGTGCGTTCGCGCCTACGGGCATCGAGCGTGTTGATGGGCTGGGGCATGGAAGATTCGCTGGAGCGC
This sequence comes from uncultured Collinsella sp., assembly GCA_902464645.1. Classification (GTDB taxonomy): domain Bacteria; phylum Actinomycetota; class Coriobacteriia; order Coriobacteriales; family Coriobacteriaceae; genus Collinsella. The sequence goes on from CABQKL010000154.1 coordinate 2,459, forward strand.
GCGGACGCCATGCGCTCCCGTGGATGGGGCGCCGCGACACGTCGCACGACGTACGCGCGGTATCGGCTGGGTCGCGGCGATGTTGCCGCGCTGGTTGGGCTTGCGGTGTTTGGTGCCGCTGCGGTGGCGGTGGCATGGACCGCGACAACGCAGTATTCGTTTTACCCGCAACTATCGGTGCCGGCGCCGTGGCTGGGCTATGTCGTGTACGCTGCCTGGATGATGCTGCCCTGCGTGTTGCATGCGATCGATGAGAAGAGGTTCGGCTGATGGCTCGGTTGGATAGGGGACCGGTGTCGGGCGCGGCATACGGCCCGGATATGCCGGCGATTGAGGTGCGGAGCCTGAGCTTTGCCTACCCCGATGCGGATGCTGCGGTGCTCGAGGGACTCGACTGGTCTGTTCCCCAAGGTGCATTTGCGCTGCTTGTCGGCGGTACCGGATCGGGTAAGTCGACGTTGCTGTCGCTACTCAAGCCCGAGATCGCTCCGGCGGGCGAGCGCACTGGCGAACTGCTCGTGCTGGGCGAGAACGTCGCCGACATGGATGTGCGGGCATCGGCGGAGCGCGTGGGCTATGTGTTCCAGGATCCCGAGAACCAGATCGTGTGCGAAACCGTGTGGCACGAGATGGCGTTTGGCCTGGAAAACTTGGGGCTAGCGCGTGATGAGATGCGCCGTCGCGTAGCTGAGACCAGCTATTTCTTTGGGCTGGAAGATTGGCTTCACCGCGATACTGACACGCTTTCGGGCGGTCGCAAACAGTTGCTGTCGTTGGCGGCCGTTCTGACGCTGCGCCCGCGCGTGCTGCTGCTCGACGAGCCCACGTCTCAGCTTGATCCGGTTGCGGAGAAGAATTTCCTGCACGCGCTGTTTCGTGTGAATCGCGAGCTGGGCTGCACGG
>CABQKL010000155.1 GCA_902464645.1 uncultured Collinsella sp.
CATCGTCGTAAAACCCAGGTCGTCGGCATGGTCGAGCACCTGCTCGTACTCCTCACGCGTCACGGCGCGTGCCAGGTCGCCGCCCTGCTCGCGCATGAGCGCATTGGGCGTGTACTGGTTCATAACCGAGATCGGCACGTCGCCCACCGTCTGCCACACCAGGTCCAGCACGCGACACGAATCGTCTGCATGCCCCGGAAGCACCAGGTGACGCACGATCATGCCACGCTTCATAAGCCCGTCCTCGTCCACCAACTCTCCCCCGCGGCGCTCGATCTCGCGCGCCATCTGGGCCAGACCCGACACGGCCACACGCGGGTAATCCTTTATATGGGAGAGCGACTGCGCAAGCCCGGCATCGGCATATTTAAAGTCGGTGAGCCACACATCGACCAGGTCGCCCAGCGCCGCCACGGCACTCGCGCGCTCGTAACCACTCGTGTTGTAGACGATTGGGATAACCAGTCCGCGCGCCCGTGCCGCGGCAATCGCGGCAGGCAACAGGTGCGCATAGTGCGTCGCCGTCACCAAATTGATGTTGTTGGCACCCTGGTCCTGCAGTTCCAGCATAATCTCGACCAGGCGCTCAGGCGAAATCTCAAGGCCAAAATTGCCGGTCGAGATCTCGTGGTTCTGGCAGTAGATACATTTGAGCGAGCAGCCGCTAAAGAAGATCGTGCCCGAACCGGCCTCGCCCGAGATAGGCGGCTCCTCCCACATATGAAGCGCGGCGCGGGCCACCTTGAGCGTGTCGTTAGCACCGCAGACGCCGTGCGCGCCCTCATCGCGCGCCGCACCGCAACGGCGCGGACACAAATGGCAGGCGGGCGAAAAAAGTTCGGTCAACGACGTCGGCATAAAAACATGCTCCAAAACAACGATTCAGCAGCTCAAACGTAAAGGCCCGGACCGCACAGACGGTTCCAAGCCCAAGGCGCCGTAATCGTCCGACACGATTTTTGTAATGTCAAGACTGGAATCAACAAAGTGCCGCTTTATGATGTAGGTATTCCGCCCCCCGCGGAGCAACTGGGTGAACCGTCGCGTTTATTTAGGGAGCCCACACAGTCGTACTTAGTACAGGTATCCTTCGTTGTTAAGGACGCTGGAACAGTCGATGAGGGCACCCACCTGTTTTAGGTGGGTTCATTTTCGTAACGTGGGGGGTGGTTTTCTTTTGCCGATTTTGCCAAAAACTGCCATCGCAGATCCCGCATGACACCCAACGGCACTCGGCAGAACCCCCGCCAATATCCCAATATCTGGTAAGCGCGTGATAATCACACGGTGCAAACCCCCGCACCCCCTCGGTCGAGTATCATGGGTCAGCTATGCCCTTTTGCGCGTAGCGCCCTTTGACCTTTTCCTTCGACGCTTGGCGGTTTTCGATTCATGGCTTCATCCACGAGCTTCATACCGTACTTATGCGTGGCGGCCGCTGCCTTTATCACGACCTTTCTCACGGTGCCCCTGGTCAAGCGCCTGGCAATCAAGCTCGACGCCGTCGACTATCCCTCAAAGCGCCGCATTAACACCAAGCCCATCCCGCGCATGGGCGGCACGGCAGTCTTTTTGGGCCTCGTCGTGGCCTGCATCGTTCAGATCCTGGGCACCTGGTACCTGGGCTGGCCGCCCGTTTTGGTGCCGCACCCGCGCCTGCACATCAGCTACCCCGTGCTGGCACTCTCCTTTACCGTGATCTTTGCGACCGGCGCGATTGACGACGTCTTCCAGCTCAAGCCCAAGCAAAAGCTGGCCGGCCAGGTCCTCGCCGCGCTCATCGCCTGCATCGGCGGCTTAAAAATCGGCGTCATCATCAACCCGTTTGCTCCTGGCGAGATCATGCTCGGCTGGCTCGCCTACCCCATCACCGTGATCTATCTGGTGGCGTTCACCAACATCATCAACCTCATCGACGGCCTCGACGGCCTGGCCACGGGCATTTGCGGCATCGCATCGTTCACCATGTTCACGATGGCCATGCTTTCGGGCCGTATCGACGCCGCCGCGCTCTCCATCGCGCTCTTTGGCTCGTGCGTGGCTTTTCTGCATTACAACTTCAACCCCGCGAGCATCTTCTTGGGCGACTCGGGGTCGCTGCTGTTGGGCTTCGCTTTGGGCTCCATCTCGCTACTTAACGTGAGCCGCACCGCCGCGCTTACCTCGCTCATCATCCCGCTCATCGTGGCAGGCGTGCCCATCATCGACACGTTCAGCGCCATCGTGCGCCGCAAGCGGGCCCACATTAGCATCGGACAGGCCGACAAGGGCCATATCCACCACCGCCTAATCCAAGAGGGTTACAACCAAAAGCAGGCCGTGCTGCTCATCTACGCCTGGTGCATCATGCTTTCGGCCGGCGCCGCCGCCATCAATCAGGTCGAGGTGCCCACGCGCGTGCTCATCTTTGTCGTGCTCGCCATTGGCTCGGCGGCCTTCGCCAAGCACCTGCACCTGTTTGAGCCCGTCCTGCGCCACCATTACAACAAGCGCACACACGAGGACGAGCTGGTAACCCCCGACGACCCCGCCTTTAAGCAGGAGGAGCAGGCAGCCGAGGAGCGCAAAGAGGAGCGCCACCACAAGCTCTAGGATAAGCCGCCGAGGATGTGTCCAGGCGCCACTGGCCAAGCGCAGCTGCGCCGCACCCATCGCACAAGCCACTCCTCTCCCGCCCCTCTCCTACTTACGCCCTACCCCTTTCAATAAACGCGTTATCATCTTGACCCATGAACATACGTTAGGAGCAATCATGCCAAACGAGAACAGCTACGAAGTCGCGCTGCAAAAGAGCAACGCCATTCGCGAGGGCCTGGCAAAGACGCCCGAGAAGTTCACCATGCTCACCGGCGACCGCCCGACCGGACGCCTGCACCTGGGCCACTACTTTGGCACCCTCAAGGGCCGTGTTGAACTGCAGAACATGGGCGCCAAGACCAACGTGCTCATCGCCGACTACCAGGTCATCACCGACCGCGACACCACCGAGCATATCCAGGACAACGTGTACAACATGGTCATGGACTACCTTGCCTGCGGCATCGACCCCGACAAGACCATGATCTACGCGCACTCCGCCGTGCCCGCCGCAAACCAGCTCATGCTGCCGTTCCTGTCGCTGGTGTCCGAGGCCGAGCTGGCGCGCAACCCCACGGTCAAGGCCGAGATGGAGGCCTCGGGCCACGAGCTCACCGGCCTTCTGCTCACCTACCCGGTGCATCAGGCCTGCGACATCCTGTTCTGCAAGGGCAACGTCGTGCCGGTCGGTCGCGACCAGCTGCCGCACATCGAGCTCACCCGCACCATCGCACGCCGCTTTAACAACCGTTACGGCAAGG
>CABQKL010000156.1 GCA_902464645.1 uncultured Collinsella sp.
CTTTCGACCTGCTCCGATGAGGACGACGTGCTTGAGCATAAGCGCGGCTGCCTTGTCGCCAAGCCCAAGGAGACCGTCGTTCGCTCGTTCACGATTGAGATCCTGTAATTTCGTTTTGTCGACTCGTATCGCGAGGCACAAGGAGCCTGCGAGATAAGGAGCTAAAAATGATCCTCACCGTTACGATGAACCCGTCTGTCGATACGCGCTATCAGCTCGACGAGCTCGTTATCGACGACGTCAACCGCGTGACGCCCGAAAAGACCGCCGGCGGCAAGGGCCTCAACGTGGCCCGTGTGCTGGGTCAGCTGGGCGACGACGTTGTGGCAACCGGTCTGCTCGGCGGCCACATGGGCGCCTACATGGCTGAGCTCATGGACGCCAACGGTATTAACAACGACTTTGTGCCCATCAAGGGCGAGACTCGCATCTGTCTCAATATCCTTCATGCTGGCAACCAGACCGAGTTGCTCGAGAGCGGCCCGACGATTGCCCCCGAGGAACTCGATGCCTTTACCGCCAAGTTCGCCGAGCTTGCGAGCAAGGCCGATGTCGTTACCATCTCGGGTTCGCTGCCCCGCGGCGTCGAGGCGGACTACTATGCCAAGATCACGGGCATTGCCGAGAACGCCGGCGCCAAGGTGCTGCTCGATACCTCGGGTGCCTCGCTCGAGGCTGCGCTCAAGTCCGAGGTCAAGCCTGAGCTGGTTAAGCCTAACCTGACCGAAATTAACGGCCTTCTGGGCACGAGCTTTACCACCGACGATGTGGACGAGCTCCGTTCCGCGCTCGCCTCTGACGCCCGCTTCTCCGATATCCCCTGGGTCGTCGTATCCATGGGTGCTGCCGGCTCAGTTGGCTTCCACAATGGCCGTGCGTTCCGCGCCAAGACCCCCGATATCCCCGCCGTTAACGCTACGGGCTCTGGCGATTCGACCATTGCCGGCTTCGCACATGCGATTGCTGCCGGCGCCGACGACGAGACGGTGCTGCGTACCGCCAACACCTGCGGCAAGCTCAATGCCATGGATCCCATGACTGGCCACTTGGTTATGGATCGTTGGGACGAGGTTTACAACGGCGTTGTCGTGACCGAGCTGTAGGAGCTTGTGCTGCGGCCCCGGCATCGGTTGCTAGCTCATGTCGACGACAAGTGCAGTAGCATTATGCCGGGGCGCGACGCCGACACTGTCGTGTTCAATCCCGACCTTACCCTGGTCGAGACGCATGTGGGTGGCAACAGCGTCGGTAATGCGTTTGCCGAGTAGCCGCCAAAGAAACGATCCGAGAGGGGATTTAGATGATTTACGGTGCATTGGGCGATATCGAGGAGTACCGTGGAATGCTCAAGGGCCTCGACGTGCTGATCGATTGGCTCGAGGAGAACGATCCGGCGAAGCTCGAGGTCGGCAGCCATCCGATTCTGGGCGACAAGGTCTTTGCGAACGTCATGGCTCCCACGACGCGTCCCGAAGCCGAGGCTCACTATGAGACGCATCAGCGCTATCACGACCTGCAGATCGACGTCGAGGGTCGCGAGGCCTTTAAGGTTGCCACGGGCAGCCTGACGCTGGTCCAGGAGTTCGACGAGAAGGACGACTACGATCTGGTCGATTCCGACGCCTCGATCGCCGGCGATCTTGCTGACGACAAGTTTGCGCTGTTTGTTGCCGGCGAGCCTCACATGCCCACGCTCGAGTTCCCGGGCGATGGCGCGCAGCCGGTCAAGAAGATTTGCTTTAAGCTGCTTGCCGACGCTTACTGGCAGGAGTAGCGCACTGCTCGGCTGAGCTGTTCGTGTTGCGAGCGTTATCCCTTGGGGGAGCGCGCTTGAGCCCCGCTGATCGCGGTCCCCTTGGGGATTGCGGTTGGCGGGGCTTGTTGTTGAGTAGGGGAGTTGCCGACGGCGTTGTGCTTGGATTGGCGGATGCGCGCTCGAAATCGGCAACAAAAAAGCCGCCCGAAGGCGGCTATCTTGTGCAATGGAGCCAGCGACCGGGCTCGAACCGGTGACCCCCGCTTTACGAGAGCGGTGCTCTACCAACTGAGCTACGCTGGCGGCCATGTGATGACGCAACTGAGGCGTCAACGGCTGTCTATGATACGGGACATCGCACATCCGCGCAAGGGTTCTGACGGCTTTTCTCACTTTAAATGCACTAATATTGGAGACGTGATGTCTTGCTCTTACGGGTCTCAAAGAGAATGGGGCAGCGATGGCTCAACCCAAGATTCTTCTCACGCGTATCGACGACCGTTTCATTTACGGGCAAGACGTTGAGCTGTGGAACGAAGCCGTGGGTTCCAACCTTGTCCTAATCGTCAACGATGAGATCGCGGCGGATTCGCGCCAATGGGCACCCATGAGGGTGGCGGCGCCAGAAGGCGTTTGGACGCGGTTTTTCTCGGTGCAAAGGACCATCGACATCATTCATACCGCAACGCCGCGCCAATGGATTCTCATCATGGTGGCCTCACCCGCCGATGCGCTCGCGCTGGTTAAGGGCGGTGTGCCAATAACCAAAATCAGCATTGGCCATATGCAGACAGGGGAGGGCATGCGTCCCGCAACGCCCGCAGTCGCCATAGACGATGCAGACGTCGCTGCTCTCAGAGAGTTGCAAAAGCTCGGCATAGAACTAGAAATCCGCTATCTCCCCAGCTCCAATCCTGACCCCATCCAGCTAGTCATTTAAGAACGTCCCCAATGACTAGGCAGCAAAACGCCCGTCGGCGGTGGTGCCGGCGGGCACTGCTGTGCGATATGTCGCGCTGTGGGCTTAGTGCCTCATAAAGTGGTATTCGATCACATTGCTGTAGGGGTGACCCGGGCCCACAATGCCCTGCGGGAACAGCGGCTGGTGCGGCGTGTCGGGGTACATTTCTGCCTCGAGGGCAAAGCCGGCACCCCAGCCATAGTTGGCATCGTCCTTGGCGTGCTCGTCGCCCAGCCAGTTGCCGGTGTAGAGCTGCACGCCCGGGGCGGTGGTGTAGTAGTCCAGCTCGCGACCGGTCCACATCTCCTCGACATGCATCGCGCGGCGCAGGTTGCGACCGTACTGATAGCCATCGATGCACAGGCAGTGGTCGTAGCCACGGGCCTGCTTAATCTGCGGGTCGTCGGCCTCCATGCCAGGCGCGATGGGACGCAGCTCGCGAAAGTCAAACGGCGTGCCTTCGACCGGAGCGATCTCGCCGGTGGGGATATTCTGGTCGTTAATGGGGAGGTAGTGGGCTGCGTTAGCAACAAAGAAGTGCTCGCAGTCCATGCCGGCGTTATGGCCGGCAAGGTTAAAGTACGTGTGGTTGGTCATGGACACGTAGGTGGCG
>CABQKL010000157.1 GCA_902464645.1 uncultured Collinsella sp.
GGCCCTTGCGGCGTAGTCGCTATTTATTCAGTCCAAGTTTCGGGGCGCAGTTCACTGTCCCCTTCGTGGTGGTTTTGGGTCTAAGGCGGCGCTAGCGGCGGAGTCCCAGCAACCCGCGGCCGCGATGACGGGCCTCGGCGGACACCTGGGCGTGCGGGCCGGCGGCTTTGACGGACTCGGGCAGGTGCGAGTACTTCTTCTCGAAGTTCTCCTCAAACATCACCGCCAGGTTGTGCGCAGCCTCGTCGTAGCGCGCGGTGCTCTGCCAGTACTGGCGCGGCACCAGGATGCCGTCGGGCACACCGTGGCACGTGGTGGGAATGTCGACGTTAAAGATATCGTCGTGCACGAACTCGCTGTCCTCGATGGTACCGTCGAGGGCGCGGGCCACCAGGGCGCGCGTGTATGCAAGCTCGATTCGATGGCCCACGCCATAACCGCCACCAATCCAGCCGGTGTTGACCAGATAGACGCGGGTGCGTCCGTCGGCGATACGCTCGCCGAGCATCTTGGCATAGACCATGGGATCGAGCGGCATAAACGGCTCGCCAAACAGCGAGGAGAACGTGGGCGTGGGCTCGGTGACGCCGACCTCGGTGCCGGGGATCTTGGCGGTGAAGCCCGTCACAAAGTGATACATGGCGGCATCGGCCGTCAGGCGCGAGATAGGCGGCAGCACGCCAAAGGCATCGCAGGTCAAAAACAGCACGACACTCGGGGTGGTGCCCATACCCTTGGTCCACGCGTTGGGGATATGCTCGACGGGATAGGCCACGCGCGTGTTGTGCGTGATCGAGACATCATCATAGTTAGGCTTGCGATTCTCATCGAGCACCACGTTTTCGCAGATGGCGCCAAAGCGGACGGCGTTGAAGATCTCGGGCTCATGGAACGCGTCCAGGCCCTCGCACTTGGCATAGCAGCCTCCCTCGATGTTGAAGATGCCCATGTCGGACCAGCCGTGCTCGTCGTCGCCGATCAGCAGGCGCGTGGGGTTGGCCGAAAGCGTGGTCTTGCCCGTGCCGGAAAGGCCAAAGAACACGGCCGTCTCGTGCGTGACGGGATCCATGCTGGCCGAGCAGTGCATGGGTAGCACGTCGTCCTCGACGGGCAGTAGGTAATTCATGACGCTGAAGATGGACTTTTTGATTTCGCCGGAGTAACCGGTGCCGGCAACCAGAATCACGCGCTCCTGGAAGTTAATGACCACGGCGGCGCTGGAGTTGAGGCCCTTAATGGCGGGATCGCACTGGTAGCCCGGCGCGGCGAGCACGCAGAAGTCCGGCTCGCCGGTGCGCGCGATTTCGCGGGCGAGCGGACGGGCGAGCATTTGCTTAATGAACAGCGCCTGGCTGGCACGCTCGCAGGCGACGAGCAGGCGACGCGTATGGTTGCGGTCGGTGCCGGCCATGCCGCGGGTGACGAACACGTCGCGCTCGTTGAGGTAGTCGACAATACCGGCCTTGATGGTCTCGTAGCTCTCGATCGAAAGAGGGCGGTTGACGGCGCCCCAGGCGATCTTGTCGTGAACATCGGGGGTGTCGACGATAAAGCGGTCATTGGGGGAACGGCCGGTGCGCTCCCCCGTCTCGATCACCAGCGCGCCGTTGGATGCCATGCGACCTTCTTCGCGGCGGATAGCGTACTCGACGAGCTCCGCGGCGGGTAGATCGACCAGCAGGCGGGGCTGATTCTCGGCGGGATCTTCGACCAGCGTAATACCAAAGTTGGACAGAACTTCTGCAGGGGTAACACCAGGCATGGGGCCTCCTTTAAAAACGCGACACATGGACGCGGCGCGCACTTTACTCACGTAAAGCCCGTTGTACCCGATATGCAAAAACGTTTTTGCGGCAACGGCGAAGCGCCCGCCCAACGGTCAAAAATCGCAGGCAAGCGGCCTGGTCATTGGGGACGCTCTTGAACAGGCAATAACCAAGGAGTGTCCCCAGATGCCGGAACATAAGGAACGTCCCTAAGTGCCGACTACTGAATGGCGCCGCCGACAATATTGAACAACCTGTTCAAAAACACGAGCAAACGCCGTCGTGTCTATACTAGAGCGCAGCAATAGAAAGGACTCCGCCTTGAGTAACACGCCCCTCGATAGCATCCGCCGCGCCATCGCCCGCCGCAATGGCGTCGCCGACCCCGCCGTAGCGAGCAGCGGCACCGCAAAGGCCCAGGGCGGACGCATCGAGAACGGCCTCTTCCCTGCCTCGCACACCGCCGAAGAGCTCGCGCGCATCCAGGAGCTGAGCCAGCGCAACGCCGGCGGGCCCGATAGCGGCCAGGCCACGCGCCGTCGTCGCGAGCGCGATCGCGAGCCCGGACCCATCCACCGCATGGTCAATGCCTGGTGGAACCGCCTGCTCGGAGCCGTCTACGGCGGCGGCTTCTCCACGCAAGAAGCCGAGTACGAAGATCATGCCACCCGTCGCGACTACCTTTGGAATACCCTGGGCACCGCCGTATGGGGCATGGCGTTTCCTCTGCTCACCATCGTGTCCACGCAGCTCGTGGGCGCCGAGGAAGCCGGCAAGTTCTCCATTGCGTTTGTCACCGGCACGCTCATCATGATCGCGTGCAACTACGGCGTGCGCAATTTTCAGGTCTCGGACATCGACGAGAAGGCGTCCTTTGCCTCCTACCAGCTCAACCGCTGGCTTTGCGGAGCATTCGCGCTGGCCTGCGGCCTTGCATACAGCAGTGCCCGCGGCTACGACGCGCAGATGGCAACGATCGGCCTGGGCGTCTACCTGTATAAGGTGATCGACGGCGTGGCGGACGTGTACGAGGGCCGCCTGCAGCAGGCCGATAAACTCTACCTGGCCGGCATGAGCCAAACGCTGCGCTCCGTCGGCGTCATCGCGGTCTTTAGCGTGGCGCTGTTCCTTACGCGCAGCATGCCCATCGCGGCCATGGCCATGGGTGTCACCGCCATCGTCTCGCTCGTGCTGGTCACCGCGCCGCTGGCCCTGCTCGAAACCGAAAAATCGCGTCGCGTGAGTCTGCGCGAGGTCGGCCACCTGTTTGTCCAGTGCGCCCCGCTCTTTGGCGCACTGTTCCTGTTCAACCTCATCGAGAGCATGCCCAAGTTTGTGATGGAAGGCACGCTGGCCTACAAATATCAGCTGTACTTTAATGCCCTGTTCTTTCCGGCGCAGGCTATTTTGCTGAGCATTGGATTT
>CABQKL010000158.1 GCA_902464645.1 uncultured Collinsella sp.
GCAGGACGGTCTGCTTTTCCTCGGGCGGAAACTTAAAGGCAATGGCCCAGCGCGGCGCGCGGGCGGTAAAGCCCAGGTCGAGCTGCTGCTGAAAGCTGTCCACCTTTACGACCACGCCGTCGATGTCGTAGTCCAGGCCGCCGCGGTGCTCGAGCGCCTGGGCACAGAACTCGTGGACCTCGACGGGCGTGGCACAACGGGCCACGTTGGGGTTGACACTAAAGCCGGCACTGCGCAGCCAGTCGAGAAATTCGCGCTGGCTGTGAACGTGCAGCGGATCGGTATCGGCGATGGCATAGATAAAGGTGGCCAGGTCGCGGCGCGCTGTGACCTTGGGGTCCTTTTGGCGCAGGCTGCCGGCAGCGGCGTTGCGCGGGTTAGCAAAGGGGTCGCGCCCCTCGGCATCGGCCTCGTCGTTCAGGCGAACAAAGCTGCCCTTGGGCATGTAGACCTCGCCACGGACCTCGATGGTACGCTCGCGGTCGGCGCCCATGTGGGCGAGCGCCGCTTCGGACAGATGCATGGGCACATCCTTGATGGTACGAACGTTGAGCGACACGTCCTCGCCCGTGGCGCCGTCGCCGCGCGTTGCCGCGCGCACGAAAGTGCCGTTTTGGTAGGTAAGCGCCACGCCCATGCCGTCGATCTTAAGCTCGCAGGTATAGGTGACGCTACCGGCACCGAGCGCATCCTCGGTGCGCTGAAGCCACGCGTCGAGTTCGTCCAGGTCCATGGCATCGTCCATGGAATACATGCGTGCCATGTGCGTGACCGGCGTAAACTGCTCGCTCACGTAGCCGCCCACGCGCTGGGTATAGCTGTCGGGCGTCACCAGGTCGGGGTAGGTGGCCTCGATTTCCTGCAGCTCAACGAGCATTTTGTCAAAGGCGGCGTCCGTGATCTCGGGCGCATCGAGCATGTAGTAGCGATAGGCGTGGTAATCGAGCTCGTGGCGCAGTTCGGCCGCACGTGCTGCCGCCTGGGCACGGGCATCGGTCGGTGCAGCGGCATCCGCACTCGTGGGCGTTTCGGTATCGATGTCCACGCCGTCACCAAACAGGCTCGATTGCTCCATAGCGGCACTCCTTCGCTCGATTTCAAACGGATACAAGAGTACCACCGGTCGCAACGAGGTCGAATAGCGGTCTCAAACCGCATCGAATCGGCAGCCGCTAGACCGGGGTTGATTGCACAATCAAATCATGCCCTTATCAACTCTAAATGACCCGTTTTCCTCCGTCCCCAACGGGTCAATGAGAAAAGAGGGGGCTGTCCCACGTTGATGGGACAGCCCCCTCTGGCCTCGATATGTGCGATACAGCTCGCTAGTAGCCCTGACCGTAGCCTTGACCCTGGCCCTGCTGGCCCAGCAGCTCCTCCAGATACTGGCGCAGCTGCTCGTCGGTAATACCGCCGTTGCCGGTGTCGGTCGAGCTGTCGTCCTGCTGCTGGCTCTGCAGCTCCTCGTCAGAGCCCAGCTCAACCGTGACCTTTTTCTCGTCCTTGCCGCGCATGAGCGTGATCTCGACCTTCTCACCCACCTCGTGGCTGCGCAGTGCGATGATCAGGCCATCGGCGCTCGTAATCTCATCGTCGCCCAGCTTGGTGATAACGTCACCCTCCTGAATGCCGGCCTTGGCGGCAGGACCATCCTCAACGACGCTCGCCACATACGCGCCGCTATCGGTGCTCAGCTTGTTGGTGCGGGCGTTGAGCGCATTGACGCTCGAAAGCGTAGCGCCCATGTACGGATGCACCGGCGTCTTGCCGTCGATAATCTGGTCGGCAATGTTCTTGGCGTAGTTAACGGGAATAGCAAAGCCCACGCCCGAGCTGGAGCCCGAGTAGCTCTCGATGAGCGAGTTGATGCCCACGAGCTCGCCGTTGTCATTGACGAGCGCGCCGCCGGAGTTGCCCGGGTTGATGGCGGCATCGGTCTGAATCATATTGGCATAGATAGTGTTGCCGCTGGTAGAGCTCATAGCCGTGGAGCGATACAGCGCCGACACAATACCCGTGGAGACAGACTGTTCGTTACCGAACGGCGAACCGATTGCCATGACCCACTCGCCCACGTTGAGCTTGGAGGAATCACCGATCTCGATCGGCGTGAGCTTGGAGGCGTCGGCGTCCTTGAGCTTGATGACGGCCAGGTCGCTCGAGGCATCGTTGCCCACGAACTCGGCCTCGTAGGTGGTGCCGTCGTCCATGGTGACCACGTACTGGTCGTAGCCGTCGACCACGTGGTTGTTGGTGAGGATGTGGCCCTCGGTATCGAGCACTACGCCCGAACCGACGCTGCCCGAGCTATCCGACTCATCAGCAGACTGCGAAAGCGAGCCATTCTGGCTGCCGCTCGAAGTGGCGGTGATGGAAACGACGGAGGGCAGGGCCTTGGCAGAAACGGCCTCGGCCAACGTGGTGTCCTCGGAATCAATCGTAATCTTTTGCGTCGATGAGCCCGAAGCACCCGCCGTCACGGCATTCTTGCCGCCACCGATATCGAGCGTGCCGCTCATAATGAGCGCGATGACCAACAGGGCGCCGCAGGCGCAGCCGGCGAGCGCCGTAATGAAAATCGGCAGCTTTTTGGTCTTGGCCTTGACCACCGTGTGCTTGTTCACGACCTGTTGGCCGCCCAGCGGCTTGCCGGTCTGCGTGTCGTAAGCTTGCACGTAGGGAATGTTGCTACCGGCAGGCGTCGACTCCACCTGCACACGCGGCTGCTGCTGGGTCTCGCCAGCGTTGCCCGCATCCTGGGGACGCTGGGAATCGTTCTCGCTCATGGCTGCGATCCTTTCGTCAAATAACCAAAGGCCCGCCAAACATGTGGCGGGCCATCATTGTTCACGTTGAGTTGTACCCCAATATGCGGGCGAACGTGTATGAGAACGCAATCTTTTAGGAAGGCTTAAGTTCTGCTGCAGGCCCGAAAGGAACCCGCACCTGCGGCAAAACCACCACAAAGGTGCCTGTCCCCTTTGTGGTGGAAATCTAGTCCTTAAACAGATAGCCCACGCCGCGGACGGTGGTGATGTGCGCCGCGATC
>CABQKL010000159.1 GCA_902464645.1 uncultured Collinsella sp.
CCGTCCATGGATAGCAGCACCTCGCTTCCGAACGACCGGTATACGCAGAGCCATTGTCTCACGGTTCCGCGCGGGACCGACAGCGCCTTCGCCGCAGACTTGTAGCCGTGGCCTTGCTCGAAGAGCTCGATCGCCGCCTTCCTGGCCTCGATGTCGTGCTTCACCCTCAAGTCGACACGCATAAAAAGCCTCCCATTTCTCATGTCCAAGAAATGGGAGGCAGTTCACTATCCGCGGCAGGGTTTTTCTGTTCTCCTCCAAGTTGCGGTGAAATAGGGATTGAATAGGGGCTGGCGGGCGCTAAACAATCCCTATTCCACCGCAACTCATCCCGAGATAGTCATTGGGGACAGTCTTGGTGCGCTCCGTTCGTCTTGCCGTTCGGTTTTTCGTTGGGTGGGTATACTTCCATCCGCAATACAGGCCGGAATGAGGAGGTATCCAAATGCCGGACAACGGATCGATTCAAAAGAGAGACGCGAACGAGATGGCTCATGGGCGTCCTGTCCAGATAACCGAGCACACGACGGTAACAGAGCTGCAGCCCAGCCTGTCCGATGTCGTGTGCGCAAACAAAAAGCTGCAGATCGGTATCATCGTTGCCCTTGTGGTGCTGGCGTTGCTGTCGGGCTTTGTGGCCCGTCCGCATTTCGCCGATACCAAAACTTGGGACTCCACCATCGAGGTCGTCGATCAAAAGAAAGGTAACGTACTGGCGCTCACGACCTCGTGCGTGGCGCTGTCTGCGGGCATCACTGCGCTGCCGGGCGATACGGGAACGCCGGTTGCCGAGCAGCTCGCACAGCTTTCGGGTAACTTGGGCATCGTGCTTGCCGTGCTATACCTCGAGAAATATTTGCTTACGATTTTGTGGTCGGTTGGTCTGGGCATCCTGATCCCGTTCTCGTTCGTACTCTTCGCGGTGTCGCTTGGCATTCACGGACGCTGGAGCACCAGCGCCGTCCTTCGTCGCGTGGCGACGCGCGTGCTGGTGGTCGCCATGATCGGCATGGCGTTGGTGCCTGCAAGTGTATGGGTGTCGCAAAAGGTCGACGAAACGTATCGAGTGAGCATCGAAGCGGCTGAGCAAAAGGCGACTGACGCTGCGAGTGCGGAAGATAGTGATAACTCCAAGGCAAGCAAGAAAAAGGCCGAGTCCACAGAGTCCAAGAACGTGCTTGAGCAGCTTGCCGACGGCGCCTCGGGTCTTGTCACGTCGGTGACCAGCGGCGCCAAGCAGATGACCGATGAGATTGTGCAGCAGGTGACCGATCTCATCGAAGGCGTCATCGTGATGATCGTGACCTCGTGCGTGATTCCATTGCTGGTGCTCGCGGCGTTTCTGTGGCTGGGGCATGTGCTGCTGGGGATTGATATTTCCGGCCCGGCGAACTATTTGACGGGCCGCTTTCTGAGTGCTCCGTCCAAGCACACCAAAAAGGGTAGGCAGGTCGAGTAGCTAAAACAGCTGTATTTGCTGGGGCATACCGCAAAGGGACGGCCGAGACTCGTTCTCGGCCGTCCCTTTTGTTTGTTGAAGACGTGCCAGGACGAAGCTTTCACGATCCCAAACGGTCAACAATCATCCGTGAACGGTCTTTGTTCAAAAAAGAACAAAGACAAACAAATAGTTGTTGCAGTCGATGTTCGAATGTGTTCAAATAAACATGAGCAGTGAAGAACCGCACATTCAGATGCCCGGACCTGAACGCGATTCAACACTTCCAAACAGAAACTACGCACCTGCGTATCTCTCAAGGAGGATGTCATGAGGGTTGTAATCGCTTCCGATGCCGACGGTATGTCGATGAAGGAGTCCATCAAGGAGATGCTCATCGCCGACGGTCACGAGGTCGTCGACTATTCCGAGACCCCTGCCGCGGACTTTGTCGATTCCGCGACCGCCGTTGCCAAGGACCTGCTGGAGCACAAGGATTCCCAAGGCTTCGCATTCGATAAGTACGGCGTCGGCTCCTATATGGCCGCCGTCAAGATCAAGGGTATGGTCGTCGCCAACATTTCCGACGAGCGTTCCGCCTACATGACCCGCGAGCACAACGGCTCGCGCATGGTCACCATGGGCCCGGGCGTTGTGGGCACCGAGGTCGCTAAGAAGATCGCCCGTGAGTTCCTGCGTGCCCAGTACGCCGGCGGCCGTCACCAGATCCGTGTCGACATGCTCAACAAGATGGCCTAACGAGAGCCACCGAGAACTCGAACTTCTACCTCAACTTGTGAATTCAGACGAAAGGACGTTCTGATGAAGAAGACCATCGCAATCGGTTGCGACCATATCGTTACGGACGAGAAGATCTATCTGGCCGACCGCCTGGAGCAGGCTGGCTACAAGGTGCTTGACTGCGGCACCTACAGCCACACCCGTACGCACTATCCCATTTACGGTAAGGCCGTGGGCGAGGCTGTTGCCAGCGGCAAGGCCGACTTTGGCGTGGCCCTGTGCGGCACCGGCATCGGCATCACCAACGCCGTCAACAAGGTTCCCGGCGCCCGCTGCGCCCTGGTTCGCGACATGACCTCTGCCCTGTATGCCCGTCGCGAGCTCAACGCCAACATCGTGGGCTTTGGCGGCAAGATCACCGGCGAGTTCCTGATGGCCGATATCATGCTTGCCTTCCTGGAGGAGCCCTACGACAAGACTCCCGAGCACGATGCCCTGATTGCCAAGATTGATGCCTGCAACAAGGCCGACGCCGAGGCTCAGGCTGACCCGCACTTCTTTGACGAGTTCCTGGAGAAGTGGGACCGCGGCGAATACCACGACTAGTGGGGTTCCGGCGTTCTACCGAACGCCAGACCAGTCGACGCTGCGAAGCCATCTGGCGGGCGAGCTGCTCCGATAACACTTTTGCTTGCTGAGCTTGTGTGCTTCGTTTTGGCGGTACCTGGCATTCTGCAGCTTTTTAATTGACGGCTCGCGTTTCTGTGATGGGGCGCGGGCCGGTTTTCTAAACAGGAGTTCAATATG
>CABQKL010000160.1 GCA_902464645.1 uncultured Collinsella sp.
AGCCTATCGGGGCTCGCGCCCTCGGCATCCATCAGGCTCACGTAGCGAATCGACGGATCCCCATACATCGCGTAGTAATAATTGCCCGTGCGCGCGCTAAAGCATCCGGTGTAGATAGTCTTCTCGAACTCGCCATCGCCCATCCTGGACGCCCCCTCAATCATCACCACGCCCTCGAGCGAGCGGAACATGCGGACGACGTTTTCGGTCTCGCTCTCCTTTTGCGGGTAATTGGCATTGAGGTACGCCGCCTTTACAAAACGGCTCGGCGAATAGCAGTCACCCGGAATACCGCGCATGCCGGCACCCGCGCCATAGGGCTTGAGCTCGGCACCACGCCATGTCGCCGTCTGCGGAAAATCGCTTGTGGCCGTGATATAGGTGCGCAGGTTTTCCATGTGCCACGGGAAGGTGGGCTGATTGGCAAGGGTGTCGACCGGATCGTCGTATACATGCAGGCCGTCAGCCATCATCTCGACCACGATGCTACGCTGGCTGTCGCCGATAATCCAATGGAGCAGCGACACGCCCAGCCCCTCTCCTGCAGATTTAGCAACAATCACCGTATCGCGCAGCGCAGCCTCGACCTCGTCGACCGTCGAGAACGTCGCTGCCACCCACAGGGGAAACTCATAGGCCGCGATATTGGTCTTGCCGTCGACAGTGTCCTCGGCATACTCGGCATAACCCGGGAAATTGAGACCCGCCACGGCGAGGCCCGCATCGTTACCGCAATCGAAAAACATGGGATAGTTCTTGTAATCGATGCACATACCGATCACCGCGTGTGCCGCTGTCGCGTCGTCGATAAACGAATACGGAATGTGAAACCCGCGCGGCATCACGCGAACCTGTTGGCCGTAGTCAAAGCTCCAGTCGAGGTTGCGGCCCAGATACATGTGGCCAGAATTATCGGTAAATCGAATACTCGTACACATAGCGCCTCCTAGCTTCACGTTCTTGCTAATTTCATTGTCTCCAAACAAAAAGGCGCTAAACACAAAAGCCCGGACATGACAACAATGTCACGCCCGGACCAAAAGAGACGAAGTGCGGTGCTTTGATCCCCTTAGACCAACTTGCCGAGACAGTGGTCGATCATATGCTGGATCATCTGTGCCTCGAAGCCCGCGTAGTCGCGGCGGCACTCCTTCATCTTGCCGTCGACGATCTGGTCAAAGGCGACCTTGCACTTGATATAGCGCGTGGACTTGGTGACCTCCTCGTGCGTCAGGCAGCTCTCCTCCATCTTGCTGGCACCCAGGCCAAACACCAGACGGGGGTTGTAGAGCACGTGGGGCTCGCCGGCGTCGTCCAGATAGACGCAGACCTTCTTGGTAACGCCAATCTGGTTGGCGGCAAGGCAGCCGGCATCGTCGAGCGACTTGATGGTATCGATCAGGTCCTGTGCCACCGACTCATCCTCGACGGTCGCAACCTCGCAACGCTGGGACAGAATAGCCTCGTCGTGGCAAAGCTCTTTAATCATACGTTCCTCCATAGGGGTCGTTGTAACCGCTTAAGTATACGGTACCCACACATTTTCATGCGAAAAATACCGTCCGTCTGCTACAAAGCGCCGAACATCAACATGCGAGGAACAACAGCGTCGTAAAGGGGCTATAGTGGGTGAGTTCGTGTCAATCGGCCTAAACTCGGGGCCGAACAAGGAAAGGGTATGCATGGACGAACTATTTCACGTCAGCGAGCGCAAGTCCACAATCGGGACCGAACTTCGCGCTGGCCTGACAACATTCCTGGCGATGGCCTACATCATTGCCGTCAACCCCGCGGTGCTCTCGGGCGCCGGCATCGATGCGGGAGCGCTCGCCTGCGCCACCTGCCTGGGCGCCGGCATCATGACCATCTGCATGGGCATCTTCGCCAACCGCCCGCTCGCCTGCGCGTCGGGCTTAGGCGTCAACGCGATGATCGCCGGAATCACCACCACCGTCTGCGGCGGTGACTGGCATGTGGCCATGAGCGTCATCTTCCTTGAGGGCGTCGTCATCTTGCTGCTCGTGCTTTGTGGCCTGCGCGAGGCCATCATGGACGCCATCCCGGTTGTCCTGCGTCACGCCATCTCGGTGGGTCTGGGCCTGTTTATCGCCATGATCGGCCTGTGCGACGCTGGCATCATCACCGCTGGCGCCGGTACGCTCGTCGGCCTGGGCGACATCGCCTCCCCCACCTTTATCGTCGGCATCATCTCCATCGTCGTGACGGTTGCCCTGGCTTCCCGCAACGTGCCGGGCTCGCTGCTCATCGGCATCATCGTCGCCGTTATCGCCGGTATCCCCCTAGGTGTGACCCAGGCTCCGACCGGTATCATCGCCCCGCTCGACTTCTCGAGCATCGGTGGCCCCATCGCCGACGCCGGCGGCGTGCCCGCCATCGTCAAGGTCCTTACCGACCCCGCGCTCCTCGTCATCTCGTTCTCGCTGCTCATGAGTGACTTCTTCGACACCATGGGCACCGCGATGGCCGTGGCCAAGCAGGGCGAGTTCCTCACCGACGACGGCAACGTCGAGAATATCAAGGAAATCCTGATCGTCGACTCCGCCGCCGCCGCTGTGGGCGGTTTCATGGGCGTCTCCTCCATCACCACCTTCGTCGAGTCCACTTCCGGCGCCGCCGACGGTGGCCGCACGGGCCTCACCTCCGTCACCACCGGCGTGCTGTTCATTCTCGCCGCGTTCTTCTCCCCCATCGTCACCATCGTTTCCAGCGCCGCCACCTGCGGTGCTCTGGTCTACGTCGGCTACCTCATGATGAGCGAGGCCTCCGAGATCGACTGGTCCGACGTGTCGCAGGGTTTCCCGGCGTTCATGATTGTCGCCGGCGTGCCCTTCACCTACTCCATCTCTGCCGGCATTGGCCTGGGCTTTATCGCCTACGTGATCGTCGCGCTCTTTAAGGGCGAGGCCTCCAAGATCAAGCCGCTCATGTGGATCGCAGCCCTCGCCTTCCTCGTCTACTTCTT
>CABQKL010000161.1 GCA_902464645.1 uncultured Collinsella sp.
GGGCGTTTAGCTCAGGGGGAGAGCGCTTCCCTGACACGGAAGAGGTCAGAAGTTCAAATCTTCTAACGCCCACCAAATGTTCGCAGCTCAGAGGCTATGTCCTCTGGGCTGTTTTGTTTTTTGCCACCAAGCGCGCCGCCAAATAAGTCATCAAATATTGATCCAAGGTCCGTACGCGATGGTCTTTGTATCCCGTAGGGGTGCCGGCAGATTGCATGTGTCCTGGCCCATCATGACCGCAACATGTTGGTCAAGCATAATCTTTTGGATTCTTTTGGCGCGAGCAGCTTGGTTTTGGTGCTATTTGGCGGCGGCACGGTTGAGGGGGTTTCAAAACTGCTGTGCAGGTAGTTGGGTTGATAACGTTTTAGCAGTCTGCCAAGAGGCCTTCATTTATAATGCGTCTGCAAATTGACCAATTGCTTTGACCTGCTGAAACACTATATGTTGTGTTTGACCTAAAAAAAGAATACAGGATATAGATGCCTCTTTGTCGTATGATAGATGGCGGACAGAGAACGAGAACCTTATTCGCCCCATTATTTGGATGGATCTTTGAGCCCCTTGATTGGCTGCGAGGATTGTCCGCATGAGGGCCTATGGTTATCGAAAACACAGATTGCGCGACGGCGCCGCAAGACAGGGTAAGCCCTGCCGGGCATCGTTTGGCTCTGAAGCGCAATGAGGCTACGATGCGAAAGAGGCAAGAGGATGAAGATCATCAAGCGCAGCGGCACCGAGGTTACCTTTGACATCGATAAGATCGTCAATGCGATCCGCGCCGCAAACTTGGAGGTCGAGGAAGGCTCTCGCCTTACCGACCGCCAGGTGATCTATGCGGCACAAAACGTCGCCGAGGCATGTGAGAAGGCCGGCCACACCGTATCGGTCGAGGAGATCCAGGATCTGGTCGAGGACGAGATTATGCGTCTCGACTGCTACGAGGTCGCTCGCCACTACATCATCTACCGCTATGTTCAGAGCCTGAAGCGCCAAAAGAACACGACCGATGACAAGATTCTGTCGCTGATTGAGTGCAATAACGAAGAGGTCAAGCAGGAGAACTCCAACAAGAACCCGACCGTCAACTCCGTTCAGCGCGACTACATGGCCGGCGAGATTTCCAAGGACCTGACGCAGCGCGTGCTGCTGCCCCAGGAGATCGTGGATGCCCACAACGAGGGCCTGATTCACTTCCACGATTCGGACTACTTTGCCCAGCACATGCATAACTGTGACCTGGTGAACCTGGAGGATATGCTCCAGAACGGCACCGTTATCTCGGGCACGCTGATCGAGAAGCCGCACAGCTTCTCGACTGCTTGCAATATCGCGACGCAGATTATCGCCCAGGTCGCCTCTTCCCAGTATGGCGGCCAGTCGATTTCGCTGACCCACCTGGCTCCGTTTGTCGAGGTGAGCCGTCAGAAGATTCGCGGCGAGGTTGCCCGCGAGCTCGAGGAGCTTGGCGTCTCTGCGTCTGCCGAGAAGGTCCGTGAGGTCGTTGAGGACCGTCTGCGTGACGAGATCCGTCGCGGCGTCCAGACGATTCAGTATCAGGTCGTGACCCTTATGACCACGAATGGCCAGGCGCCGTTCGTGACGGTCTTTATGTATCTTAACGAGGCCCGTACGCCTCAGGAGAAGCACGACCTTGCCATGATCGTGGAGGAGACGCTTCGTCAGCGCTATGAGGGCGTTAAGAACGAGGCTGGCGTGTGGATCACTCCGGCGTTCCCCAAGCTTATCTATGTGCTCGAGGACGATAACGTTTACGAGGATTCCCCGTACTTCTACCTGACTCAGCTGGCTGCGAAGTGCACCGCCAAGCGCATGGTGCCCGACTACATCTCCGAGAAAAAGATGCGTGAGCTTAAGCTGTCGAAGGGCGAGACTGCGGGTAACGGCGATTGCTACACCTGCATGGGTTGCCGCAGTTTCCTGACGCCCGATCGCTCGGGCAACGGTTTTAACAACGTTGCCAACGCGTTCAACTATGACCCGAGCAAGCCCAAGTACTATGGCCGCTTTAACCAGGGCGTTGTGACCATTAACCTGCCCGATGTCGCGCTGAGCTCGCATCAGGACATGGACAAGTTCTGGAAGATCTTCGACGAGCGCCTTGAGCTGTGCCACCGTGCCCTGCTGTGCCGTCACGAGCGCCTGATGGGCACGCTTTCGGATGCCGCGCCGATTCTTTGGCAGTACGGCGCCCTGGCGCGCCTTAAGAAGGGCGAGACGATCGACAAGCTGCTCGTGGGCGGTTATTCCACCATTAGCCTGGGGTATGCCGGTCTGTATGAGTGCGTCAAGTACATGACGGGCCACAGCCACACCGAGAAGGAAGGCACGCCGTTTGCCATGGCCGTCATGCAGCACATGAACGACAAATGCGCCGAGTGGAAGGCCGAAAGCGATATCGACTTCTCACTGTACGGCACCCCGCTTGAGTCGACGACCTACAAGTTCGCCAAGTGTCTGCAGCGTCGTTTTGGCATTATTCCGGGTGTGACGGACAAGGGCTACATTACCAACAGCTACCACGTCCATGTGTCCGAGGAGATTGATGCTTTCGATAAGCTCAAGTTTGAGGGCATGTTCCAGCAGCTTTCGCCGGGCGGTGCCATCTCCTACGTCGAGGTTCCTAACATGCAGGACAACCTTAAGGCTGTCATTCGCGTGATGCAGTACATCTACGACAACATCATGTATGCCGAGCTCAACACCAAGAGCGATTACTGCCAGGTGTGCGGCTATGACGGCGAGATCAAGATTGTCGAGGATGACGGCAAGCTGGTGTGGGAGTGCCCCAACTGCGGCAACCGCGATCAGGAGAAGATGAATGTCGCCCGTCGTACGTGCGGCTACATCGGTACTCAATTCTGGAACCAGGGTCGAACCGAGGAG
>CABQKL010000162.1 GCA_902464645.1 uncultured Collinsella sp.
ACGACGAGCGCGAGCAGACGCTCAACCAGCTGCTGACCGAGATGGACGGCTTCGATAACCACAAGGGTATCGTCGTCCTCGCTGCCACCAATCGTCCCGACAGCCTCGATCCCGCCCTGCTGCGCCCCGGTCGTTTTGATCGCCGCATCCCCGTTGAGCTGCCCGATCTGACCGGCCGCAAGAACATTCTTGAACTGCATGCCAAGAGCGTGAAGACGGAGCCGCCGATTGACCTGACCGCGATTGCCCGCGCCACGCCCGGCGCCTCGGGTGCCGACCTGGCCAACATCATCAATGAGGGCGCCCTGCGCGCGGTCCGCGAAGGTCGCAAGCGAGCGACCCAGGACGACTTTGAGGAGTCGGTGGAGGTCGTCATTGCTGGTCAGCAGCGTAAGTCCACGGTGCTGTCCGACCACGAGAAGCAGGTCGTTTCCTACCACGAGATCGGCCATGCTATCGTCGCAGCCCGCCAGAAGGGCTCTGCGCCGGTCACCAAGATCACCATCGTGCCGCGCACGAGCGGTGCTCTGGGCTACACCATGCAGGTCGAGGAGGATGAGCGCTTCCTGACCACGCGCCAGGAGGTGCTGGACAAGCTCGCTGTCTACTGCGGCGGACGTGCCGCCGAGGAGCTCATCTTTGGCGAGATGACGACCGGCGCAGCCAACGATATCGAGCAAGCAACCAAGCTCGCCCGCAACATGGTGACACGCTTTGGTATGTCCGATGAGTTTGGCATGATGGCGCTCGGTACTGTCCAAAATGCGTACCTCAACCAGGATACGTCGCTCACCTGCGCTCCCGGTACGGCCGAGCGCGTGGACGCGATTGTCGCCAAGCTGATCGAGGATGCGCACGACCGCGCTTTGCAGATTCTGAAGGAGAACAAGTTTAAGCTCCACGAGCTGGCTCGTTATCTGTATAAGAAGGAGACCATCACGGGCGAGGAGTTCATGAACCTCCTCACGCGCGAGAATCCGCTGATGCCCAAGCAGCAGTAACGCCGCGGCCGAGCCAGTAAACGCCGACGCCCCATTTGAGCAGCTTTCTCAAATGGGGCGTTTTGCTTGAGAGGGATGGAATTGAAGATCGTGGTGAGCGCCTGCTTGATGGGCGAGAGCTGCAAGTATAACGGGCTCGATAACTACCACCGCGCGTTGGTCGAGGCTTGCGAGCGCACGGGGACCGAGGTCCTCCTCGTGTGCCCTGAGGTCTTTGGGGGCCTGCCCACGCCGCGCAAGCCGTCCGAGATTGTGAACGGAGAAGTTCGTACCTGCGAGGGCATCTCGGTCGATCGCGAATTTCGTCTGGGCGCTCAACGTGCGCTCGATATGTGCGAGCAGGCAGGCGGACCGGAAGAGATAGTCGCGTGCATCCTTCAGGACCGCAGCCCCTCGTGCGGCGCAGGTCGCATCTACGATGGCACCTTTAGCGGTAAGCTCACGGCGGGCAACGGCGTTTTCGTCGATCTGTTGCTGCGTCACGGCTACCGCGTCATTCCGGCTAGCGAGTTCGACCCCAAAATACTTGAGCAATAAAAAACCACCACAAAGGTGCCTGTCCCCTTTGTGGTGGTTTTGGGCCAGTCCTAGAGCGCATGGCCGTAGGCGTCGGCGGCCTTGATAGCGGCGGCGAACTTTTCGTCGGTGAAGGGCTCCGGGTTACCCTGTTTCCACTCGTTGGTGGCGTGTGCGAACTCGCACAGGGCAGGGATATCGGCCTCGGAAAGGCCGACCTGCTCTAGCGTCACGGGCAGGCCCATCTGCTTGTTAAAGGCGGCATAGTGCTTAAGGTTCTCGGTGTCTCCCGTGTAGGCGAACAACACGAGCACGCCCAGGCTCACGACCTCGCCGTGTAGGTAGGAGCCCTCGCGCGGAATGCTGCAGGTGGCGTTGTAGAACGCGTGCGCCACGCTCGAGTTGTAGTAGTAATCGTTCTGGTTGGTCAGGTTGGAGACGTAGCCCGTGTTGACCACGATGTCGAGCGCGATCTGCTTGACGGCCTCGCTCGACAGGTCCTGGCGCACGTCCTCAAGACCCTGGACGCCGTAGGTAAACAGCGGCTCGGAGCAGGTGTGGGCGAGTGCCAGGCCAAGACCGGCGGTGTGCTCCAAATTACCGGCGCTCGTGGCGTACTCGACCTCGGGCTGCTTAGACAGGGCATCGCCCACGCCGGCCCAGAAGTACTCCGCCGGTGCCTCGGCGATGATCTTGGGGTTGATGAAGATGTGCGCCGGTCGGTTGGGGTACGAATAGCCCTCAAGCGAGCCGTCGTCGTTGTAGACAACGGCAATGGCGGTCGCGGCCGAGCAGTTGGAGCAAATCGTCGGTACCGTAAAGACGATCTTCTTGAGCTCGATGGCCGCCGTCTTGACGGTATCGAGTGCCTTGCCGCCGCCGCAGGCGATGAGCACGTCGGCTTCCTGACAGGCGGGGGAGTTTACGACCTTGGCGATATTGGCGCGCGTACTGTTGGTACCGTAGACGCGCGTCTCCAGAATCTCGACGTCGGTACCCGCCAGCGCAGCTTCGATACCGGGAAGTGCTGCGGCCAGTGCCCGCTTGCCACCGATGATCGCGACCTTGGCCGCTCCGTACTCCGCCAGTGCGGCGGGCAGCTCGTCAAAGCAGTCCTCGCCGACGGTATAGTCGCTCATTCCAATTGTGCGCATAGGTACCTTCTTTCGTGAGATAGAGTGCTTTCAGGTATTTTGCTCCTAGAGAAGGGCTGTAATAGCGAGAAATTTCGAACGTATAAAACCAGTGTTGAGGGTTTTTCGGCGGCGTTGACCGTGCTACCATACACCGCATAAGCGTTGATGGGGACGAGTA
>CABQKL010000163.1 GCA_902464645.1 uncultured Collinsella sp.
GTTTACAGCTGACAAGACAGCTGTAAACCTAGGTGTAAAGTTGAAATAAAGATTCGATCATGCGGCAGGCCCATTTTCGAACTGGCAAACTGAGGATAGCCGAGCTCTCGATAGCGTAGGAGGCATCTTTGGACGGCCGCCGCGCATGGTCGACGGCATGCCCGCCAGGCAATCGCTCGCCGGCGCCAATCCGCTACAGTGGAGCAGCCGCCGGGGTCAGCTGCTTGATATAGGCCCACATGCGCTGCTTGGCCGCTTTGTCGGTCAGCGCCGCCTCAAAGCCATCGAGCGCGAGCACGCGGCGGCCCTGCACATGGGCGATCAGACCGGGCTTGAGCATGGCGGTGTCGAAGTCATCAATCGCCACGAGCATGTCGGCGTAGGTTTCGCGCATGACATCGGCCGCGCTGTTATCGAGCAGCAGCACCGCCTCGGGGTCCAAGGCCTCAAGCGCCTCGCGGAACAGGTCGCACGGCAGGGCGTGGCCCACCGCCACAGCTCCGTCGCCTGCGCCGGCAACACTCGCCAGCACACAAAAATCTTCGGGCGCGTAACCGATTGCCCCGAGCGCCTTGCGCAATGCGGCACCATCCGCGCCGGCGGCAAGTTCGCCGCCCGAACGCTCGGCATCATCCAAATCGCCTTTGACCAGTACGATCGGCGAGCACGCGTTGCCCGCGATGCGCACGCCACGGGCCGCAAGCGATGCAAGCTCCTGCTCGGCCGCCTGGGCGATGGCTTCTTTTTTCTGGCTTTGTGACGTGGGCATGCGCTCTCCAATCGTTTGCGTGCCCACCATTATATAAAAGAGCCGCCCGTGAGTGGTTGCTTTGCGGGTCGTTGGGTATAAGCACGGTCGTACTGAGTTTTACGCGGCCGAGCCGCGTCGCATCATGGAGGTCACCATGGCTGACATTAAGCAGATTACCCCCGAGAACTTCGATTCCGTCGTTAACGGCAACCTTCCCGTACTGGTTGATTTTTGGGCGCCCTGGTGCGGGCCCTGCCGATCGCTCTCGCCCATCGTGGACGAGGTAGCCGACGAGCTGGCCGGCAAGCTTGCCGTTGCCAAGTGCAACGTCGATGACAATCAGGACCTGGCCATGAAGTTTGGCGTCATGAGCATCCCCACGCTGATTGTCTTTAAGAACGGTGAGGAGGTCGACCGCTCGGTCGGCGCGCTGCCCAAGGCAAGGCTGCAGGCACTGCTGGAGAAGCACCTGTAATACGCTGGTTACATTTTGGCGTCCTGCCGCCGTCCATGAGCGCTTTTGCACCGCTCGCCGGACTTCTGGGTGTACCGCGTGCGACCACGGATAGTATGGTAGATACAAACAGCCCCCAGTGAACGGGTGCGGGTCAGACGGACTCGCACCCGTTTTCTTATGCGGTAGCGCCCCGTGCGGGCGTAGTAGAATCTGAACCACTGGATTGCCCCGAGCATAAGGAGATTTCCCATGCATGACGTCGGAATGAACATGAGTCAGCTTGCCATGAGCGTCAAGCAGGTCGACGACACCATCGAGCTCGCCCACGAGTGGAGCCATCAGCTGCTGCATGCGACCGAGAATTTTGACATGGAGCGCATTGGCGCCAAGCTCGAAGCTGCCATGACCGCACTGCACGAGGCGCATGACGCGCTCGAGGGCTACGAGGAAGCCATCGAGGCTGACCACAACTCCGTCGGCTCCGTAAAGCTGGTGTAGGGTGTCCGAACACGAACACGAGCACGGCTGCGGGCACGACCACCGCAACGGCACGGGCGACGAGGCGAGCTGCCGTTGCGGCGGCGGCTCCGAGCTGGTCCGTTTTTCGGTCACCGCGCCCGATGACCTACTGCGCCGCTTTGACGAGCAGATCGCACGCCGCGGCGACGTGGCCAACCGCTCCGAGGCAGTGCGCGATTTGATTCGCGCCTCAATCGCCAAAGAGCAAATGCGCACGCCCAATGAGCACGTTATCGGGTCGCTCACCATGATCTACGACCATCACACCGGCGACCTGACGCGCCGCCTGGACGAGGTGCAGCACGACTACACCGACGAGATCGTATCGACGATGCACGTGCATCTGGATCACCACAACTGTCTGGAGATTCTGGCGCTCAAGGGTCGCGGCGAGCGCGTCTACGAACTGGCCGACCGCCTGCTGGGCCTGCGCGGCGTTAAGCACGGCGAGCTCACCTGCGCCGCCACCAGGCAAAGTCTGGGGCTATAGCGGGATTTCCCGCAGCGCACCTGCCAAAAAGGGACAGGTTTGTTTTGGCAGGTTTAGAAGTTTTACCTACCAAAATAAACCTGTCCCTTTTTGGTCGGTTTTGATGAGGGGTGTCACATGCGGCATGTGCATATTCATGTGACGGGCATTGTGCAGGGCGTTGGCATGCGGCCATTTGTGTATCGCGAGGCTATGGCGCATGGCATTTGCGGCTGGGTGCTCAACGCGGGCGATGGCGTGCACATCGAGGCGCATGCTTCGGTCGAGGCACTCGACGGCTTTGTCGCCGCGCTGTCGGAGCACGCGCCTGCCGCAGCCCGCGTTGAGCATGTCGCTGTTGCAGACCTGAAGCCCGACACTTGGGATGCCGACGATGAGCAGGGCTTTCGCATTGTGGCGTCGCAGGATCAAACTGCCCACACGACGCTCATCTCCCCCGATATCGCCACCTGTGACGACTGCCTGCGCGAACTGTTCGACCCCGCCGACCGACGCTATCACTACCCCTTTATCAACTGCACTAACTGCGGC
>CABQKL010000164.1 GCA_902464645.1 uncultured Collinsella sp.
GGCCCGTGGGTTATACCCTAAGAGCAAACCACCCTTTTTAAGGGTGGTTCTGATTGAGCGATATGGGGCCATCTGTTGATTGGGGACAGACTTAAATGTGCGTTTTCGCGGATTTAAGTCTGTCCCCAATCAATACCCAATTAACATTGCTGCGGCACTTTGCTCGACTAAAGCGTACAATAGCGCCTATGCGAAAGGGGAACAGATGATCAACGAAACTATGTATGCTCGCGGTGCGGAAAGCTCCATCATCCGTGAGATCTTTAGCTATGGTCTTGAGCGCAAGGCACAGATCGGTGCGGAAAACGTATTCGATTTTTCGCTGGGCAACCCGAGTGTTCCGGCGCCCGCTGCTGTGGCTGAGTCCATTAAGAAGGCCTTGGAGCTGCCGAGCGACCAGCTGCACGGCTACACCCCCGCACCGGGCCTGCCGCAATGTCGAGCGGCCGTCGCCGAATCGCTCAACCGTCGCTTTGGCACGAGCTATGAGGGCAAGGACGTCTTTATGACGGTGGGTGCCGCGGCTTCGCTCACCTGCACGCTCAACGCCGTTACGAACCCGGGCGATGAGGTTGTTGTTATCGCCCCGTACTTCCCGGAGTATCGCGTGTGGATTGAGAAGGCCGGCTGCACGTGTGTCGAGGCGCTCGCCGATGAAGACACGTTCCAGCTGAGCGTGGACAACGTGCTCAAGGCGATCAGCGAAAAGACGGCGGCCGTCATCATCGACTCGCCCAACAACCCGACCGGTGCCGTATATACGCGCGACACGCTGACGCGACTGGCCAATGTTCTGCGCGAGGCCAACGCTCGGCGTGATCCCGAGAATCCGATTATGCTCATCTCGGATGAGCCGTACCGCGAGATCGTGTACGGTGCCGAGGTGCCTTGGGTGCCCTCGATCTACGAGAACACCGTGGTGTGCTACTCGTATTCTAAGTCGCTGTCGCTGCCGGGTGAGCGCGTTGGCTGGATCTTGGTTCCCAACACCAATCCGCAGGCTGCGCGTCTGATGCCGGCTGTTGCGGGTGCTGCCCGTACGCTGGGTTTTGTATGTGCACCGGCGCTCTTTCAGCGCGTGATTATCGATTGCATCGATGAGCCGAGCGATATCGAGGCCTATGCTCGCAACCGCACGGCGCTTACCGACGCCTTGGCGGACTACGGCTATACCTATGTTGAGCCGGACGGTGCTTTCTACCTGTGGGTGAAGGCGCTCGAGCCCGATGCGAATGCGTTTTGCGAGCGCGCAAAGAAGTATGAGTTGCTTGCGGTTCCCTCGGACAGCTTTGGTATGCCGGGCTGGTTCCGCCTGGGCTATTGCGTGAGTTACGAAACGATCATCAATTCGCTACCCGCTTGGAAACAGTTGGCGGACGAGTATCGTTAAAAGTAAAGCGCTCTGCCTACAATGTTTTACGTGAAACGGGGTTTGGTGCTAAGCCGGACCCCGTTGTCATGGACGTTGTGTCTTTGGGATGGAGTGGTTTTACGACTATCGAAGGCTATGCGTACAATGAATATAAGCAACGGCCATGCCAGATAAGGAGACCCGATGCCCTACCTGCTTTCTTGTGACATTCATACTCATACGATGTTCTCTGCGCATGCATATTCGACCATTGAGGAGAATGTGTACTGGGCGGCGGAGCGTGGTCTGCAGGTGCTCGGATCTGCCGACCATCTGAGCTCTATGGTTACGGCTTGCCCTAATGACCTGCGCAGTTACCAGTTCTTTATCAACCAGGATATCTGGCCGCGCATTTGGAGCGGCGTGCTGGTGCTTCGCGGCGCCGAGGCCGATATCGTTTCGCTGGACGGAAGCTTGTTTGGCGAGAACATTCCCGTGTCGCTCAATATTGCCGGCGATTCGTACAGTCACCAGCATTCGCTGTTCGATTTGGTGACGCGCAATTTGGATTATTTGGTGGCAAGCGTGCATAATCCGCAGTTCGCTGAAGGCGCGACGCTGGCCCAGACGACCGAGATGTATATCAATGCCCTGGAGCACCCCAAGGTGTTTATGCTGGGCCACACGGGTCGCTCGGGCGTGTCGTTCGATATCGACGAGGTGCTGCTGGCGGCTAAGGCCAAGCACAAGATTATCGAGATCAACAACCATAGTCTTGAACACGGTGTCGACACTGAGCATTGGGCCGTATGCCGCAAGATTGCCGAGCGTTGCGCCGAGCTGGGCGTGGGTATTGGTGTGTCGACCGATGCCCACATTGGTATGGCCATTGGCAAGCTCGATCACGCCCGCAAGTTGCTCGACGAGATTCACTTCCCGCTGGACCTGATCGTGACACGCGACCGCGAGACGCTGCTGCGCGAGATGGCGGCAGCCGGCGTGTGCGACCTGCGCAAGGGGATGTAACGAGACTCATATGCCCAATGAAAGGGGGCGGTCCAGGCGGGCCGCCCCCTTTCCTGTGCCGGAGAATTAGCGGCGTTCGAGGACCGCGACGGTCTCGGTGTGGTCGGTATGAGGGAACATGTCGACCGGCGTAATCTTGAGCAGGCGATAGCCTCCGTCGAGGAGTTGGTGCAGGTCGCGCTCTTGGGTCGCGGGGTTGCAGCTGATATAGGTGATGCGGCGCGGCTTAAGTGCGCAGGCAGCTTC
>CABQKL010000165.1 GCA_902464645.1 uncultured Collinsella sp.
GGGGTCAGCCCGTGGGAGGCCAGGGCGCCGCTGACCGGTGGACGGCACCGAGCCGCCATTGGGAATGTAGAAGGGGGAGGCCTCGCGGCCTCCCCCTTTTTTGCGCTTATAGGGCCATCACTCCACTGTCGCTGTGTTTTTGACCCTCGTTTGTTGCATCTTCTGCGAACGGGCTACAATGTCATAGTCTGTGCAGCATGGAGGTGATTATGGCCGAAGCCGGAATCGGCGTTGATATCGTCGAGATTTCCCGAATGAATTCAATCCTTGAGAAGACGCCCGCGTTTGCTCGGCGCGTGTTTACCGATGAAGAACGTTCGTATTGCGATGCCTCGTCTCGTCCTGCCGCGCATTATGCCAGTCGTTTTGCTTCTCGCGAGGCGGTACTTAAGGCGCTTGGTACGGGTTTTAGCCAGGGCGTTGGCCGTAAAGACGTTTCCGTAACGCGCGATAAGCTCGGCAAGCCAAAAGCGCTGCTTTCGGGCCGTGCTCTCGAAATCGCCCAGGAATTGGGCGTTGTCGAGGTCGCTCTTTCTATTACTCTGACGGGTGACTTGGCTGTTGCTAATGCCATTGCGATCACCGAGGATGCTCGACCTAAACCCAAGGAAGAAAAGGTGAGCACGAAGGAGCGCGTTGCTCAGACATTTAAAGAGGCTCGTTCTGTCTTAGACGAGCTCGAACAGCTGCAACAATCTGCTTTGTCGGAACATCTGGATGATGATCCGCAAGATGCGCTAGGAGCATAGATGAAACCGGTTTTGAGTACCGAGGAAGTCGTTCGCCTCGAAGATATTATCGAGCGTGAGGGTACCTCGAAGGCCGAACTCATGGAGTTGGCGGGCGAATTTGCTGCCAACGAGATTTTAAAGCTCAACCCCGATCGCGTTCTTGTATTGGTCGGTTTTGGCAACAATGGCGGAGATGGCTGGGTTGCCGCTGACATTCTGACGCATAAGGGCGTTGATGTAGATATCGTCTCTCCGGTTGAGCCGGATGAGATCCCTGCCGCTCTCGCTCGTCATGTCGCCCGTCGTACTGCTGGTCGCGACGTGCATGTGTGTGTCGGCCCCTCTCGTGATGAGCTGGAGGTGCTGATTGATAAGGCTGATGTTGTAGTCGATGCCATTTTTGGTACCGGTTTTCATGGTGATCTTCGTGCGCCGTTTTCAATCTGGATCCCCACGGTCAATGAAAATGCCGATCGCGTTGTCTCCATCG
Organism: uncultured Collinsella sp.; assembly: GCA_902464645.1. Classification (GTDB taxonomy): domain Bacteria; phylum Actinomycetota; class Coriobacteriia; order Coriobacteriales; family Coriobacteriaceae; genus Collinsella. The sequence goes on from CABQKL010000165.1 coordinate 1,222, forward strand.
ATGTTCCTTCGGGCCTGAATGCCGAGACGGGTGTGGTGGATGACGACTGCATTCGTGCCGAGCGTACGGTGACGATGATTGCTCCCAAGATCGGCTTATACAGCGCTGACGGTCCCGAATATGCAGGCGATCTGGTCTGCGGCGGTCTGTATGACCGCCTTGATGAGGTTATTGACGATGTCGACCATGCTGCCGAGATCGTGGAACCCGGTGACCTTGTGGACTATTTTGCTCCGCTGCCTACGAATATCGATAAGTACTCGCGCGGCTCGGTGCTCATTGTTGCCGGATCGGCGCAGTATCCTGGTGCGGCCATTATGGCTGCCAAGTCCGCTGCCCGCGCAGGCGCCGGCTATGTGGCAGTCGCGACTCCGGATGCGTGTGCCAACCTTATCCGCATGGCGCTCCCCTCGATTCCGGTCTTTGCTATTCCATCTGATTCCCGCGGTTCTTTTGGTGCCGCTGCGCGCATGACGGTATGTGAGATTGCCAAGAAATATAGCTGCGTGCTGTGTGGTCCCGGCGTGACGACATCTGCCGGTGCCATGCAGGTGGTTTCGGGTCTGCTTGAGCTCGACGTACCGCTTATCTTGGATGCCGATGCTCTCAACTGCCTTGCCAAGATTGCAATCGATGGCATCGACAGTAATCCCGAGATGTATCGTCGTGAGCAGCCGCTCGTTATGACGCCACATTATCGTGAGCTTTCGCGTCTCGTCGCCGGTGATGAGGTCAATGACCTTGGAACCGCGATTACCGCCGCGCAAAAGGTTGTCTGGGCCGCCGGTTCCGATAACCTCGTTGTTATCGCTAAGGGCCCGACGACGGCCATTTGCGGTGTTGAGCGCGTGCTGCTGCCGCTCTCTGGCCCGGCGTCGTTGGCGACCGCTGGCTCGGGTGACGTCCTTGCGGGTATTCTGGCCGGCACGCTAGCCACCATGCGCGATGAGATGGACCGCTGGGAGCTGCTGTACTCGTATGCCGTCGCGCTTCATAGCTATGCCGGTTTTGCCGCGGCGACGGAGTTTGGCGAGAAGAGCGTTATCGCGACCGATCTTATCGACTTGATCGGTCCCGCCATGGAGTTGGCGGCAAAGGATGCGCTCGATGATCTGGGAATCACGGACGAAGGGTCGGATGACTAATTATGAATAAAGCCGATTTGACGCGTTGGTCCTGGGTCGAGATCGACCGCGGGGCGCTTCGCCGCAACACGAGGGCCTATAAGAATTTGCTGAATCCGCGTCAGCGCCTGTGCTGCGTGGTTAAAGCCGACGCTTATGGTCATGGAGCTGTTGAGTGCGCCAAGATTATGTATTCGGCCGGCGCCGACATGTTTGCCGTGGCGACGGTTAACGAGGGCGTTGAGCTCCGACAGGGCG
>CABQKL010000166.1 GCA_902464645.1 uncultured Collinsella sp.
TCGAACAACGTATCGAGCACGGCCTCGCAGCCATCCACCACGTCCTGCGGCAGCGGCACGATATCGGGGACGGCGAAGACATGGCATCCGGCCGTGATGCCCGAGACGCAGCCGTTGCGCGAATCCTCGACCACAGCACATTCCTCGGGGGCAAAGCCCGCGCGCTCGCAGGCGAGCAGATACATCTCGGGGTCGGGCTTGCCGTGCACGACGTCCTCGCCACACGTTACCGTTTCAAACTTGTCAAAAAGACCGACCATCTTAAGGTTGCGCTCGGCCGTAACGAGGCGCGACGACGTCGCTAGGCCCACGTGATAGCCCGCAGCCAGCAGCTCGTCTAGGCACTCGGCGGCGCCGGCCTTAAGTTCCAGTTCGGTCTTGACCATCTCGTCGCGAATCTCCTTGTGGCGACGATAGATCGCCTCGGTGGTTTCGTGGCTGCCATAATGCCTATCGAGGATGTCCATAACATCGGGCAGCGTGCGGCCGATAAACTGATGGATCAGCGCTTCATCAATCGCGAGCCCCAGCTCAGCGGCGCCTGCCTTCCAGGCCTTAATCCCCAAACGCTCGGTATCGACCAGCGTTCCGTCCATGTCAAAAATAACAGCCTTGATCATATCGGCCCCCTCACCGGATTGCATTACTGCCACTCTACCGCACTTTACAAACTTGTATATAACGTATATAGCATATTGCACTTTCGTTACATAAGCGGAAGTCTTATGACAGGCAGCTCGGTAGGATTATAGTTTTCGACCGAGTACTCAATGGTAAGGATCGTTTCATGCTTTCAGACACTACTGCACCTGCAGAGGAGCTTCAGGACAAACTCGCGACGCTCGAGCAGTTGCTTTTGGCATACGGACGCGTCGCCATCGGCTTTTCCGGTGGCGTCGATAGCAGCTTTTTGGCCGCGGTCTGCGCCCGCATTATGCCTGCCAGCACGCTTCTCGTTCACCTCACCACGCCGCTCATCGGCACGCCCGAACAAACCTCGTTTGAGCGATCCGTTGACGGACAAACCAATGAGGGGCCGCATTTTAAGCTCCCCGTGCTCAATCTTTCGGTCGATCAGCTGCAGCTCCCCCAAGTAGCCTGCAACGACGCCAATCGCTGCTACCACTGCAAGCAGGCCGGCTTTACCGCCATCGTCAACCACGCCAAGTCGCTGGGCTTTTCCACCGTCATCGATGGCAGCAATGCAAGCGATCGCGGTGACTACCGCCCTGGCATGCGCGCGGCAGAAGAGCTCGGTGTACGCTCCCCTCTTATGGAGGTCGGCTTTACCAAGGACGAAGAGCGCAAGCTGCTGCGCGCATGGGGCTATCCCGTCTGGAACCTGCCGGCGGGAGCCTGCCTTGCCACCCGCGTCCCCACGGGCGAGGAGCTTACGCGCGAGAAGGTCGATTTAATCCGCACCTGCGAGGATTACCTGCACGATCTTGACCTGGCCCAGGTTCGCGCGCGCTTGGTCGGCGGCTGCATGCATATCGAGGCCGCACCCGCAGATGTCGTCAAGATTGCCGCCCTCGGCGGCACCGCCGTCGATGCCGAGGGCAAGACCCCGCTGCCCGCCACCATCGAGTCCGCACTGCACGAGCTGGGCTGCGACCACGTCTCCCCCGAGGTCACCCCCTACATCCACGGCAACATGAATCAGTAACTTGCCAAAAAGGGACAGATTTATTTTGGCAGGTTTTATCTGGTGAAACGCCGGACAGCCCCATATACACAACCGCCGCAGCTCCATATGAGGCAAATGAATCAGTAGCGCCTATTCCAAATCATGAGTATTTGTTCGGCGGGACGGCCTCTGCCGGCTCCTGCTAGACTGGTAGACTCCCAACCGTCCATCCAGGAGCCTCAATGTCGCGCAAGTCCGCCTACAAGCAAGTGCTTTCCATCGGCACCGCCGTGGTGCTGGGGTTTGCACTGTTCACAGGGTCGCTCGACGGAGCGCCCAAGCTGCTGTCGCCGCAAAGCGATGAGCAGGCGGTAGCTCTGGCCGAGAAACAAAACGAGAGTCCCAGCCGCACCGACGACGAGGCAGACCTGGTTGCCCGACTCGAATCGGGAACAGCGAGCCCCTCGGACTCTCAAAATAGCCAAGCCTCTGGCGATGGCTCCGATTCCGCCGCAACCGACACCGGTGACGACGGCTCAGCCGACAGTACCGTTACCCCCATCGACGAGGTCGAAAACCCCGATCTCGACCGCGCCCGCGGCGTATATCTCAGCAGCATTCCCGACTACGCCGGCAATCCCTACGTTGCCCTTCGCGCCGACAGTACGCACCCGCTCGGCACGCCGTCATTCACACTCGATGAATACGAACGCGCTGCAGAAGAGGGCTGCTTTAAGAAGTTCACCAAGCTCGACAGCTTGGGCCGCACCCGTAAGGCGCTCGCCTGCGTGGGCCCCGAATCGCTCGGTCAGGGTAAGCGCGGCGATATCTCGCGTATCCACCCCGCCGGATGGCACCAGCAACGCTATGACTTTGTTCCGGGCCAGAGCCTCTACAACCGCTGCCACCTTATCGCCTGGTCGCTCTGCGGCGAAAACGCCAACCGCAAGAATCTCCTCACCGGCACGCG
>CABQKL010000167.1 GCA_902464645.1 uncultured Collinsella sp.
AGGTGCGTTAAAATGGGCTTGTTCTTAGCTAATTGAGACAGGGGGGCCGTGTTATGGCTTCAGATGCAAAAAAGATTCTGCTGGTCGAGGACGAGAAGGCAATCCGTGACGCTGTCGCTGCCTATCTCGAGCGCGAGGGCTACTGGGTCGTTGGCGTCGGCGACGGCCAGTCTGCGATCGAGGAGTTCGAGAAGCACCAGTTCGACCTGGTTGTGCTCGACCTTATGCTCCCCAAGATTCCCGGCGAGCGCGTTTGCCGCACTATTCGCGATACCTCGGATGTGCCCATTATCATGCTTACCGCCAAGGGCGAGATCGAGGATCGCATCATCGGCCTCGAGCTTGGCGCCGACGACTACCTGATCAAGCCGTTCTCGCCTCGCGAGCTCGTCGCCCGCGTCCGTGCCCTGTTCCGCCGTGCTCACCAGGCCGATGAGCCCGCCGTTGAGGTGCTCGACTTTGGCGATCTGGTCATTGACATCTCGGGCCACAAGATTTTGGTCGAGGGCAAGGAAGTCGACCTGACGGCCTCCGAGTTTAAGCTGCTCACCACGCTTGCCCGTCACCCCGGCCGCGTCTACAACCGCATGGAGCTGGTCGAGAAGGTGCTCGGCTACGACTTTGAGGGTTACGAGCGCACCATCGACAGCCACGTGAAGAACCTTCGCGCCAAGCTGGGCGACGACCCCAAGAAGCCCAAGTGGCTTTACACCGTCCACGGTGTCGGCTACCGCTTCGAGGCCCCGACCAAGACCGATAAGTCGGACGAGAAATAAAGGAAATCACATATGACACCTGCGCGCTTTGAAATCGGGCAAAAGCATAAGCAGGAGAACGAGGCGGGTTCCAAGGCTAGTTGGAACACGCCTCGTTCCGATTCACGGCCGACGATGAGCTATCCCTCGCGTATGGCCCTGGCTTTTGCTCTGACATCGCTCATGACGGTATTGGTGCTGGTGGGCGTAGTCTCCGTTGTATGGGGCACGGTTTTTACGGATTACACGCGCTCCAATATTGTCGAAATCGCCAATTCCGCTGCCGAAAAGTTGGCAACGTCATATGAGGAAAACGGTTCTTGGACCGCGGGGGAGCTGCGTGCGGTCGCGACATCGAGCTTGGTGTCCGACGACCTGAGTATGCAGGTCGTCAACAAGAAGGGCGTTGTCGTCTATGACGACTCATGGCCTTCGGCAAGTGCGACCGCCGATGTGCGCGAGAGCGAATCACCGTCGAGCAGCTCGAGCGGTAAAAAGGCCTCGCATAGTCCGGTCTCGTCGGCGCCCACCGACTCCGATAGCGTCGCCAACGTCGAAATCATAACGTCTTCTGGCGAGCATGTCGGACAGGTGAAGCTATGGGCCATTGGCTCCGATGCCCTGCTCACCAAGGCAGACTCAGCATTCAGAGAGAAGACCTTTAACGCCATGGCCCTTGCCGCGGTTGTGGCCGTCTGCATCTCGGTCGTTATCGGATCGCTCGTGTCGCGCATGCTTACCAAGCCGATCCATCGTATTACCAGCACGGCCAAGCAAATTCGCGACGGCGATCTGTCCGCTCGTACCGGTTTGCGCGGCGATGACGAAATCGATCAGCTGGGTGAGACCTTTGACGAGATGGCCACTTCGCTCGAGAAGGATATGAAGCACGAGAAGCGCCTGACTTCGGATGTCGCACATGAGCTTCGCACGCCGCTTATGGCCATGCTTGCAACGGTCGAGGCCATGCAGGACGGCGTGTATCCCACAGACGACGAGCATTTGGAAACCGTTGCTTCCGAGACGCGTCGCCTGGCCCGTCTGGTGCAGCAGATGCTCGACCTATCGCGCATGGAAAACAGCACGGCGCCGCTCAATCTCGAACCGGTGGACATGGTTCCGTTCGTGCGATCGATTGTGAACGGCCAGGAGCGTCTGTTTGCCGACCGCGACCTTCGCCTTCGCTTTGCGGATGAGACTCAGGGTCACGATGATGTCGTCGAGGCCGATCCCGACATGATCACGCAGTGCGTCATCAACCTCATGAGCAACGCCATGCGCTACACCCCCGAGGGCGGTTGGGTCGTAGTGTCGGTGCTCAGTGACCGCAAACATGTCAGTATTGCCGTTTCGGATACCGGTATCGGTATTGCCAAGGACGATCTGTCGCGTATCTTCGGACGATTTTGGCGCGCCGATGCCAGCCGCGCCCGCGAAGCTGGCGGCCTGGGCGTTGGCCTCGCCGTGACCAAGCAGATCGTCGAGCGTCACCATGGCTACATATCCGTGGAGTCGGAGCTTGGAAAGGGTACGACTTTTACGATTCATCTGCCCCGCGAGCACACGGCGGACGCGGCATCTACTACAATGGAGCACTAGCTTTTCGCTATTCGGTGAAGGAGGGGCTACGTCCCTGCCGCTCCGAGTTTGCGAAAACATGCGGGAAAGAACCCGCATTTCTGTCGTATTTAGGTAAGGAGTGACTCACGTGACAACGATGGAGCGTCGTCCGGATTCCCGTGGCAAGGTTCGTGATAT
>CABQKL010000168.1 GCA_902464645.1 uncultured Collinsella sp.
TATGCCTCTTATGCCCTCTCCGCTTGTGTGGGCGGTTTCATTTCGTCCGCTGGCGAGTATCTCATTGGGCTTTCGGTCGATATCATCACAATGGTGCTGACATTGGTTGTCGTTGTCTGTATTCCTGAGGCGAGAAGAGAGAGCGCTGCGGTGACACCTGGGCATGGAATGAGCCCGAGGATGATCGGTGCCGCTATTGCGGGTAATGGCATTCTTCGGTCAGCGTTCATCATGGACTGTTCTCAGGCATTTGCCTTCGTCGCGCTAGAAGACTTCTTCTCACTGTTGCTTGCAGACCGCGGAATGAATGCCGTCGCTTCGGGCGTGACCATTGCGGTCCAGCTCCTTGCCTCCGCCTCCATAGGGTTTATTGTGCCCAGTGTGATTGCTCGTGTCGACAAGGGCCGTTTTGCGCGTATTTGCGGCATCATTCGCTTAGTATTGACAGCTTTGTTTTTGATTCCTCTTACTCCGGCTAATTTGCTGCCCGCGTTCTATGTGCTGCAGACGGTTGCGTACTCGTTGTTTGCCCCAATCAAATACTCAGTTTTCCAAAATGCTGCCGATTCATCGATGCGCTGTTCGCTGATTTCGGTTCAAAGCCAGATGGTGGCGGTGGGTGCCGTTCTTTTCTATCTGCTCAACGCTGCGTTGAGTAGCGTTGCGGGCATTCGAGTCGTATTGCTTGTTGCGCTCGGGATTTCTTCCCTGGTATATATCCCCGCGCTATTTGGTCTTACAAGTCAAAGGCCATGAGTATTTAGGCACCGATAACTTATATATCAACGCAATAAACCCGAGCGCGAGGGCGTTTGGGTTTATTATTGAAACGTATGTAACCTGGCGGCGCCACACCGCCTGTTAGTAGGGAGACACATGAACGTTCTGGTCGTCAACGCGGGATCTTCGACCCTTAAGTATCAGGTCATCGACACCAAGTCCCATAAGGTGTCCGCAAAGGGCTCCTGCGAGCGCGTCTGCTTTACCGGCGGTACCTTCACCCACGCTGCCAACGGTTCCAAGAAGGTGACCGAGAACATTGAGTTCCCCGACCACAAGGTCGCCATCGAGGCCGTCCTGAAGGATCTCGAGGCCAACGGCGTCAAGATCGAGGGCATTGGCCACCGTATCGTTCAAGGCGGCTGGTACTTTGGCGATTCCTCCCTTGTCGACGAGGACGTCCTCGCCAAGATCCGTGAGGTCGCCCCGCTGGCGCCGCTGCACAACAACCCCGAGGCCAACGTTATCGAGTTCTGCCTGGAGCAGTATCCCGACCTGCCCAACGTCACGGTCTATGACACCGCTTTCCACTTCAACATGCCCGAGGTCGCCAAGACCTACGCCCTTCCCAAGGATGTTTGCGACAAGCTGCACATCCGTAAGTACGGCGCCCACGGCACCAGCTATCGCTACATCTCCAAGAAGGTCGCCGAGATGACCAACGGCGAGGCCCGCAAGGTTGTCGTGTGCCACATCGGCTCCGGTGCCTCCCTGTGCGCCATCGAGGACGGCAAGTGCATGGATACCACTATGGGCCTCACTCCGCTCGACGGCGTCATGATGGGCACCCGCTGCGGCTCCATCGACCCGGCTACCGTGTGCTACCTGCAGCGCGAGGGCGGCTACACCTTCGATGAGGTCGACGAGATGATGAACAAGAAGTCCGGCCTTTTGGCTGTGACCGGAGGCAAGACCAACGACTGCCGCAACGTCGAGGAGCTCGCCGCTGCTGGCGACCCCGAGGCCCAGCTCGCCTTCGATATGTTCGTCTACAAGATTGCCGCCAAGGCCGCCGAGATGGCCACCTCCATGTGCGGCATGGACACACTGGTCTTTACCGCCGGCATCGGCGAGCACGCTCCGGCCGTCCGCGCCGGCGTGGCCGACCGCCTGGCCTTTATGGGTGTCAAGATGGATCACGCCCGCAACGCCCTGCGTGGCGACGGCGCTTGGTGCCTGTCCGCCAAGGATTCCAAGGTCAAGATTTTCGTCATCCCCACGGACGAAGAGTTCATGATCGCTTCCGACGTCGAGCGCATCGTCAACGGCAAGTAATTGCAAGAGGGGAGGGGCTGGACGACCGAGCGCCGTTCGGTCCCTCTTTTGCGCTCGTTGGGCGATATGCTGATAGCTATTTATCAAGATATGATAACTTCTTATTAAAATACGGCCGCCTTAAGGGGTCTGCGTCGGCCGTATTGCACTGCAAAGGAGTCTCATGAACGTACTTGTTGTCAACGCCGGCAGTTCAAGCCTTAAATATCAGCTTTTGGATACCGATACCCGCGAGGTTTTCGCCAAGGGCAACTGCGAGCGTATCGGATCGGACATGGGCATCTTTGGCCACTCCGAGAACGGTGGCGCCAAGCAGACCGAGGAGGTCCCCTTCCCGGATCATCGTTCGGCTATCGCGCGTGTGCTCGAGGAGCTCGAGAAGACCGACTTTACGATCGATGGCATCGGCCACCGTATCGTTCAGGGTGGCTGGCACTTCGATGATTCCGCGGTC
>CABQKL010000169.1 GCA_902464645.1 uncultured Collinsella sp.
AGAAAGAATGCGAGAACCCGTGTCCAGTCCGTTTACCAGCTTTTTAGCCCAGCACTTTGACCAGATTAACGACTATCTGGCCACGTTCTTTGACGGACAGGCAACTTCCGCCGATATCGAGCGTTACCTGTATACCCCGCTCTCGGCATTTACGGCCAATGCCGGCAAGCGCCACCGCCCGCTCATCTGCATGCTCGCCGCCACCGCGGTAGGCGGCAGCTTTGAGAGCGCCCGCAGCGCGGCGGCAGCTATCGAGCACTTTCAATCGGGAGCGCTTATCCATGACGACATCGCCGACAACGGCCAACTGCGTCGCGGCAAGCCCTGCATGCACCTTACCGAGGGCACGGGGCTTGCCATCAACTGCGGCGACCTAGCGCTCACCATGGTCACCAAGACGGTTCTCGACGACCCCACGCTCGAGGCAGACGTGAAACTCCGCGTGCTCCACGAGCTCACCGAGATGATCGTCCGAACCATCGAGGGTCAGGCGCTCGACCTGGGTTGGGTCCGCGACGGGCGCTTTGACATCTCGGTCGACGATTATCTGGACATGGCGACGCACAAGACCGCGTACTACAGCGGAGCCACGCCACTTGCCGCCGGAGCCATTATCGGCGGCGGCAGCGAGGAGCAGATTGAGGCGCTGCGCGCCTTTGGCCTGCACACGGGCCTTGCCTTCCAAATTCAAGACGACCTGCTCAACTTGATCGGCACCAAAGAGGCCGCCAACAAGGACTTCCGCACCGATATCACAGAGGGCAAGCGCACCCTCGTCGCCGTGCACGCCCTGTCAGACGAGCGTTATCACGACGAGGTCGAGGCAATCCTTTCCTCGGGCACCGAGGACCCCGTGCAACTTGCACGCGCCGTGGAGATCTTCCAGCAGACCGGCTCCATCGATTACGCCCACACTTACGCGCTCGACCTGACCGCTAAAGCCAAAGCGGCCATCGAAAACGTTGAGCTTGATCCGCACGCACGCGAGCTGTTCCTCTCCATGGCAGATTTCTTTGTGGAGCGACTCAACTAGCGGGGGTTATAAAACCTGTCAGCAGCGTATTTGGGTACAACTTGCTACACTGTTGAGTGCATGTTTATGCATCCCTTTGCGTTGTCTATCCGACACACGCTCAAATAGTACGAATGGTACGCCGAAAGGGGTTCGTTCATGGAACCTATTACAACGGGCATGCAGGGAGCAGCCGTCGAGGACGTCCAGTCCCGCCTTCTGCAGCTCGGCTACACGATTGATGCCGCCGAAGTCACCGACAAGTACTTTGGAGCCACCACTGAGCAGGCCGTCAGCACCTTCAGGCTCGACAGCGGCCTTGCTGCCGGTCATGCCGTCGATATCCCCTGCTGGAGCGCCCTTGTAGACGCTTCGTATAAGCTGGGCGACCGCACTCTCTATCTGCGCATGCCCAATTTCCATGGCGCCGATGTGCAGGCCCTGCAGCGCGCTCTCAACGTTTTGGGCTTTGCCTGTGGCGAAGACGACGGCTACTTTGGTCCGCATACCGAGGCCGCCCTGCAGCAGTTCCAGGAAAATGTCGGCCTGTTTGCCGACGGCATGGCCTTCCAGGACACCTACGCCTACATCAACCGCCTGCACCATGTGTGGGAGGGCAAGCCCTCGGTCACCGAAGCCGAGTCCCGCATCGGTTTTGCTCGCGCCGCCAACGTGCTCGAGCGTTTCCAGATTGCCGTTATCGGCGAGGACCCCATCGCGCGCAGCGTTGCGTCGCGCATGTGGAATATCGCCACGGCAACGACCGACAACAGCGGCATGATGCTCTGCGACTCCGAGGTCCCAACCGACGTTGACCTGGTGCTCGAGATCGCAAGCGACGAGCTGCCCGCCGACGCCGCACCGCGCGCCACGATTGCCCTCGCCGAGTGCCACAACCTGGCCCAGCGCATCCGCACTGCCAATGTCGCCGCGCAGCAGAAGCCGGCACGCATTCGCATTGAGCTCACGGGCATGACGCGCTACAACGGCACCTTCACGGCCAGCGACGCGCAGACACTCGCCGTACGCCTGCTCGATGGCGTTTGCGATGCCCTCGCAGATTAGGTAAACTAAACGAGTTGCTTTTGGGCAACACCACACATTGGGACGTAGTTCAACGGTAGAACTCCGGTTTTTGGTGCCGGCTGTTGGGGGTTCGAATCCCTCCGTCCCAGCCATTAAAATTGAGCGCCCTGAGCCCATAACGGCCCAGGGCGCTTTCTTGTGAGCAAGCGGAGAGATTCGAACCCGCCAGGGTGCGGAGCTGAGGAAACGCGAAGGCACCCCAAGCCCATTAGGACCAAGAGCGCCTTACATCTAGAAAATATCAGCCCAGTTCCGAAAAGCGAGCCGCCTTCTACAAAGTGCCGTGCGGCCCCGACGGGCCGGGCATTAAGTTTGTCGCGAGTTCCGCACGCAAAGAAGGCCACTTAATGTGGCCTTCGTCTTGCGCAGGACTGT
>CABQKL010000170.1 GCA_902464645.1 uncultured Collinsella sp.
GGGTTGCTTCGACGAGCTTGGCCTCGCCGCCGATAAGCCCGCCGAGCGATCGCTGCGGATTGGCGATGGGGGCCGTGGTCTCCTCGCGCATGACGTCGAGCACGCGGCGCATGGCTGCGATAGCATGGGCCTCGCCGGTTAGACGCGCCTCGCGCACGGCCATGACGGCGCCGATATTTAGGCCGAGCTCGGCGCACGCATCGAGCAGCTGCTCGCCGTCGTCGAAGATTTCCTTGGCCGACACACCGGGGGAGAGCGACGAGGCCGAGCCCGGGAGCTCGATAAACGTGGCGTAATCGACATTGTCGAGCTTGCGCAGCATGGGGACGACGGTGTCGTCGGGGGCGCCGTCGGTCTCAAAGACGGAATAGGCCTGGCCGCCCACCTCGGTGCGGTAGGTGCGGCAGAAGGCGATGTTGACGTGTGCGTAGGCGAGCAGGTTCGTGAGTGCTGCGAGCACGCCGGGAACGTCCTGGTGCGCCACGAAGAGCGTGGAATACATGCCCGAGATGTCGACGCCGACGCCGTTGATGCGGCTGATGCGCATCTTGCCGCCGCCGAGGCTCTCGCCGCGGACCTGTGCCGTGGCGCCCGTGTCGTCGACCATCTCGATGTCGACGGTGTTGGGGTGGATGGAGGCGTCGTCGCCCTTGATGTCAAAGTGATACTCGAGACCCTGCTCGCGTGCGAGGTCAAAGGCCTGCTTGATGTTCTCGTCGTCGGTATCGAGGCCCAAGATACCCGCGACGAGCGCGCGGTCGGTGCCGTGGCCGCGGTAGGTATGGGCAAAGGAGTTCCACAGGCCAAAGGTGACCTTGGTGATGCGGCCTTCCAGCAGGCTAGCGGCAACCTGGGCGCAGCGCAGGGCGCCGGCGGTGTGCGACGAGCTGGGGCCGACCATGACGGGCCCCAAGATCTCGAATGCCGAGGTCGTAGCTAGTGTTTGCGGCTTGCCTGCCATGGCTGCTCCTTCTTTATCCCGTCGTTCCGAGGGCTTTGGTATTTGGTCGCCTGCTCTACAGTCCTGGCTCGCACGGAGGCCACATTAAGTGGCCTCCGGCTCGTGCGGAACTCGCGACCGACCAAATACCAAAGCCCTCGGAACTTAGGATACATGGTAGAGGCGCGCGTGCTGCAAAATTCATCAGCTGGCGACCTATTCCATGTCCCAGGTCGGCTCATCTTCACCACCGTTTAAAAAAAAGAAGTACCGGTTGGGGCCGGTACTTCTTCTGATACATCGATATTTGGCTGTGGCTTTTCTTGTTAGCTTACAGACCGCAGGCTGCTTTGAGTTCTTCGACTCGGTTGGTCTTCTCCCAGGTGAAGTCGGGGTCTTCGCGGCCAAAGTGACCGTAGGCTGCTGTCTTCTCGTAGATGGGGCGGCGCAGGTCCAGGTCGCGGATGATGGCGCCCGGGCGCAGGTCGAAGGTCTTCTCCACGGCCTCGACGATCTTGTCCTCGGCAACATGTGCGGTGCCAAAGGTGTCGACCATGATCGACAGCGGCTTGGACACGCCGATGGCGTAGGCAAGCTCGACTTCGCAGCGGTCGGCCAGGCCGGCGGCGACCACGTTCTTGGCGACCCAGCGCGCGGCATACGCGGCGGAGCGGTCGACCTTGGTGCAGTCCTTGCCGCTAAAGGCACCGCCGCCGTGACGGCCATAGCCGCCGTAGGTGTCGACGATGATCTTGCGGCCGGTCAGGCCCGTGTCGCCCATGGGGCCGCCCACGACAAAGCGACCGGTGGGGTTCACATAGATGTCGGCGTTATCCCACGGCATGTTCTCGGCGGCCATGACCGGGGTGATGACGTGCTCGATGAGGTCGGCCTTGATCTTGCCCATGTCCTCGATCTCGGCGGCGTGCTGCGTGGAGATGACGATGGTCGTGACCTCGACGGGCTTGCCGTCCTCGTAGCGCACCGTGACCTGGGTCTTGCCGTCGGGGCGCAGGTAGGGCAGGGTGCCGTCGTGACGCACCGTGGCCAGGCGCTCGGCCAGGCGGCTTGCCAGGTAGTGTGGCATGGGCATAAGGGTCTTGGTCTCGTTGGAGGCATAACCGAACATCATGCCCTGGTCGCCGGCGCCGATCAGGTCGATCGGGTCGGTGGTAGCGCCGGTCTGGGTCTCGAAGGACTCGTCAACGCCCTGCGCGATATCGGGCGACTGCTCATGGATGAGGCTCATGACGCCGCAGGTGTCGCAGTCAAAACCGAACTTGGCACGGTTGTAGCCAATGCGGCGTATAACGCCACGGGCGATCTCCTGCACGTCGACGTAGGCCTGAGTGCGGATCTCGCCGGCGACGATGACGGTGCCGGTCGTCACGAGGGTCTCGCAGGCGCAGCGGACGTTCTCCACGTTGGCAGGCACGCCGTTGGGGGCGATGTAGCCCTGCTCCTGCAGCTCTATTTCTTTGGCGAGGATTGCATCGAGGACGGCGTCGCTGATCTGG
>CABQKL010000171.1 GCA_902464645.1 uncultured Collinsella sp.
TATGTGATCCAGGTCATTAACGGTCGCGAAGACGTAATGCGCGAGCGCATCGAGCGAATGCTGCCGGCTAGTGCCATGCAGGAGCTTTTTTATCCCCAATTTCAAACCGAGATTAAGGTGCACGGCGAATGGGTCAGTACGACCAAGCCGCTCTTTCCTGGTTATCTTGTCTGCGATACGGCAGACCCCCGCACCGTGCAACAGTACTTGCTGCGCATGGACGACTTTGCCCGGGTTCTTTCCCAGGACGGTCAGTTTGTGCCGCTGGCAAAAGAAGAGGTCCAGCTTATTGGCGGCTTTACGCATGCGGGAGACCGCGTAGTGCCTATGAGCGAGGCCCTAAAAGACGGTGATCAGGTCGTAGTGACGGCAGGTCCGCTGCTGGGCCACGAAGGCCTTATCAAAACCATTAACAGACGCAAGAGCACTGCTTATTTGGAGCTCGATCTGTGCGGCCGACGCGTAACCACCCGCGTTGGCCTTGCCGTGCTTTCGGCCGAGCAGCGCGTAATGCGAAACATAAAAAAGGCGATCGCCTAGCTGCAGGCGACTGTTTTACGGGACAGGGAGGATCCCCGGGGCGGGGACGTAGGTTTGAAGAAAATAGTGTCAGATAAAACTGAATATTCAACAGAAGCACCGGTGGGTGCCGCGCTCGTCGCCCAGGCAATGGATCGGCGCAACGGTGCCGGCCGCTACCAGGCCATGCAGTCAATTAAGGACTGGGATAGCTCGCGCCTGGCCTACCGCACCGTCAAGCGCGCCTTCGACATCGTGTTCAGCGGCTGCGTGCTGGCCGTCATCGCTATTCCGAGCCTGGTGCTCGCCGCGGCAATCCGCCTGGAGAGCGAGGGCAACCCGTTCTACAACCAGATCCGCGTGGGCAGGACCCACCGCGACGGCAGCCTGTCCACCTTCCGCATGTGGAAGTTCCGCAGCATGTACAAAGACGCCGACGAGCGTCTCGCCGAGCTCAAGGAGCAGAACGAGATCGCTGGCGCCATGTTCAAGATGAAGGACGACCCCCGCGTCACCAAGATCGGCAGGTTCATCCGCAAGCACTCCATCGACGAGTTCCCGCAGTTCTTGAACGTGTTCCTGGGCCAGATGTCCGTCGTCGGCCCGCGCCCGCCGCTGCCGAACGAGGTGGCTCTGTACACCGAGTACGACCTGCAGCGTTTGGCCGTTAAACCAGGCATTACCGGATGGTGGCAGGTGACCGACCGTAACGACACGGATTTCGATGGCATGGTTCGTCGCGATCTTGAATATATCGCCAAAAGGGGCTTGTTATTCGATTTGAAAATAGTTGTCCTGACTGTCTTTGAGGTGTTCTCGGGGGAGGGTGCCTCATGATTGATTTTGTCGAACCGCACTTTGATTACTTACAAATTCGTGCTGCTTTCCATTTGATGGGAAGGTGTTAGGCACATGTCAATTTCTCTCGTGATTCCAACTCTTGACGCTCAGGCTGAAATCGGCGAATTGCTGAAAATATTATTTTCGCAGACCTTGTGTCCTGACGAGATTATTGTCGTTGATTCCGCGTCATCTGATTCCACCGTGGAAATCGCTTCGGGTTTCGATGGCGTTCGGGTTATCGAGATTGAACGCTGCGATTTTAATCACGGACTTACTCGTGACATGGCGTTTAAAGAGTCTTTTGGAGACATTGTTTGCTTTATGACTCAGGATGCCGTTCCGGCTGACGAGCGATATATCGAGAACCTTGTCGAACCAATTCTTGCTGATAGCCGTGTTGCCATTTCATCGGGTCGCCAGCTCCCAAAAAAAGATGCTCGCGAATTTGAACGATTGGTTAGGGAATTTAACTACGGCCCCACGTCAAATATTCGGTCTAAAGATGACATTCCAGCAATGGGAATCAAGGCTTATTTTGCGACGGATGTCTGCTCTGCATACCGAAGGAGCTCCTATTTCGAGCTTGGAGGTTTCGGTAGAACCGATATGAGCGAGGACATGCTTATGGCCGCAAAGGCTGTAGGGGCGGGTTATTTGGTTGCGTATGCTGCCGATGCGTGTGTGTACCACTCGCATAACCTCACTCCGGTTGAACAATTCCGCCGCAATTTTGCCATTGGTCATTTTCTTGAAATCAATCGTGAGCTCATAGCTTGTCCATCTGAGATTGGCGAGGGAGGGCGTCTGGTAAAACGGGTCGCTAAACAACTGATTGAGGATCGTTCGTTTGTTGAGCTCGGGGCATTTGGCCTTGATTGCTTTGCTCGATTTATTGGAAATCGCTCTGGCCGTAGGGCCGCAAGAAAAGAAAGGTTATAGCCAATGAAAGGCATCATTCTCGCCGGCGGGTCCGGCACGCGCTTGTACCCGCTCACACTCGTGACCTCCAAGCAGCTGCTGCCGGTCTACGACAAGCCCATGATCTACTACC
>CABQKL010000172.1 GCA_902464645.1 uncultured Collinsella sp.
ACTTGGGGCTCAACGCCGCAGGCAAGGTAGGCTTCCTTGGCAACATCAATAAGCTCGGGATAGTCACGAACGATCTCGGCCATATTTCGATACTGCTGCTTAATCTCGACCGTTACGCGCTCCTCGCCCAGTCGCTGGTTGAGCAGTGCGGCGGCGGCATTCATCAGCTCGAGTTTCTGCTGGAACTTGGCGGCATCGTGATCACGGACGATATAGCGCGCCGTGGCATGGTCGACCGTTGCCGAGACGCCCTCAAGGTGATAGAAGCCCTCGTAGCCCTCGGTGTATTCCGGGCGCTGCTCGTAGGGGAGCAGGGCGTTGAAGTCGCAGAACAGGTTGCCCGCGTTGACCATGCGCCCCTTGGCGTCGCCGGGGTGAATGGACTGGCCCTCAAAGCGAACGGTTGCCTCGGCGGCGTTGAAGCACTCCCACTCAAGCTCGCCAACCGGACCGCCGTCGACCGTGTAAGCGTACTTGCAGCCGAAGGCCTCGATATCCAACAGCTCGGCACCGTGACCGATTTCCTCGTCCGGGCAGAAGCAAATGCCGAGCGCGGGATGGGGCAGGGATGGATCCTGCGCGATGCGTGCGACAAGCGCCATGATTTCGGCGACACCCGCCTTGTCGTCGGCGCCCAGCAGCGTAGTTCCGTCGGTGCAGACAAGGTCCTCACCCACCAGGTTGTTGAGGGCAGGAAGTTTGGCGGTGCTCATGGACACGGGCTTGCCGTCGACGATGCCGCAAACCAGATCGCCGCCCTCGTAGTGCACGATGTGCGGCGCTACGCCGGCGCCCGGCGCGACCTCGGTGGTATCGAGGTGCGCGATCAGGCCCAGGGCGGGCTTATTCTCGGAACCGGCGCTAGCGGGAATGTGCGCGCAGACATAGGCGTTTTCGGTTACATGGGCATCGGTTGCACCCAGCTCGCGCAGTTCTTCGGCAAGCACGTTGGCAAGGTCGAACTGTACGGTGCTCGACGGCACCTGGTCGCAGCTGGCATCCTCGGACTGCGTGTTGATCTGGACATAGCGCAAAAAACGCTCGAGGACGTCGGGGTCCGTGGTGGTGTTTTCCATAAAGATCGCTCCAATCTTGGTCGTCGTGTGCAACAAGAACTGTAGCACGGTATGCCACGGCATACCGCGACGCTTGGATGGGGTAGAATCAGCCATTGAGTGCAGAAGGGACGGATGTTCATGGATACGACAAATAGCTCGCGCGAGCTACACCTAACGGTGGCGAACGAAGACTACTTGGAGTGCATGGTTCGCATCGAAAGCGAAGATGGGGAGACCGGCGGCGTGCGGTCGGTCGATATCGCACAGCGCCTTGGCGTCTCGAAGGCATCGGTCAACAAGGCGGTTTCGGCTCTCAAGGCATCTGAACTTGTCGAACAGTCTCACTACGGCAAAGTTATCCTGACTGACCGTGGGCGCGAGGTCGGCTCGGCTATCTGGTATCGCCATCGTCTGGTCCGCACGTTTTTGGTTCAGGAGCTCGGTGTCGAATTTGAGCGAGCCGATTCCGAGGCCTGCATGATGGAGCATGCTCTATCCGAGGACACGATGAACCGCTGGCTCGCCTATCTCGAAAAGCAGGGAATCAGCGTCGAGGAATAGCGGGATATATATGGATACGAGTTATTACAACCGCTTTGGTGCCGAGGAACTTACGCGCCGCTTGTCGAGCGAGACCTTGTTGGCGCAGGGCCCCATGGGCAGTGTTCTGTTGAGTGAGTACGATGCCGCCGACATTCCACCGGCGTTTTGGAATCTGGCAGAGCCGCAGACCGTTTCTCGTATCCATCGCTTGTATGTCGCCGCCGGCGCGCAGGTGCTCATTACCAACACCTTTCAGGCATCAAGCTATGCCCTCAAGCACGACCAGATTGCGCCGTCCGTGGCGGAGGTCAATCGCGGGGCCGTCGACGATGCTCGCCAGGCGCACCCACAGCTGCTGCTGGGCTCGATGGGCCCGATTTGTATTGAGTGGTTTGCCGAGGACTCTGCCGAGTATCGTGAAATCCGAGGCATTGCGCGCGAACAAGCGCACGCCTTGCTCAATGCTGGTGTTGACGGTCTGCTGATCGAGACGGTGACGTCTATCCGTAATTTGCAGCCCATGCTTGCCGGCGCCCGAGATGCCGCCGACGGTATGCCTGTCCTGGTGAGTTTTGTCGTTGACGATAAAGGCGACCTGTTGGGCGATGGCCTCAACATCGAGGCAGCCGTTTTGTACGCCGAAAAACACGGCGCAAACTCGGTTGGTGTTAATTGCTGTTCGCTTGCGGCCGCGAACGCGGCGGTGCCCAGGATGGTTGCATCGGCGACTACTCCCGTCACGGTGCGTCCCAA
>CABQKL010000173.1 GCA_902464645.1 uncultured Collinsella sp.
TCGATGCCTTATTCTGCCGCAAACAGGAACTATTCCACCGCAAGTTATAAAAGGGTCATGAGGAGCGCGTTTTGCCGAAGGCCTTAAGCACCGCCGTCACGGGGCCAGGCTGAAAACGGCGGCGTACGTCGTCCAAGCGTCCGGGAATATCGATGTGCTGCGGACAGTGCCGCGCGCATTTGCCGCACTTGACGCAATTGCTCACCAACTTAGGCTCGCTTGTGCGCACCGCGCTCGCCGTAAAGTACTGCGATAGACCCGTAAACCAGCTATGCGCATAGCTTGCGTTGTAGGCGGCAAAACACCCAGGGATATTGATGCCTTTAGGACACGGCATGCAATAGCCACATCCCGTACAGGGCACGCGATTCGATTTCTCAAACTCTCCCAGCACACGCGCGATGGTATCGAGCTGCTCCGTCGTCATCGAATCCGGCAGTGCGCGATCAGCCAGTGCCACGTTCTCATCCACTTGCGCGGTATCGGTCATACCCGATAGCAGCATCGTCACCTGAGGATGATTCCACACCCACGAAAGCCCCCAGGCGGCCGGAGTGCGCAAATGCTGGTCACGGGCGCTATCGAGCACGGCGCGGGCCCGCGGCGGCAGCTTGCCCGCCAGACGCCCGCCCAACAGTGGCTCCATCACAAACACCGCGAGCCCGCGCTCCGCAGCCGCCATGAGTCCTGCCGTTCCCGCTTGATAGCGCTCGCCGGCATAGTTGTACTGTATCTGGCAAAAATCCCAGTCATACGCGTCAAGCATTGTCAGGAAATCCGCCGCGCTGCCGTGATACGAAAAGCCAATCTGGAGAATGCGCCCCGCCGCCTTTTGACGCACGATCCAGCCCTCGATGCCCAACGCCACCACACGTTCCCACTGGGCGGGCGAGGTGATGTTGTGCATAAGGTAATAGTCGATACGGTCGGTCCGTAGCCGACGCAGCTGTTCGTCAAAGAAACGGTCGAAATCCTCTGCGCAAGTACACGAAGCGTGCGGCAACTTAGTCGCCAGCAACACCCGGTCGCGCAGTCCCAAGCGCTCAAGCGAGGCGCCCACGCACACCTCGTTGCCGGGATAGAGATACGCGGTATCCAGATAATTAATCCCCTGCTCCACCGCACGGGAAATGATGGCATCGGCCGTCTTCGCATCGGGATGTCCCGGCGCACCGGGAAACCTCATGCAGCCCAGACCCAGAGCAGATATTCGGTTACCACTTTTGGGGTCAACGCGGTATTGCACGGACCCTCCCTTCGCCATCAGCGCTCGGCAAGGCGAAACACAATGGTCACGCGGCCGAAACATCGTGGAATCGCAATCGAGAACGTATCGTAACGCAGCAGAAATCGAGCTGTCACGGCACCGCTTTAACATCAGCAAAAAGCCCGATGAAGGGAGGCGAGCGTGACCACACGTGAGGATGCCCACCCCTATCCCGGCGAGCAATACATCCTCTCGGTCGACCGTTACCAGACCGAGGTCATGGACCATCTGGACGAGCTTCCCGCCACAGGCGCCGTCATCTTCTGCACCTTCCCCAAGGTGCGCGATGGCGTTGGATATCCCGCACGCGTTTTTGCCATCTGCCCCGCGGCATAAGTTCCCATGCGTTTGTTCTTCTAAATTCAGCCTCCGGTGCACGCTACACGCCCCAGCGGCATACAATCCATCAGGCGCCCCGCACGCGGGCGCCTTTTTGTGAGGAGATGATCCACATGCAGATCAACAAGGTCGCCTTTATCGGCAAGGGCGGCGTCGGGCTACTCTACGGCAGCATGATCGCCCAGGCACTCGGCGACGATGCCGTCGAATACGTCATGGACGACGCCCGTTTCGAGCGTCACGCAGACGACGCCCTTACGGTCAACGGCGAGCCCTGCGCACTCAAGTCCGTGCGCGCCAGCGAGGCAACGCCCGCCGATCTGGTCATTCTCACGGTCAAGACGACGGGACTCGACCAGGCGCTCAAGACTATGGAACATATCGTGGGCCCCAATACGCTCATCGCCTCGCTGTGCAACGGCATTACGAGCGAGCAGAAGATTGCCGAGCGCTTTGGCTGCGAGCACACCGTCCTGGGCATCTGCCAAGGCATGGACGCCGTGTTCCTCAACGGAGAGCTCACCTTTACCAATGCGGGCGAAATTCGCTTTGGCGCGGCAGCGGGCACCGAGCCCGCAACCGTTACCACCATCGACGAGCTCTATACGCGCTGCGGCGTCGCCCATACCGTCGAGAGCGACATTGCGCACCGCATGTGGGCCAAACTCATGCTCAACGACGGCATCAACCAGACCTGCATGG
>CABQKL010000174.1 GCA_902464645.1 uncultured Collinsella sp.
TCTTAAGGTAGGCCATGACGTCGCGGATCTCGGCACGGTCGAAGAATCGCGTGCCGCCCACGATCTTGTAGGGCACGCCCGCGCGCAGGAACATATCTTCGAGGATACGCGACTGGGCGTTGGTGCGATAGAACACGGCAATGTCGTCGTAGCTCGTGCCTTTGGCATGCAGCTTCTCGATCTCGCCGGCAATCCAGCGGCCCTCGTCGCGCTCGTCGCTCGCCTGGAAGGCCTGGATCTTCTCGCCATCGCCCTCGGCCGTAAACAGGCGCTTGTCCTTGCGCTGCGAGTTGTGGCGTACCACGGCGTTGGCGGCGTTCAGGATATGACCCGTGGAACGATAGTTCTGCTCCAGCTTGACGGTCTTGCAGTTTTTAAAATCCTTCTCAAAGTCCAGGATATTGGTGATGTCGGCGCCACGCCAGCTGTAAATGGACTGGTCATCGTCGCCCACGACCATGAGGTTTTGGTACTTGGCGGCCAGCAGGTTGGCGATTTCGTACTGGACGTGGTTGGTGTCCTGATACTCGTCGACGCTAATGTAGCGGAAGCGCTCTTGGTACTTATCGAGCACCTCGGGGCGGGTGCGCAGCAGCTCAAGCGCGCGCACGAGCAGGTCGTCGAAGTCCATCGCATTGGCGGCGCGCAGGCGGCGCTCCAGCTCCAGGTAGACTTGCGCGGCCTTTTTGTCGTTGGGGCTATCGGCGCTCTTGAGCATGTCCTCGGGGCCGATCATGGCGTTTTTGGCCGAGCTGATCTTGCTGCGGATCATGTTGATGGGGAACTGCTTTTGCTCGATGCCGAGCGCCTGCATAATGTCACGCACCATGCGCTTTGAGTCATCATCATCGTAGATGGTGAACTGACCGGTATAGCCCAGCAGGTCGGCGTCCTCACGCAGCATGCGCACGCACATGGCATGGAAGGTGCACACCCACATGCCGCGGGTGCCGCTGGGAATGAGCGCCGCCAGACGCTCGCGCATCTCGGCCGCGGCCTTGTTGGTAAACGTGATGGCAAGAACCTGCCAAGGCTTAACGCCCAGATCGCCGAGCATATGTGCGATGCGGAAGGTCAAGACGCGGGTCTTGCCCGAGCCGGCGCCGGCGAGCACCAGCAACGGACCCTCGGTGGACAGGACCGCCTCGCGCTGGGCGGGATTAAGGCTGTCAATGCCGACGAGCGGCTTGGCGGGCTTGGGCGCCGGCGCGGGAGCGTCGTAGATGTCGAGCGGGACGAGCTCGGGCT
The DNA here is from genome assembly GCA_902464645.1 of uncultured Collinsella sp. Classification (GTDB taxonomy): domain Bacteria; phylum Actinomycetota; class Coriobacteriia; order Coriobacteriales; family Coriobacteriaceae; genus Collinsella. Next base: position 1,249 of record CABQKL010000174.1, read on the forward strand.
CCGGCGCTGCAGGGGCGGTGTATGCATCGAGCGGCACGGGTTCCGGCGCGGGCGGCACGGGTACCGCGGCGTTCTTTTCCCAGGGCAGGGGCTGGGTCATGGGCGACTCCTCATCTGACGGACGGCGCGCCTGCGGGCAGCGCCATAGTTTGAGCCGTACCAGTATACCGAGCCGCGCGGACACCGGCGCAAATCACACCACGACTCCGTGCGCCACCGTCAGACCCGCCCCAGCGGATTTGGCGCAATGGGGTCAGGTTGCTTTGCACCAATCTATTGACAATCACGGAACCGCCGATGTCATGGCCACGGTAGCGAGCGGCGGCCAGGGCGAACAAATTGGCATGAAAAGAGGGCAGCATAGACCTTTTATGCCGCCCTCTTTGAATGACAAGTTGTCGCCCTGGCCGCCGTGCGGCATCGACCGAGTTACAAACCGAGCATCGGCTCCAGGACAAAGAAGTACGCGAGAACCACGATGCCCAGGATGATGCGGTAGACGCCGAAGCACTTGAAGTCGTGACGGCGCACGAAACCCATAAGCCACTTGATGGCGATAAGCGAAACCACAAAGGCCACGATGCAGCCCACGCCCAGGATGGCGATCTCGTTGGTGCCGAAAGTACCGCCCTTAATAAAGTACTTGACCAGCTTGAGCGCGCTCGCGCCAAACATGACGGGAATGGCCAGGAAGAACGTGAACTTAGACGCCACCGAGCGTGTGCAGCCAAGCAGCAGGCCGCCGATGATGGTGGAGCCGGAGCGCGATGTGCCCGGAATCAGCGAAAGCACTTGGAAGCAACCGATACCCAGCGCGGTCTTCCAGCTCAGGTCCTCGAGCGTAGTGATGGAGCCAAAGTCTAGGCTATCGTCATCGTCTGCAGCGGCAGTCGCAGTGGACGTGGCAAAATGCGCACCAGCGGGGCGTCCGCCCGTCACCACGGCACGCGAACCAAACGAACCGGCAAGAGCGGCCTGGTCGCGCTTGTTCGCGCGCCAGTTCTCGATCACGATAAACAGCACGCCGTACACAATGAGCGCCAG
>CABQKL010000175.1 GCA_902464645.1 uncultured Collinsella sp.
GCGTCGTCTTCCGCCGCCCGGTCATCAAAGCCAACGACTGGATCATCGAAAAGCTTGAAAGCACGAAACTTATCTAGTTACGCGGTTTTACCAAACCGCGTAACGGCTCGACGCTGCAAACGGCCCCAAGCGGCAATCTGACGTTCAATTTCAAGGGCGCGACCAGAAGGTCAGCGCCCTTTCATTTCACGTCACCTTGCTCGCTTGGGGCCGTTTTCGCTGACGTTGACGGAACATCGAGGTTATTCAAGTCGGTACTTTAGTGGGCTGGATTGCGGTGCAACGCTGGTTGTTGTTACAGTAGCGGGGCGTGCCGGGGGTCCGGTGCGCCCCGTTTTTATTTGACCATGGGGCGGCACGCAGCCATACGCGTGCGGACACCACGCCCAGTTTGAGTGTGAGGATGTTCCATGGCCCAATACGCTGCCAACGAAATCGAAAACTTGCCCGATAGCCCTGTTGCTCGCGAGGACCTGGGCGCGGGCGGCACCTCCCGCGGCGCCGGCGCTCGCTCGCCGCTGTTCTGGAAGGTTCTGCTCCTTTCGGTGGCGGTCATCTGGGGCTACTCCTTTACCACTATGAAGGACGCACTCGGCACCATTCCGGTGTTTGAACTGCTCTACGTGCGCTTTCTGCCCGCAGCGTTGGTCATGTTTGTCGTCTTCCACAAGCGCATCATCGCGCACCTCAACGCTCGCAACCTGATCGTTGGCCTGAGTATGGGCGTGCTCATGTGGGCGGCCTATGCGTTGCAGACGGTCGGTCTGGCACATACTACGGCGGGCAAGAATGCTTTTTTGACGGGCACGTATTGCATCCTTGTGCCGTTTGCGAGCTATTTCCTGAGCGGCGAAAAGCTCACGCGCTACAACTTGGGTGCCGCGCTGCTGTGCCTAGCGGGCATTGGCCTCGTCGCACTCGATAGCGTTGAATTCAACATTGGTGACGTCATTACGCTGGCGGGTGCGGCTTTTTTCGCCATCCAGATGGCGGTGACTGCCAAGTACGGTCGCAAAATGGACATCAACGTCATCACGTTTTGGATGTTTGTGGGCAACGGCGTGCTGAGCCTGGCAACGTCGCTGCTATTCGAGACCCAAGCGCCTCTGTCCGTGTGGACGCCGAGCTTTATCAGTGCGATGGCGTTTCTCTCGGTGGGCTGCACATGCGCGGCTCTGCTCATCCAAAACGTCGGCCTGGCGCATGTCCCGGCCTCGACGGGCTCGCTGCTCCTTTCGATGGAGTCGCCTTCGGGCGTGTTGTTCTCGGTGCTGCTGATGGGGGAGGCGCTCACCTCGCGCCTGCTCGCCGGCTTCGCGCTCATCTTCCTGTCGATTATCTTGAGCGAGACTCACTTCGATTTTTTGCGTCGAAAGCCGCGCCCGCAATTGTAAACAACTTGTTGCGCCGCCCTCCCGGGGCGGCATTTTTTATGCCTCGCACTTAAAGTAGTACCTTGCGCTTTACGCTATCAAAGTGCTTGCTGCAAAAACGATACTGGAGGGCATCTATGGCACCAGCTTTGTCCGATCTTCAACCGCAATCAGCGCCCAAGGCCACCGCGGCGGCGCAGGCCGCTATCGGTGACGGTCTTGTTGCAGAAGCTCAGGCTTTTGCAGACGAGCTCGCTGCGTGGCGACACGATTTACACCAGATGCCCGAGCTGGGCAATAGCCTCCCGCAGACCTCTGCGTATATTCAAGCGCGCCTGACCGAGATGGACATCCCATTTGCCACGCTCGTCGATGGTTCCTGTGTTGTGGGCCTTGTCGGCGTCGGTGCCGCCGCGGCCCAGGGCAATGGCGTCTGCACGGACGAACAGGCCGGTACGGTCATCATGCTGCGTGGCGACATGGATGCCCTGCCCGTTGCCGAAGAATCCGGCGAGCCTTTCGCCTCTACGAACGGCTGCATGCATGCTTGCGGTCACGATATGCACGCGACGGCGCTGCTTGGTGCGGCACGCCTGCTCAAGGCCCGCGAGGCCGAGCTTATCGACGCCAATGCAACCGTCAAACTGCTGTTCCAGCCGGGCGAGGAGACCTTTGAGGGTGCCCGCGCCGCCATCGCCGACGGTCTGCTGCAGAACCCGCGTCCTCAGGTCGCCTTTGCCATGCATGTCAATAGCCAGTCGCCGCTTGGCCTGGTGCTCTACGGCAGCCCGGCGCTCTCGGGCGTGTACGGTTTTCGCATCACGCTGCAGGGCAAGGGCGGCCATGGCTCGAGCCCCGAGATCTGCATCGACCCCATCACGGCCGGCGTCCATGTGCACCTGGCGCTTCAGGAGCTCAT
>CABQKL010000176.1 GCA_902464645.1 uncultured Collinsella sp.
CCCAGCGCCTGCAGCATGCCGGCGCCACCGTCGTTGGTGGCACTGCCGCCCAGACCAATATAGATAGTCTTTGCCCCCGCGCGGACCGCGCGAAGTATAAGCTCGCCCACGCCATAGGTCGAAGCCGCAAGCGCCGCCGATTTCGTGCAGGGTGAATACCCAATACCCGCCGCCTCGGCCATCTCAATTACAGCCGAGTCGTGCTCGTCGTCCACCAGCATCCGGGCAGACACGCGATAGTCCAAGGGGCCTGCAACCTCACAGGTCGAGAGCTCGCCACCGCGCGCGGCGATGGCATCGAGCGTTCCCTCGCCACCATCTGCCAGCGGCAAAGCGCCCAGCTCGGCATCGGGCCACACACGGCGCACGCCTTCGGCAACGGCCTCCTCCGCCTGCGCACTCGACACGCTGCCCTTGAAGGAGTCGATCGCCAGCAGCACACGGCGGGGCCGCCGCCGCACGGGGCCAAAGTCGACCGTCTCGTCGGCGAGATCTCCAACACCCGCGAGCGCCTCGGCGTGAGCCGCATGCGCCTCAAGGTTCAAACCGCAACCGACGCCGTCGACACCGCGCAGGCCAGCAAAATAGCTGCTCAGCACTTCACGGCACTCGCCTGCCAGCACGCCGGCGGTCACATTAAACCGATGGTTCAGGCGCGAATCGGCATTGAGGTCGTACAGCGAACCCAGCGCGCCCGCCTCGGCATCGGTCGCGCCATACGCGCAACGCCCCACGCGCGCGTTAACCATAAGCCCCGCGCACATACAGCAGGGCTCGAGCGTCACGTAAACCGTGCAATCGGAAAGGCGCCAGCGTCCAAGCGTCTGAGCGGCGGCACACAGGGCCAAAAATTCGGCATGCGCCGAAGGGTCCTGGTCGAGCTCGCGACGATTATGCGCCCGCGCGACAATCTCGCCCGCGCGCACCACCACGGCACCAATCGGTACCTCGCCCACCGCAGCGGCGGTGCGCGCCTCCGCCAGCGCCTCGCGCATGAACTTCTCGTCGATTTCGGTGCTCGTCATCGTTCGCCTTCCCTGTTGCAAATTCAAAACGATGCTATCATTACGACTCACGGAGAGATGGCAGAGCGGTTGAATGCGGCGGTCTTGAAAACCGTTGAGCGCGAGAGCGTTCCGGGGGTTCGAATCCCCCTCTCTCCGCCACTTCTAGTGATGCACCGGCGTCATGGTGCGCTCAAACAGCGCATCGACCACGTCGGCTATCTCGGGTCGACGCTCAAGATCGTGGCCCGATTCCCACCAGTTTGTGAACAATCGAATAATGCCACCGGCGATAAACTCCGATGTTGTCTCGAGCGAAACGGGCGCCAGGGCATCCTCGGCAAGCACGTTCATCACACGCTCGCGAATGGAGCGGGCAATGCGGTCGCAAATAACGTTGGTCAACATGCCCGACATGCTGCTTGCCAAAATGTTATCCATGAGCTGCTCGTGCGCCAAAATCAAATCCATGGCATCGTCCAAAATCGCGTGTCGAAGCGCGCGCACGTCCTCGGCAGACACTGCGCCGGCCTCATCGGGCTGTTTTTGCGGCAAGCCCGTCATAAGCTCATCGATATAAAAGGCAAAGTAATCGTTTTTATCGCGAAAGTGCTTATAGAACGTCGTGCGACGAATCAGGGCACGGTCGCAAAGCATAGCAACCGTCAAATCCTCAAACCGATGCTCTTCCAAAAGCTCGGTAAAGGCATCGAACAGGGCACGATAGGTTTTCTTGATGCGAAGGTCCATCCGTATCGCCATCCTCAAGGCGTAGACAGCATTCCTTAATTTGTCGCATATCTTACACCTGTACCGCCCGTTCGATATTGGCGCCCCCTCCCTGGTTGAAACATAACGCTTACCGGAAAGTTCGGCACCGCCGAAGGTTGCGGGTATACTAGATACGTTATACCAACAACGGCAGGCGCAAAACGCCGCTGCCATTCGAAACGGAGACATCATGCTTCCCGTCATCATCGGTATCGTTGTTGTCGTTGTGATCGTCTGCGCCATCGCCGGCATCTACAACAACATGGTCACCAAGCGCAATCGCATCGATAACGCCTGGCAGAACATCGACACGCAGCTGCAGCGTCGCAACGACCTGATCCCCAACCTGGTCGAGACCGTCAAGGGCTACGCCAAGCACGAGCAGGAGACGCTCTCCGCCGTGATCAGCGCGCGTAACACCGCCGTCAAGGCCACCACGCCCGAGGCCAAGATGGAAGCCGACAACGTGCTGACCGGTGCGCTGCGCCAGCTCTT
>CABQKL010000177.1 GCA_902464645.1 uncultured Collinsella sp.
CCGCCGCGCACCAGGTACTCCAGCGTCTCGAGCAGGCCGATGACGACCACGCGGTCACGGACGACCTCGACGGCCGCCGCGATCTGGGCCGCACTACGGCCCTCATCCACCAGGCGCAGGGCATACTCGACCAGGACACGCTCGCCCAGAGTGACGTTATTGCTATCCACCACGTACACGTCGCCGCCCGGCGCCTCGGCAAGTGCGGTACGGGCACTCTGATTGGTGCCTGATAGCTTAGCGCCCACGGTAATAATCACAGCCTCATCGCCGGCTTCACGAACCTTGGCAATCGCCTGCGAAAACGCGTACGGGTTGACCTGGCCGGTCTTGGGCAGCTCATCGCGCTCCACGAGCATCTCGTAAAAGCGCTGGTGATCGATGTCGATGCCATCCATGAACACATCGGTTCCAAAGGTGACGGACAGCGGCAAAACGGCCAGTGCCGGATGCTCGGCCGGCGACATATCGCTTGCGGAATCGGTAATAATGCGGACGGACATAGCGAATCCTTTCTTGCGCAGGTCCCGCGCAGGGAATTTTGACAGCAATGCCCCGGCACGGTATACGCGCTTAAACGGGACGATGCAGTTGATAATGGGAAGCAAATGCCCAGGCGGCCCTACAGCTCGCGCAAGGTGTTGAGAATCGTACGCAGCGATGCATACATCTGCTCACGCTGCTCCACGCCCATGGCCTTGCCGGTGGTGTCGAGCACTTCACGAATAATGCAATCGGCCTCGTTCATGCTCTCGCCGCCCAACGTGGTCAGGCGAACCGGGGCGCGATACTTAACGGCGGCATCGCCCGAATCGTCAACTTCGACGTAGCCGCCCTCCTCCAGATGCGCCAGCGTGCGCGAGACGGCAGCGCGGGTCACACCAGCCATGCGGGCGAGGTCGGCACCAGTCAGACCGTCCTTGCTGCGCTCAAGATAGTACAGGCACATGATATCGGAGCCCTTAAGGCCCAGCCTTGCGCCCTCAGATGTCTTAATGCGCTGGATCTCCTTGTAGAGTCCGCTGATCAGTCCGACAAAGTCCTCGAAACGTGTCTCGTCGCTCTGTTGCATGGGAGACGACCGCCTTTCGCTTGCATAATGCTAACGGGTAAACATCTTAGCCGTACCCAGCGACCGCAAGCCCCGCACGCCCTATTTGTTAACTCATCAACATAAAAACCACCACAAAGGGGACAGGCACCTTTGTGGTGGTTTTGACCGGCGAACATGATCCGCAGGCGTCGCTACAGCTCCACGCAGGGATTGTCGCGGGTCACAAGCGTCTTAACGACAACCGTCGCTCCCAGATAGCGCTCGAGCAGATCGGCAAGACGGTCGATGGCAGCCTGGCAGTCCCCCATTCGCTCGGGCTCTACGCACTCAATCGCCAGGAATGCGTCAGCCGAATCGTCGGATAGAGCCGTTCGAACGCCGTCGCGCCAGTTCCAGCAGCGGCACACGGCGCCCGCATCGTCAATGTAGGCGAGCTCGCCGGGCAGCGTCGGGTCGTCCGCTTCCTCGCCAAGCGGCAGGAACGCATCCCCGCCGTCGGTCACCTTCAGGCGAAGGTCCCCCTCAATCGCATGCAGATCCTCGCCTCCCACGGGCAGTGCATAGGACAGCGACACCGTGTTATAGATATCCACCGCGGGCGTAATGTGGCCCACCGGCTTGCCCTTGAGCACGCGCTTGAGCAGGTTCTCGATTGAACAGCGCGCGCCCTTTTTGGTCTTGAACAGACGATAGGCCTCGCGCCATGCCTTGACCGGTGCGTTCTCGCTGATTGTATCGCTGGTCAGATGACGCTCCGCATCGATATTGGCACGGTCGAGCAGCGCCGCTATCGCGTCCACATCCTCTTGAGGTATCTGGGCCGCGGGCTTCATACCCTCCACGACCACAACACCGACCGCCGCCTGAGGAAACAGCTCCCAAAATGAATCCTCGGCAATAAAGCTCTTCATACGTGCTCCCTTCACGATTCGCGCCCGAGCGAGGGCACCCAAACAAAAAGCGCCCTTACGACGGCCACCTTCAAAGTCCTACGGTGCCGCCACAAGAGCGCTTGCGCTGTCCCCATCCGGAGAAGGGGACGATATGTCAGGCGTATTGTAACCTGAGTCATCCGCGCGAACAAAACCACCACAAAGGTGCCTGTGAACTGCCTCCCATTTCTTGGACATCGGGAAATGGGAGGTTTTCCATGAGTAT
>CABQKL010000178.1 GCA_902464645.1 uncultured Collinsella sp.
CAATCTGACGTTCAATTTCGAGGGCGCGACCAAAAGGTCAGCGCCCTCTCATTTCACGTCACCTTGGCGCAAATGCGGCCCGCTCGCTGTTGGTGCCTGACATCGAGTGAGCCACTGTCTTGGGCAGCTAAAAGGCCCCGTCCCATATTTGCTGCCCCACTCGCAACTTATCTTGCCGATGGAGTTGTTGCCGTTTCGCTCGTCTGACTCGCATCGGCGTCGTCGCTTTGCCCGCCTTCGTCCTTTTGAGCATCGGCAATGGTGGCAGCAGCTGCGACCATACCGCGCTGGGGCGCCACACCCGTCTGGTCTTGTGCGCCTTCAACAAGCTCCGTGCCAGCATGCGCAAGTTCAGGCGATTTGAACATCGCGCCCAGACTCGCGCCGTCGCCGGCATATCCGAGCGCCGCGAGCGCGATGACGATTATCGCGGCAACGACCACGATCGGCACGTAACGATGCCAGCCTGCAGGATTGAGGCCGCTACGGCGGGCAGCACCGCGGCTAATGTAGCCAAGCGTTCCATCGTGCTTGAGCTTTGAGCCCACCACGCGCCTTCGTCCCCACAACGAGGACTCGGCCTGCATGGCCAAGCGAGCGCTTGCCGAAGGATAGCCATATTTTGTGCGCTTGAACGAGCCGTCGAACCCCGAGGCGCTTTTGCCCCACGTCCGCGAAGTCGTACGCCGGCCGACCGGCGCCGCACTTCGCTTTGTTCGGTTCGTTTTTGAAGTCTCCGCCATACTCCCCCGCACGCCGTAACACAATCGAAACAATGCTTCTTTGGACTGTATCACACGCGCCGCACGCGGTCACGGCGCCTCGCTCAGCGGTCGTTGTCCTTCAGCAGGCGCCATAAAGTCGTGCGGCTTATACCGAGCACCTCTGCCGCACGTGTCCTGTTGCCGTGAAGGTACTGCAGGACCAACCGTGCGACATCGCGCTCGGTATCGGCCAGGGGACGCAAGATGTACAAATCGCTTTCGAGCGCCGGGGCGCCAAAGGTCGCGGTCTTGATAACGTCCTCCTGGGCAAGCACCTCTTTCGCCACGGCACGCTCCACCGTTCCAGCCCCCACTAATATATAGAGTCGTTCAGAGACTTCACGCAGCTGCAGGTAATTGCGGGGCCAACGGTACGCATCGAGCGTCTCTGCCGCGGCGGCGGACAACATGGGGGCACCCGTCTTAAACATATCTGCCAGATACCCCAGATAGCGCGCAACCTTTTCCGACGCGCCGCCCTGCTCGGCAATCGCCGGCGCCACACTCACTGCACAGGCCAGACGCTCGGTTACAAAAGCAGCCTGATCGCTTTCGCCGCCGCCCGGCATATCGTTTGCCGTCAACACCACATGGCAACGAGTTGCGAGCGCCGTGTCGATCATTGCGGACACGAGCTCGCGCAGACGTTGGGGGCCAACAGCATGCCAGCCGCTCACGCAAAGCGTCAGCCCCGTTTGGAATAGCGGCGATTCGGAACTTTTGAGCAGATGGCGCCAACCGCGATCCGTAAGCTCATCGAGCGCAACGGACACAAAGGGCTGATCGGCATAGGGTCCATCCAGGTACAGGCGTTTTGCAATCTGGTCCTGCCCCGCGCCCAGCTCGCCCTCGAGCATAAGGGGCACCCCGCGTGCGTAGCTCTCCCGTACGGGGGCAGCGACCGCTGCCGCATCTTCGACGATGCCGTGCGTGCTCGACTCGTAGCGAGCCTCGACTTCGTCGGCATTGAGCCACTCGATGCCCGCATGCGTCGCAGCGGCGCGCACCTCATGCGCCACGACCACCCAAAGCGCTCCGCGCTCCTTGGCCGTCGGGCGCACCGTCAAGCTCAACCGCACGCCCTCGTGGCCCATCACCAGGCGTGCCCCATCGCCCACGCGAGCGAGACGCTCAGAAACAAAAGCAGCGATATCCTGCTCGAGCGCCGCGTCACTCATAGTCGAGATTACAACGCCACCGCGCCCGTCGATTGCCAGCGCCGATGCTCCGGCTGCGGACAATGCCTCAATCAGAATCTGCAGCTTGGCATCGCTGTCCATAGTTCGCCCCGTCTCCAGCCGCGGCCCTTATCTGTGGCTTGGCATCTCAAGTGTTTCAAAATTGAACGATAATGTTCACCAAACACTATAGGGCCCGCGGTGCCTTCTTGCGAATATATGAATTGCCCCGCATCGCCATCCTGGCGGGGCGATAA
>CABQKL010000179.1 GCA_902464645.1 uncultured Collinsella sp.
TGCTCGTACGCGTCGCCCGGGAATTTGGAGTCGATCGGCAGCAGCACGGGATCGCCCTCGTCCACCGGCAGCTTGACGGCAAACTCAACGCGCTCCGAGGCGCCGGGCTTGGTGGCGACGTTTTCCAGATACTGGTCGGGCGTAAGGATGTCCGCCAGGATTGCACCCAGCTGTACCTCGCCCAAAATGCCGCGCGCTTTTACATTGCCCAGCACGCGCTTGAGGTCGCCCACGCCGGTGGCAATGGACTGCATATCGCCCAAACCCTTGTACACAGCCTCGAGCTGGTCGCTCACCTGCTTAAACGATGCAGACAGGCGATCGTTGAGCGTACGGGAGAGTTTCTCGTCCACCGTCGCGCGCATCTGATCGAGCTGCACGTTGTTGTCCTTGCGGATGGCGCCCAGCTGGGCATCGACCGTCTCGCGCACCTTGTCCAGGCGGTGCTCGATGCCCTCGCGGTTGGCACCGAGCTGTTGGGCCGTCTCGCGGCGCAGGTCATCCATACGGTCGCCAGCCTGCGAGAACTCACGCGCGATGGTCAGGTAACGCTGCTGCTCTACGGCCGCATCGGTCGTCTGCTGCTGCGCGATGGCATTTGCCGTGCGGCGGGTTTCGGCCAACGCGACATTGAGGGTGTCGAGCGCATTGTTGGCCTGCTCGAGCGCAGCCAGCATCTCTGTTCCGCTATCGCCACGCTCCCGCAGCTCGGCGCGAAGGCCCTTGAGCTGCAGGGCACAAGCCACAGCAACCCCCACCGCCACCAAGGCGATCACAACAAGCACGATATCAATAGCAGACATAGACTCCGCCCAACAAACCCAATCGATCATCAATCAAAACCGCGATCAATCTTACCCCGCCACACGCACCGGGCGCTCGGCCCCTTCTTTGGCGCCGCTCCCCTCCGCATATTCCATAATGCGGCGCGCCGTTTCCCTGCTCACTTTTGAGTCATCACCGGCTAAGTATGCGTAAACGTTTCCCTTATTCAGATTCAAATCGCGGCAGAGACCGTAGCGCGTTACGCCCGATTCCCCTAGCGCCCCCAATGTTCTTTTTCGCATCAGGGCGTTGATCCTTCTGTCCGCCACTGGCTTTTCCTTCACCGCTCTATACGCACGCCAAACGTTGGCATAACGATTAGGGAGCTCACTTTTGGTGCATAGAGACGCCATGCTACCCGCTTGACCGTACAAGGACAAAACGCCTCGGTAACTTTCTTCCATCCACGAGCCCTCGGATAAACCCAGAACGTATTCAGCTTTTCCTTGCACCAAAGCGAGCAAAAACAGAGGCTCCGCCACGCGCGGCGCAACCGTCATCGCCTGCTCAACCAATTTTCTAAAACTCAGAGACTGTTGTCCGGATAGCTCTCGGCAATAGCCTTTTAAGAATCCCTCAAAGGTCAGATTCAACCGAGCACCTCCGTTCATTTGCTATTATTATTCATCTTCAATAATACTATTCAGTCGCACGACAGGACCCAAAGGATGCAAGAATTCTACTCGTGGCGATAATCCGTACACCCTAGAAGTCCTAATGCGACAAACGCTAACTCTCCCAGCCGGCGCGGATGGTTGCTACGACATCGCTTAGGCGCTGGCCGAGAACCGCCAAGTGCTCAAGCACCTCGCTGGGCGAGGCGCCGTTGAGAATGCACGTGAGGGCATATGAGGCCAAGAAGATTGCCGCGAGCCCCAACGGAATCAGCACGATCATCGCCAGCGTACGCAGGCGCTGGGCCCAGCGACGGCGACGCGCACGACGCTTGTCGAACGCAAGCTCCTGCGCATATGAATCTTGCTGTACGGAATAGGCTCCTGGGTCCACCTCATCCGCAGACGATACCGCGGGCGCGGCGTTTTGCACAGGAGGCTGGACGGCCGCCCCTTGCATTTGCATCTCCATAAGCCGTTGCTGTTGGCGCAACATGCGCTCGGCTTGTTGCTGCGGGGTCTCAAGAAACAGATCCATGCTGGCCTCCAAAATCGGAGCATTCGACGCTTACGACCAGCATCCCGCACCGCCA
>CABQKL010000180.1 GCA_902464645.1 uncultured Collinsella sp.
CCCCGCTGCTGCCCGGCCTTGACGGTCGCAAGATGAGCAAGAGCTACGGCAACGCCATCAATATTTCGATGACCGCCGAGGAGACAGCTAAGCGCATCAAGAAGAGCCAGACCGACTCTGAGCGCATGATCACGTTTGATCCCGAGAACCGCCCCGGCGTGTCCGGCCTGCTTTCAACGGCCGCCATCTGCACCGGTCGTTCCGAGGTCGAGATTGCCGAGGAGATCGGCATGGGCGGCTCCGGCCAGCTCAAGAAGTACGTGACCGAGGCCGTCAACGAGTACTTCGCCCCGATCCGCGAGCGTCGCCAGCGCTACGAGAACGACCTGGATTACGTCAAGGACGTGCTGCACGAGGGCAATCGCCGCGCCAACGAGATCGCCGAGCAGACCCTGGCCGAGGTTCAGGACGCCATGGGCATGGTGTACTAGACCGATCTGCTGGCTTGAGCTTTAGATTGTTTTAGGGCGGGCGCTACGGCGTCCGCCTTTTTTGGTGGCCGACCGGTTCGGCTCTGCCCGCTGCACTCCCCCGACAAACAGGAACAGGCCCGCTGGCAGTTAGTTGCCAGCGGGCCTGTTCCCGAAGTACACCGTTGAATCGCACAGAGGGGAGGAATGCGAATCAAACTCAACAGGGCAGGCTTTTTCATCGCCTATTGCCTGCTCCGTTGCTGAAACCAATATAGTTCACCGTGGTTTACTTTCTAGCGTCAATATGCGCCGCCATACCTTCTCCATAAGTTAGCTCCGGTAAACCTGCAACGGAAAACCACCACAAAGGGGACAGGCACCTTTGTGGTGGTTTTGACCACGGCAGAGCTGTTAGAGTCCGGCAGGCCAGCGACAGGCGGCCAGATCAACATGCATGGGATCGGTAAACGTCACGCCCTCCCCCGTTAAGAGCTCACGCTGAGCATCGGGGCCGCCAAACGCAAAGCCCTCGCAAATACGGCCATCGGCAAACACCACACGATGGCAGGGAATCAGACCAGGGCGCGGATTGCTGTGCAGCGCATAGCCCACATAGCGAGCGCTTCGCGGACGACCGGCGAGCAGCGCCACCTGTCCGTACGTGGCGACCATCCCCTCGGGAATCTGCTCGACCACCTCGTACACCCGCTCAAAAAAGCCCTCAGACGCCATCGCTCGCTCCCTTCTCCGCATTAACAGCATAAAGAAATGATCCCTTGGGGGACGGAGGAAAACGGATCATTCACGGCCTCCGTGCGGTCGATGATCCGTTTTCCTCCGTCCCCAAGGGATCATTTGTTGGCAGGTTGGTTAGTTGGCGGGATGGAAGAAGGCTACGGCTACGGCACCGGGGCCTACGTGGGTACCGATGGTGGCACCGATGGTGTGAACGGGCAGCTCGCCCTCGGTGTGGCCAGCCCACAGTGCCGCGCTGTCCTCGATATACTTCTTGAGCACCGCATCCGAAAGGCCCGTATAGCCGAGCGCCAGCGGCATGGAAAAGTCGATGCCGCCCGCCTTTTCGACCTTTTGGTTCAGCAGGTTGCGGCCGTTCTTGGAACCGCGCGCCTTTCCCAGCTGCACAATCAGACCGTCCTCGGCAGCTACCACGGGCTTTACGTTGAGCAGCGTACCCACGGCGCCGGCAGCAGCAGACAGGCGACCGCCGCGCACCAGGTACTCCAGCGTCTCGAGCAGGCCGATAACCACCACGCGGTCGCGCACGGCCTCGACCGCCGCCGCGATCTGGGCCGCGCTACGGCCCTCGTCCACCAAGCGCAGCGCATACTCGACCAGAATGCGTTCACCCAGGGTGACGTTGTTGCTATCAACCACGTACACATCGCCGCCCGGCGCCTCGGCTAGTGCGGTACGGGCGCTCTGATTGGTGCCCGACAGCTTAGCGCCCACGGTAATAATCACAGCCTCATCGCCGGCTTCGCGAACCTCGGCGATAGCCTGCGAAAACGCGTACGGGTTAACCTGACCGGTCTTGGGCAGCTCATCGCGCTCCACGAGCATCTCGTAAAAGCGCTGGT
>CABQKL010000181.1 GCA_902464645.1 uncultured Collinsella sp.
TCGATCCTGCCAATAACCAGGGGCTCAACGTAGTGCCTCAGCTGATGTCCAAGAATGCGGACGAGTTTGTGTGGGCGGCGCAGGTGCTCGCCGACATGGGCTATCGCGAGGTCAATCTCAACTTGGGTTGCCCCTCGGGGACGGTTGTTGCCAAGGGCAAAGGATCGGGCTTTTTGCGCAACTTGGACGAGCTTGAGGTGTTCTTGAGTGACGTGTGTGAGCGCTCTCCGCTGCCGGTATCGGTCAAAACCAGGTTGGGGTTGGAGAGCGACGACGAATACGAGCGCGTACTCGATCTATATTGCCGCATGCCGCTGGCAGAGCTGATCGTGCATCCGCGCGTGCAGAAGGACCGTTATGCGGGCTCGCCGCGCAAAGAGTTTTATGGCGAGACGCTGGAACGTGCGCCGTTTCCGGTGGCATACAACGGCGATATTTTTGATCTCGAGGACATGGATGCGCTGGTGGAGGCCTATCCCGGCACGCGCCATGTGATGCTGGGGCGCGGCCTGCTCGCGAACCCCGCTCTGGCCCGTATGGTCAACGGCGGCCCTGCTGCCACGACAGCCGAGCTGCAGCGTTTCCATGACACGCTGTTTGCTGCCTATGCAGAAGAGATTGGCGGCAATGCAGTCTTTCGCATGAAGGAGTGGTGGTTCTACGCCAAGTGCGCTTTCGCCGACCCCACTACCGTCCACAAGATCGTACGCAAGACCAAAAAGGTCGACGAATACCGCGCTGCCGTCGAGCGCGTCTTTCGTGAACAGCCGCTTGCACCCACAGCTCGCTTCCACGGCTAACTAGTCATCGGGGGCGTTCTTTAACGACTGGTCATTTAAGGACGTCCCCAACGACTATGTATCAAAAAGCTGTACACCAGCATCCAAAGATGTCGAAAAATGTCGACTTTGGATGCTGGTGTACATGTTTGGGTCCGACGGGGGAGCGGGCCTAGGCAATCAGTGCATCAAGTGTAATGAGCTCTCTGAGTCGCTCCGTGCATGTTTGCCCATGGCGTTTGGCTTTTTCGTCAAACGCCTCAAGAATCGATTCGCCCACACGTGCTGATATAACGACGCTCGGCTCATCGGAGATTGGTGGCCTTCCCAACTTGATGGTGCGACCTTTCGGCCACTCATCTTTTTCGTAGGCTTCCGCGGCTTTCTTCAACTCTCCGGGAGCAAACCCCATCATCTTTTCGAGCTGCTTAGCATCCATGGCGCCTCCTATCGATCGACATAATGTCGAGCGCCGGTTCTCGGATTCTCTTTTTGTATACAATTTTATAGACAAAAATACAAGCAGTTCATCGGGCTAATTAGCTTGTTTTGACCCGCCTGTTCGATAGGAAATGAGCATTGACGGCTTCGATACTCCTTTGCTTTTCAGCTTGGAATTTGGATGCTCATTGAACTTCCGGAGGGGAGCCCTTTATTAAGCTATCGAGATTCTGGGCAGGAGCTCTCACTGGTCTTCGGTAATGGGGCCAGCTTAATTCGCGACACAGTGTGTCGCGAATGGGAGTAGTCGTTAGGTGTCCTTCAATGGCTACTCATATAAGAACGTCCAAGTGTCGGATTTTGTCATTTAGTGTCGTTCTTAGCGACTATTCTGGAGGGTCGTGGTCAAAAAAGGGCAAATATGAGTACTGTTGCCATTATGGTTGCATTTATTTTGCTATAAATTGTAGCTCCTGATGAGATTTGTTTCCATTAAGAGCTACTTTTATTGAACATATGAGGAGAAATAACGTCGCCTGCGGACGAGTGGAAGGTTGAATAGTTCCTGAAGTGATCAAAATCGCTGCTACTAAACAGGTAGCAGTACTCATATTTGCCCTTTTTTGACCACAGCCCTCTCGGAAACCTTTCCAGAGGCGTCAAACAGCCATAATCCAAAGGTCGCCTCAAACAATTAGCCGGCTAAGAGCGTCCATGGCTACCCAAAAGTTGTACGTCAGCATCCAAAGATGTCGAAAAATGTTGACTTTGGATGCTGGTGTACA
>CABQKL010000182.1 GCA_902464645.1 uncultured Collinsella sp.
GCGCCTCGATGCCGGCGGCGGTGAGACCGGCGTGGGTATCGTGTCCGCTCGCGAGCGGTCCCTGCGCGTTCCAGCTGAGTGATGACATGAGTACGCCCAAGCTCTTGAGCACTTCGATCAGTGCGGGGTCCTCGGCAAAGAACGTGGCGTTTTCGATGGTGTGGATGCAGGCGACCTTGCCGTCTTTGAGTGCAGGGCGAATGTCAGCGGCGCTGCGTACGTTGACCATGCGGTCGTGGTTGAGCATTGCCTGGCCGCTCATGTGCGCCATGATCTGTGCTTGGAAGCGTGCGGCGTGGGCGGTGGGAATCTCGTCGGGGACAAACGTGGCGAAGCACTGTGCCCACGGCGTGTTGCCGATCTTTGCGAGCGAGATGGCGCAGGCGTTGCCCTCGATGAGGTCGAAATCTTGCGGATGCGTTTCGTCGCCGGGGAAATAACCGTCGGTGCCGGCGGTAAAGCGCAGGTCGAGATCGAGCGTGGCCCAGCCGATGCGGTCGGCGGTGTCGCAGTGCAAGTCAAATACGGGATATGCCATGGTTCCTCCGGTTGCAGCGTTTCTTTGCAAACTGTCTTTGAATTGTATGACTAGGGTATAGTTAGCGCCATATGTTCATGGCGGCCCGCGTTGTGCGCCGCCCTTATTACGGAGGTTACCATGTCCAACAAGGGCAAGAAGGTCAAGACCCATTATCGCGGCACGCTCGACGACGGCACGCAGTTCGATAGCTCCTACGATCGCGGTGAGCCGCTGGAGTTCACCTGCGGTGCCGGTCAGATGATCAAGGGCTTCGATGCCGCCGTTATCGATATGCAGGTGGGCGAGAAGAAGTCCGTACACATTCCTGCGGCCGATGCCTACGGTGAGCACAATCCCGAGATGGTCATCACCTTCCCGGCCGAGCAGGTTCCCAACATCGAGCAGATCGAGAAGGGCATGAAGCTCTTCCTGTCCACGCCGAGCGGCATGCCTGTCCCCGCCGTCGTCATGGACGTGACGCCCGAGGCCGTGACGCTCGACGCCAATCACGAGCTCGCCGGCAAGGATCTCAACTTTGATATCGAGCTCGTCGAGGTCGAGGACTAGTTGATGTCCGTGGACCTGGTAGCTGCGGAGCGCTTGGGAAATCTCAACGACCCGTCCTATGAACTCCTGCTTCGTCGGGAGATGGGTGGCATTTTTGAGGTTGACGAGCTGCTACTCGATTGGGACCAGGCTGATACGCGTTTGTTTGTGGGCGTGACGGAGTTAGGGCGCACCGTGAATGCCCGGCTGGATGCCACCGGTGGCAAACGCCTTGCCGACGGTGACGTGCTCGCTATTGACCGCGCGGGCGCGGTGCCCGTAGCGGTTGTCGTGCGCCTGCGCAGCGCCGAGGTTTATTTGGTCGAAGTCGACCGCATGGATCCGATTGCGCTCGCGCATGCGTGCTGGGAGATCGGCAACATGCATGCGCCGCTCTTCCGGGGTGACTCGGATGATTATACCGTGCGCATGTATACGCCGGTGCAACCGGTTTTGGGTCGCATGCTCCGGGGTATTGGGGGCGTTCGACTCTCGGTGGTCACACGCGAGCTCGATGCCAGTCGACGCTTTGCATCGAGCGCGGCGGATGCTGTTGTGAGTATGGCTCCAGACTTTACGATCGTAAAGAAGACGCGCGGTTAACGTGCGTATGCGTAAGACGGACTTTGAGAGGCAACTATTCAAAGTCCGTCTTGCTGTTGATGAAATGCTGTGGGGGAAAGCATATGGGTCTTGAAGGAATCAGGCTGATTGCATGCGATTTGGACGGCACGTTGCTGCATCCGGGGGAGCGCGAGCCGCGTTCCGAGGCCTTTGAGCTCATCGATGAGCTGCATCGTCGCGGTATCGTGTTTATGCCGGCGAGCGGCCGTCAATATGCGAGCTTGCGCTACCTGTTTGCCCCGGTGGCCGATGAGCTCGCCTATGTATGCGAAAACGGAGCCCTGGTGATGAGCGAGGG
>CABQKL010000183.1 GCA_902464645.1 uncultured Collinsella sp.
GGGGTCCTGCGTTATCGCGACCTTCCGTGGCGCCGCACGCGCGACCCGTATATCATCTGGCTTTCCGAGGTCATGCTGCAGCAGACGCAGGTGCCGCGCGTGGAGACGCGCATGCCGGCGTGGCTCGATCGCTTTCCGACTGTCCGGGCGCTTGCTCAGGCCGCCCCTTCCGATGTCTTGGATGCGTGGCAGGGGATGGGCTACAATCGCCGCGCCCTGGCGCTTCACAGGGCTGCACAGTGCGTTGTGGAGGACTGGGATGGGGAGTTTCCGCGTGAGACGCACGATCTGGTCGCGTTGCCCGGCATTGGCCCGGCAACGGCGCAGGGCATCCGTTCGTTTGCATTCGATCTTCCGGGCGTGTATCTGGAGACCAACGTGCGCACGGTCTTTTTGCATCATTTCTTTCCCGATGTGCCGGCCGTTCCCGATCGCGAGCTGGTGCCGCTGATTCAAGCTGCCTGTCCGGCGGCCCCCGGTGCGGCGGCGGATGAGATTGCGCCCTTTGCCGCGCCTCAAGACGATGCCGACACGCCGCGCGCGTGGTATTACGCGTTGCTGGATTACGGCGCGTATCTTAAAAAGACGCTGCCCAATCCGTCCAGGCGGTCGGCGAGCTATAGTCGTCAGTCCAAGTTTGAGGGCTCGCGTCGCCAAAAGCGCGCCCACATTGTGCGCATGCTGCTGGCAGCGCGCGATGGGCAGCCGGCAGGTATTACGCTTGATGAAGCCGTTGCAGGCGTTAACGAGATGGAGACGGCAGCCGGCCGTGAGCCGGTCGAGCGCGAGCTGGTCGCAAGCATCCTTGCCGATCTGGAGCGCGAGGGCTTTTGCCGCTCCGAGGGCGATCGTTGGCTGAGTGTATAGCTCGCTCGAATCTGAAGAACAGGATTATAAGGTTTAAATTCTCGGCATGGGGGCATCCTAAAGACAGGGCCGCTCAAAGCCTATGGGCGGCACGTGTTGAAGGGAAGTACACCTATGGATTTTGAGAACTCTCAGACCAAGAAGAACCTCGAGACTGCTTTTGCCGGTGAGTCCCAGGCACACACCAAGTATCGCTACTATGCATCCAAGGCCAAAAAGGACGGCTACGTTCAGATCTCGAATATCTTTGCCGAGACGGCGGGCAACGAGTCCGAGCATGCCAAGCTGTGGTTTAAGTATCTGCACGATGGCGCCGTTCCGGGCACTCTGGACAACCTGCGCGACGCCGCCGCGGGCGAGAACTACGAGTGGACCACGATGTATGACGAGTTTGCCAAGACCGCCGAGGAGGAGGGCTTTGCCGAGATCGCCGAGAAGTTCCGCGGCGTCGCCGCTGTCGAGAAGGCCCACGAAGAGCGCTATAACAAGCTCGTCGAGCGCATTGAATCGGGCGAGGTGTTTGAGCGCGAGGGCGTAAAGGTGTGGAAGTGCCTGAACTGCGGACACCTGCATGTTGGTGCCGAGGCGCCCGAGGTGTGCCCGGTGTGCAACCACCCGAAGGCGTACTTTGAGGAGCAGGTGGTGAACTACTAGCGCGTGGCGCTGGCTGCTGCGGAGCGCAGGGCGGGGAAATACCTTTGCCTCGCGCGACCCTGCGGAGCCGTGAGCGAGAGGGAAAGGCATTTCCCCGCCCTGCGCTCCGGCTTCGGGTCGTCGCGTGCTCGTTACTGAAAAGCTGATAAGGAGTTTGTGTGCCGCCCCTTATGGGGCGGCACGTTTTGTTTGGGGTCTCTGTCTTCACAATTTCCGTCAAGCTTTTGGTCAGCTTTTGGTTAGTTGGCGGGTCGGCGGAAGGGCAAAAGATCATTCGATAAAAAAGCTCAGAGAAAGTGCTGGTAGGGGAGTTGTTGAGGTTTTCGACAGCTTTTGGGCAAAAGAAACTTTGTGACTATTGCCGGCGATTGCGTTGCCGTGGCCTTGGCGGTGCGGGATGCTGGTCGTAAGCGTCGAATGCTCCGATTTTGGAGGCCAGC
>CABQKL010000184.1 GCA_902464645.1 uncultured Collinsella sp.
GCGCGGCAAGGAGATATATTGCCAGACCGGAGGGGCCCCGGGGGCGGGAATCTGGGCACACACATTTCCTACACAACTATGCCTCTGACTGACGTTTGGCAGTCGTTTGCTACCGCTCGCCGAGCACATCTTTATATAGAGAGGCCCCTTGGCTACAGCCGATATGCACCCCTGGCCAAAGCGCAGCCGGCATCCAGCAGCTCATCACGCTCCTCCACCGAAAAGCCCTCGGCGTACACGCGCACCACCGGTTCGGTCCCGCTGGGACGGATCAGCAGCCAGGTGTCATCTTCAAATGCCAGACGCAAGCCATCCATATGACTTACGCTCTGCGGTACCTTGCCGCATATCGACTTGGGATTCACTCCGGGAAGCAGCGTGCGCAACGTCTCGGCATCCTCGGCCTCAAGGCGCAAATCTCGACGTCCGTAACTCGTCTTGCCAAAGCTCGCCTCGAGCTGATCGATAAGCACGCCCAAGGGCGCGCCGGTCTTGGCCATGAGCTCGCACAAAATCAGGCAGGCAAGGATGCCGTCGCGCTCGGGCATGTGCGCGGCGATACCGATACCACCGGCCTCTTCACCGCCCACGAGAACGCCGCCCTTCTTCATCTCGGCGGCTATATATTTAAAACCGACGGGCTTGATGACCACGCGGCAGCCGAGCGCCTCGGCAATGCGACGCACAAGCGTGGAGCATGAAAGGTTGACGACGACGCGTCCCTTCAGATCGCGATACTGGACCAAATCGCCCAAAACGAGCGCCATGATCTGATGTGGATGTATATATCTGCCGCGCTCATCAACCGCGCCGATACGATCGGCGTCGCCATCAGTCACCAGACCGGCGCACGCCCCGTCTTCGACAACTGCGCGCTCACAAGCATCCACCCACGGCTCGACCGGGTCGGGGCAGATATCTCCCCTATCGGTCGTCTCGTCGGCGTGAATCTCGTGGACTTCGACGCCAATCTCTCGAAGCAAGTCGGCAAGATATCCCTGCGCAGCTCCGCCCATGGGGTCAACCACCACACGCATATGCGCGGCGCGAATGGCATCCGCGTCGACAAACGATGCCACCGCTCGCATATAGTCGGGAATGATATCTGCCGTGCGGTATTGCCCCTCAAGCCCCAGCGGCTCGGCGGCCATCGTCTCCTCGAGCTCTTCGATGACATCCTGGTTGGCCGTCGAGCCATCACCCATCCGCAGCTTGAGGCATAGATAGCCCTGCGGATGATGTGAGCCCGTCACCATAAGCGCGCCGCATGCCTCGCCGTCATACGCAGCCGCCCACGTAAGAGCGGGAGTCGGCACCGGTCGAGACACGAGCACGGCATCGAGCCCGTGGGCGGCAATCACGCCCGCCGCGAGCTCGGCGAACTCGCGCGCTTGCGGCCGAGTATCAAATCCTACATATACCGTTTTACCGGGATTCGTCTTTTGCCATAGCCTGCCGATAGCATCAGTGACACGAGCGACGTTGTTGATAGTAAAGTCTCCGTCGACGCGAGCTCGCCAACCGTCAGTTCCAAAGTGAATTATCGCGCACACGCGCAGACACCTCGCAGTGTTTGGATCATGGTACGCATGAGGTATACCCGCAACGGGCATCCGGCAAGCCGCCGGCACGCTCGTTCACCGTTTAGGCAAAAGCGTCGAGGTGCGCACCGCCAACAAAAAAACCGCCCCAGCGGGGGCGGTGATTCGATACTCCCATTTTCGGGTTCTATATATTGAGCGCATCTGCCATAGCGGCTGTCGTAACCGCCGTGGTTCCGCAGCAGCTGCCTACCATTGCGGCGCCCGCCCGCTTCCACTCGACGCATGCGCGAGCGAAGGCTTCGGGGTCCTCATGCCACACGGGACCATCCTGTGTCTGAACCGGATTTCCCGCATTGGGACGCACCGTGACGGGAGTAGTCGCCGATGCAACCATCCTGGGCACCGCCG
>CABQKL010000185.1 GCA_902464645.1 uncultured Collinsella sp.
CAAAGCCGGTGTACTCGCCATCGTCGCCCACAAAGCCGTACGGAGGATAGGACTTGTCAAAACCCACCACGAGCTTCTTGGACTCGGCAGCGCCCTTCACATCCTTTGCCGCGGCAGAGCCTGCAGCGGAGCCCTTGCCGGCACCACCGCCGCAGCCGACAAGACCAAGGCCGAGCACCGTGGCAAACGAGCCGGCTAGACCAACAAACTGACGACGAGACATATTGCTATCCATGGTATTCCCCCTTGGTGGCACTTTAGTTAAGTAAAGTGAGTCATGTAACGTTCAGAATCATACACTCTACCTTGATAAAGTACAAGGGAGGGTTTGCCCGCCGCGTGAGGGGTGTGGGGGTTAAGTTTCCTGCTCTACAGTCCTGCTCACGACGGAGGCCACATTAAGTGGCCTCCTGTTCGTGCGGAACTCGCGATAAACTTAACCCCCACACCCCTCACGCGGCGGGCAACCGTCGTTGGGCTTATCACTGACACGATTAAACCGCTTGTATATCGTCTGCTGGCCTGGCACGCTACAATACTTGCAGCTTTAATTCATGAATTAGTGGAGTTATTGATGGCAGAATCTCGTGCGGAGCGTAAGGCTCGTCGTGCTTTGATCGAGGCGGCTGAGGGGCCGGAGGAGAAAAAATCTTCCAAGAAATCCAAGTCGTCTCAGGATGCGAAAGGTAAGTCGGCCAAGGGCAAGGCTAAGGCCAAGCGCCCCAGCTTTCGTCGGGGCGAGGATAAGGCACCTCAAGCTCGTTCCAAGCATTCGCATAAAGAGTCGTCCCGGTCCGCTCATAAGGCCGTTGATCCCAAGTCGCCTTGTTCCATTATGAAATCTTGCGGTGGGTGTACGGCGCTCAATCGTCCTTATAAAAAGCAGTTGGCAGCTAAGCAGGCTGTTATGGAGGAGCTTTTTGCTGCTCTTTGTGAGCGCGAGGGCATTAGCGTCGACCCCATTCGCGGTATGGGAGTCACCCTGGGCGACCCGGGCAAATATCCTGCTCCGCGTGGTTTTCGTCATAAGGCTGCCACCCCCTTTGCTCCCGGCAAGGAGGGCGCTGTCCGCTGCGGCTTTTTTGAACGTGGCACGCACAGAATCGTTGCTGTTCCTGAATGCCCCGTCGAGGCACCGGGCGCCCGACAGATCCTCAACGGCATCGCGCGTGAGGCTGAGCGCCTGCGCATTCCCGCCTTTAACGAGGACAAGCATCTCGGACTGCTTCGCTATGCCGTCGTTCGCTGCGGCTGGCGCACCGACCAGATCATGGTCACCCTCGTGACCGCCCAGCGCGACCTGCCGCATGCGCAGGAGTTCTTTGAGGCCGTCACGGCACTCGATCCGCGCATCGTCACCGTCGCCCAAAACATCAACGGGCGCCCTGGCAACGCCATCCTCGGTGAGGAAACCCGTATCGTTTATGGCGCCGAATGCATGCGCGACCAGCTACTCGGCTGCGAGTTCGACATCTCCCCTACCGCGTTCTACCAGACCAACCCGCAGCAGACCGAATTGCTCTATCAGCTCGCTATCGATGGTATGGATCTGCGCCAGGGCGATGTGCTCATGGATGCTTACTGCGGCAGCGGCACCATCGGTCTTTGCGCAGCTAAAGATGCCCAGAGCAAGGGCGTCGGCATCATGCTGCTCGGCGTGGAGCGCAACCCGGCGGGCATTGCCGACGCGCGCCGCAATGCCGAGCTCAACGGTCTTACCCGCAGCGCGTGGTTTATGGCCGACGATGCCACCGATTACATCCTAGATGCCGCCGACAACAACGAGCGGGTCGACGTCCTTTCCATCGACCCGCCGCGCGCCGGCTCCACCCCCGACTTCCTCGAAGCTGCCTGCGCACTTAAGCCGCGCCGCATCACCTATATCAGCTGCAACCCCG
>CABQKL010000186.1 GCA_902464645.1 uncultured Collinsella sp.
GTACTTTAATGCCCTGTTCTTTCCGGCGCAGGCTATTTTGCTGAGCATTGGATTTGTCTATAAACCGCAGCTTTTGCGTCTGTCGAGCATTTGGGCGAACCCGCGCAAACGCCGCCGTTTTGACTTAATTATTGTCGCCGTCATGGCGCTGATCGTGGTCATCACCGGCGCATGCGCCGCGTTTATGGAAGGCCCTGGCATCCCCATCATGAGCTTTATGTACGGCCTCAGCTTTGAGCGCTACCGCACATTGGCGCTGCTGATGGTCGTCGCCGGCGGCGTAACCGCGGCCATCGATTTTATCTACGCCATTATCACGGTGCTGCGCCACGCCGGCGACGTCACCAAGATTTACCTCATCTGCTTTGCCGTGAGCGTGGTGCTCCCGGTGATCCTGATCAACCTGCTGGGCCTGATGGGCGCCGTCGTGAGTTACCTGGCTATCATGGCCCTGCTGCTGGTGCTGCTGATTGTCGAGTACGCCCACATCCGCCAACGCATCGAACGCGACCGCAACCCATACGGCGCCTAATTCGAATCAATTTGAAGAAAAGAAACGTCGATGTTTTGGCACCGACAGCGAGCAGTCTCGAAGTGCCTCAGGTTGGCGCGAAAGAGGAGCGACGCGTACTTCCGTACGCGAGCGACGGTTTGAGCGACAAGATGGGGTGCTTCGGGGCTGCGCAGCGTCAACGTGGCCGCCGTTCGGTAGAACGGCGGAACAAAGTTATTCGCCAGGAAGAATGTTTGCGTAGAACTCCGCCCCGTCGTCCAGGCGCAGGATCCCGACGCGGCCGAATTCGGAACCGGTGGCCGCCGCACAGTCGATATCGATGCGATCGGGCACGCCGGCGGTATCCTCGCCACCCAAGCGCACCATCCGCCCGCGGCCCGACTCCTCATCGAGCCCTGCCAGGCCGCCAACCTCGCAATAACGCCCCAGCGACACCGTGGGCGTGTGGCCGCTCACCACGACCGGGCCCTTGCCCTCGGCAGAAAGCAGTCCCGTCGGAGCATCCCAGTAGCCGTGACGAATCCACAGCAAGTCATCGGACGACTGCACGGCGAGCATTTGCTGCAGCAGCTCGCTTTCGGCATCGACCGCTCCCCTGCCGTCGCCGCAATCGACACCATGCTCAAGCAAAAACGCACGCGCCGCCTCGGTCTGAATGCCGGCGTGCACCAGCAGATACGGTCGCTCGGCAGTCTCGACCACCGCATAGAGCGGCAGGGCGGCAGCCCAGCGCACCAGCTCCTCGTATGCCTCAAATTCCATTTCGTTGAGCTGCTGACGCGTGGTCCAACCGCCATTGATATCCCAGGTCTCGGCATCGAGCGGGTCCTGGCCAATGATCGCGTCGAGCATAATCTGCTCGTGGTTGCCCTTAAGCACGCGAGCGTTGGGCAGCGACCGCACCAAGTTGATGACACCGACCGGATCGGGACCGCGGTCGATCATGTCGCCCAGCACATACAGCGTGTCGTCGGACGTCAGCGAGATCTTGGAAAGGGCCTCGTCCAGCGCGCGCACGTGCCCGTGAGCATCAGATGTCACATAGATCGCCATGAAACGCCTTTCCCTGCATTACGGCCGAAGCCCGATGCCGCGACTAAAACTTCAAGTTGAACTTAAACGTTACCCATTGTACTCCGTTGCAATAAAGCTGGAAAGTGCCACCGCTGCCAACGGTCACAAGCGGCCGCCCGCACGCCCCGAAAACACCGCGCCACCAGCACCAACGCCCCAACCAGCACCGCCCGCGCCCCCCGCCTCGTGTCGATAATGCGAACGCCCGCGGCTCGGCCCCATAAACCCACCATCTTTGGGTACAAATAACCGCAGACAACTGACCGTGCCA
>CABQKL010000187.1 GCA_902464645.1 uncultured Collinsella sp.
CCAGGCGGCCGAGCATGGCGAAGCCCATGGCAGGCAGGATGTTGGCGGCAACGCCAAAGCCGGCAAGGACAAAGTCGGGGATAAAGTCGAGCACGCCCTGGATGGCGTCAGCACCCAGATAGAACGACAGCGAGCACAGCAGGAACGCCATGATGATACCGGTCAAACCGATCAGGAAGTGCATCGCATAGACACCCTTAAGGTTGCCCTGGGCAGAGAAAACATCGGCGCGGTCAACCAAAATCGGCAGGGCAGCGTTGAGGATGTTCTTGATGGCAAGGCACAGCGTGGCGATGGGCATGGCAAGCGCGATGGCTGCCTCGGTGCTCTGGCCCAGCTGGATAGCGAAGGCGCAGGCGAGCACGCCGCCGATCGTCTCATCAGGCGGCACGTAGGCGCCGATGGAGATCGAGCCCATGAACAGCAGCTCCAGACTCGCACCGATCGCGAGGCCGGACTGCAGGTCCCCCAGCACCAGGCCCACGAGCGGGCACAGGGCGATGGGGCGGAACGCATAGAGCGTACCGAGCTGGCAGTCGAACTTACCAAATGCGGCGATAAGTCCGATGAGGATTGCTTGGGTAAGCATATATCCCCCTTTCCTAATAGGACACTACGAAGAGCTCAGACTCTTCGAAATTGAACGCCTAGAGCACGCTGGCGCAGTCGACCTTGGGGTCATCGGCCAGGGGTCGAATCTCGACCTCGACGCCACGATCCAGCATCTCGCGCACATCGGCTTCCTCGGCCGCGGTCAGGAAGATCTGACGAGAGACCTGACGAGCATCGGGACGCTTCTCGTCCTTTGGCTTGGTGTTGCCCAGGTTGACCGACTTGATCTGCGGGCAGCCCTCAACAAGCTGCTTTGCCTCAGCAATAGTGGCGACACAGATGATCATCTTGTACTTGTCGGTCACGCCCGAGTTGATAGCTTCGATTGCATGCTCCATATCTTTGATGACGAGCTTGCAGCCGGCAGGCTTGCCCATCTTGAGCGTCGTCTTCCACACCGGGTCGTTAGCGACCTTATCGCCCACGCAGAAGATGCAGTTGGAGCCAAGGCCCTGAACCCAGGAAACTGCGACCTGGCCATGAAGCAGGCGATGGTCAACGCGAAGTAGCTGAATCATAATGTGACCCCCCAAAGGTCTTGTGCCGTCTTACGGCGTGTCAGTAGGTGCTGCGGATTAGAACTCTTCTTCCTCGTCGCCATCGACCAAAAGATCGTTGACAAACTTCACGCGCGTATCGTCCGCAGCGACGATGGCGCGAATCGTCTCCTCAACCGGCGCCGACTCGTCAGAGAACAGCAGCTGGATGAGGAGAGGAAGGTTCATGTTGGTAACGAGGTACGTGCGGGGACGCGTCTGGACGATCTTGGTGAACTCGTTGTTGACGCTGCCGCCAAAGAGGTCGGTGCAGACAACGACATCATCGTCAGCAGACATGCCTGCCAGCAGTTTTTGGGCCTCCTCGGCCACGTCCATGCGGCCATCGACGAACATCGAAAGATCGTGGACGTTGTCGCGAGCGCCCGAGAGCAGCTCGACGCTCTCCTTGATGCCGGTAGCGAAGTGCGCATGGCTGGCGATGATGTACTGTCTCATTCTGTGTTCCTCTCAATAGCCCGGCACGGTCCCACACCCGTTTTTTAGTAGTCGAACTGGTGATAGTAGCGACGATACTTGAGGTTGTGCTTGGTGACCGTCTCGTAGTAGCGAGCCAGGCGGTCGGTCACGAGCACCGTCAGAATCCACGGGGAGACGATGACGCGGAACTCGTCGTCAAGGCCGGGGATCGCGAACTCGGCGGTGTCGA
>CABQKL010000188.1 GCA_902464645.1 uncultured Collinsella sp.
CTCACGTGACAACGATGGAGCGTCGTCCGGATTCCCGTGGCAAGGTTCGTGATATCTACGATGCTGGCGAAAACCTGTTGATGGTCGCCACCGATCGCATTTCTGCGTTCGACTTTATTCTTCCCGACGAGATTCCTTTTAAGGGAGAGGTGCTCAACCGCATCTCGGCGTTCTGGTTCGACAAGTTTGCCGATATCGTCCCCAACCACCTCGTCTCCATCGATCCGGCGGATTTCCCCGAGGAGTTTGCCGAGTATCGTGACTATCTCGCAGGCCGCGCCATGCTGGTCAAGAAGGCCCAGACGATTCCCATCGAGTGCATCGTCCGCGGTTATCTGACCGGTTCGGGCAAGAAGACCTACGACGAGAACGGAACCGTCTGCGGCATCCAGCTGCCTGAGGGCCTAACCGAGGCCTCCAAGCTCCCCGAGCCGCTGTTCACCCCGTCCACGAAGGCCGAGATCGGCGACCACGACGAGAACATTTCGTTCGAGCGTTGCTGTGAGATCGTGGGTGAGGACATCGCCACGCAGATTCGCGACCTGTCCCTCAAGATCTACAAGGCCGCTGCCGAGTATGCCGCGACTCGAGGCATCATCATCGCCGACACCAAGTTCGAGTTCGGTGTCATCGATGGCAAGGTTACGCTGATCGACGAGTGCCTCACGCCCGACTCCAGCCGTTTCTGGCCCGCCGCCAGCTACGAGGAGGGCAAGATTCAGCCCAGCTACGACAAACAATTCGTCCGCAATTGGCTCAAAGCCAACTGGGATATGACGGGGGAGACCCCGCACCTGCCCGCCGAGGTCATCGATGGCACGTCCGAACGCTATCGCGAGGCCTTCCAGATCATCACGGGCTCCCAGTTCACAAGCATGAAGGAGAACGCATAAGTGAGTACCCGTAGCGCCACGAACAAGCGCACGCAATCCCACGAAGTTACCGGGGTTGCGCGCAAGTCTGCCGCATCTGCTAAGCCCGCCCGCCAAGCAGCGAGCTCCGTTCGCGTCGTGCCGGCTTCGTCTAAGGCACGCCGCAAAGAGCTCGAGAAGGGCGAGAACCTCGAGGGCCTCTCTAAAGAGGAGAAGCGCGCCCGCAAGGCTAAGCAGCGCGCCAAGGAGGACCGCATCTATACGGTGTCGAATATCCTCCTCAAGCAGGACGAGGACTACACCAAGCGCCGTCGCATCTGGTGGATTGTGCTCGCCATTGGCATGGTGCTCGTCGTGGCAATTTGGGCCTCGCTGTACTTCGCTCCCGCTGGCATGGTGTCCAGCCCTGTCCAGATGGTCGGCATTGTTTTGTCCTACGTCATCATTTTGGGCGACTTTATCTATGACTTCGCTCGTATTCGTCCCTTGCGCAACATGTACCGCGCGCAGGCCGAGGGCATGTCCGAGAACAAGCTCAACGCTCTTATTGAGCGCGCGGCTGCCGAGGAGGACAAGAAGGACTCCAAGAAGAAGTAGCGTTTGCATACATACTTATCGCTAAGATATAAGGCGCGTCGTTTTTGCGGCGCGCCTTTTTACTGTTCTATAGATAGATGGAGTGGCACATGATTCGAGCTGCCCTGACGGTCGAAGAGGCTCTGGAGGGCATGAAGGCCCTGGAGCCCAAGATTAAAAACTACGCGCGTCTGGTCGTCCGCAAGGGCGTAAACGTCAAGCCCGGCCAGGAGGTCGTCGTTCAGTCTCCGGTCGAGTGCGCGCCGTTTGCGCGCGTGGTGGTCGCGGAGGCCTATGCTGCCGGCGCCGGCCACGTGACGGTCATTTGGGCCGATGATGCCGTGACGAGGCTCACGTACGAGCATG
>CABQKL010000189.1 GCA_902464645.1 uncultured Collinsella sp.
CGTTTTAAGAACGCTCATGAAAACCGGGCTTACCGCCTGGTTTGCCTGACGGCCCGCGCCCGTGTAGACATCAAAACGCGGCGTGCGTTGCTCACGAGGGGCAACGGGCGCCTGCGGTGCCTCGCGGTAGGCGGGCATGGCGTTCATATCATAGGCGAGTGCTGCGTTTGAGGTGTTATAGCCCATGATATGCCGCCTCCCATCCCGAGTACGTTGGTAGTGTGTTTAAGCTTCGTTTATGGTGCGAGCGGGAGGTCCAATTTCGCGCGGTCGCGCCTACAGGCGCTGCGCCACGCGGATTTTGGCTGATCTCGCCCGAGGGTTGCGCGCAACCTCATCGGGTTGGGCAACCAAGGGTTTGCGGGTGATGACCTTGAGTATCGGCACGTTGCCACACACGCACACCGGAATCTCCGGCGGGCACGTGCACCCCTGGCTCATCTCCTTAAAGTGGTTCTTTACGATACGGTCCTCGAGCGAATGATACGAGATGACGCAGATGCGTCCGCCCGGGTTGAGCCACCTGGTGGCGGCATCAAGCCCCCTCTCGAGCACATCGAGCTCGTGGTTGACCTCGATGCGAATGGCCTGGAAGCTCTTCTTGGCCGGGTGCCCACCATGCCGACGAGCGGCAGCCGGAATGCCAGCCTTGATGATCTCGACAAACTGGCCTGTAGTTTCGATCGGTTCTTGCTCGCGACGGCGCACAATCTCGCGCGCAATCTGCGAGGCGAACTTCTCTTCGCCGTAGACGCGTAGAATCCGGGCGAGGTCGTGTTCGTTATAGGTGTTGATGACCTCAGCTGCGTTTAGGGTGTTGTTACCCGGATCCATCCGCATGTCCAATGGGGCATCTTCGTTATACGAAAAGCCCCTGCCAGGGATATCGAGTTGCGGTGACGAAACGCCCAAGTCAAACAGGAAGCCATCGACCCCGGGCACCTCGGCCGAGCAAAGCAGCTCGTCCAAGTCGCCGAAGTTGCCCTTCAGCAGCTGGTGCGGGACGCCGGGAACCTCGCGGTCCAGACGGGCACCAGCGGCCTCGAGGGCCATGTCGTCCTGATCGACGCCGAGCAAAAGGCCCGTCTCCCCCACCTGCGCGGCCATCTTTACCGAATGACCGGCACCGCCAAGGGTGCAATCGCAGACAACGGAGCCGCTCTTGAGCTGCAGCGACTCAAGCACTTCGCCGAGCATGACAGGTTCATGCCGATATTCTTGTGTCAAGATCCCACGCTCCATCCGTTACTCGTGCCTTGCCCTTACGAGAAGAAGAGGTCAAGCAGAGCCTCGTCGTCATCGTCCTCATCGGCCGCGGCGCGGTCCCAAACCTCAAGGTGGTCGTAGTTGCCCACAACCGTGACCTCGCGGTCAAGGTTCGCCTGCTTGCGGAGAGACTCAGAAAGACCGATACGACCGGCGCTGTCCACATCCATCGACGTGGTGCGCTTGTTGATCGCCCTCATGAGCTTCTGGTCGTTGATGTCACGCGGGTTAAAACCCTCGTGGCCCTCACGACCCGCGAAGAGTCCTTCGACCCACTTATCGAAGGCCTCGGCAGAGAACACGTACAGAGCATCGACATCCAGGGCTTTGAACACGCGAACGTGCTCTCCAAGCTCCTCGCGAAGGGGTGCAGGCAGGGACAGACGACCTTTTGCATCGAGATTGCGCTCGTATGCACCAGTCATTCCCATGTGCGCCCTCCCCTCGGTTACTCAGATGGCACGTACGCGGGGAACCACCCCGCCTGTCGACGTCATTAATAATATGGGGAACTGCCCCATTTTTCAACACCTTT
>CABQKL010000190.1 GCA_902464645.1 uncultured Collinsella sp.
GCCGAGATGCTGCCCAGACGGCGCTCGATGTCGGGCACGCCGCCGCGGCTGAGCTTGCTGGCTTTAACTCCTGCGCGCTCCAGGACGGTTGTGGCCACCTCGTAGCTTTCGGGGTGGACGCTCGTTGCGTCGAGCGGGTTCTTACCGCCGCTAATTCGCAAAAAGCCTGCAGCGTTGAGATATGCCTTGGGTCCCAGCTCGGGGACCTTCTTGAGCTGGCGGCGATCGGTGAAGGCACCGTTTTCCTCGCGGTAGGCCACGATGTTCTTGGCCACGCTCGGCGTGATGCCCGATACGTATCCCAGCAGGCTCGCACTCGCAGTGTTTACGTCGACGCCCACGCGGTTGACGACGTCCTCCACCACGTGGCCCAGGGTGCGCGAGAGCTCAGCCTGGTCAAGGTCGTGCTGGTACTGACCAACGCCGATGGACTGGGGCGGAATCTTGACGAGCTCTGCCAGCGGGTCTTGCAGGCGGCGGCCCAGGCTCATGGCGCCACGCACGGTGACGTCCAGGTCGGGATACTCCTGGCTGGCGAGCTCGGAGGCGGAGTACACCGATGCGCCGGCTTCGTTGACGATGGTGTAGCGAAGGCTGGGCGCCTGCTCGGCGATGAACTCCGAGACGACTTCCTCGGTCTCACGGCTGGCGGTGCCGTTGCCGATGACGATGGTGTTGACGTCGTCCTTCTTGACGAGGCGGGCGAGCTCGCGCTTAGTGCCGGCGACGTCGTGGCGCGGTTTGGTGGGGTAGACCACGCCGTGGTCGAGCAGCTTGCCGGTCTCGTCCATGACGGCGACCTTGCAGCCAGTGCGGTAGCCCGGGTCGAGCGCGAGCACGCGGGCGCCTCGCACGGGGCGTGCCGAGAGTAGACCCTCGAGATTCTTGGCAAAGACGTTGATGGCCTCGGTCTGGGCGCGAACGGTGAGTTTGGCGCGGGCCTCGCGCTCCAGCGAGGGGGCCATGAGGCGCTTGTAGCCGTCGGCGATGGCGGCATCGAAGATGGGAGCAAACACGCCCTGACGGCGGGGCCAACGGCTTCCAAGGCGTGCCGTGGCGGCAGCGCCGTCGACGTTTACGCGCACGCGGAGCTTGCCCTCGCGTTCACCGCGGTCGATAGCCAGCACGCGGTGGTTGGGTATACGGCGCAGTGGCTCGTCATAGCTGTAGTACGGCTCGTAGGGAGTCTTCTCGGTGGGATCGGTGGCCTCGACGACGATATCGGCGGTGTTTTGCGTAAAGGCGCGCAGGTCGGCGACGTTCTCGGGGTCCTCGGCTACCGTCTCAGCCACGATGTCCGCTGCGCCGGCAAGCGCCTTCTCGGGCGTGTCGAAGCCGGCTTCCTCGTTGACGTATGCCGCGGCGGCGTCGAGCGCGCTGCCCTTGGCGGATGCCTGCATGATGATCATGTTAGCAAGCGGCTCCAGGCCGGCTTCGCGGGCCTTCTGCGCGCGGGTCATGCGCTTTTTGCGGTAGGGCTTGTAGAGGTCCTCGACACGCTGGAGCTGCGTGGCCTCGCGAATCTGCTGCTCGAGTTCGAGCGTGAGTTTGCCCTGGGCGTCGATGAGCAGGATGACGTCCTCCTTGCGCTGCTTAAGATTGCGCAGGTAGGACAGGCGCTCGTCGAGTGCGCGCAGGGCGACGTCGTCCATGCCGCCCGTTGCTTCCTTGCGGTAGCGCGAGATAAAGGGGATGGTGTTGCCCTCGTCGATGAGCTTGACGGCTGCCTCGATGTTGTCAGCCTTAAGGTTGAGCTCGCGGGCGAGCTGGGCGATAAGATCCATGGGACTCCTTGCGTTT
>CABQKL010000191.1 GCA_902464645.1 uncultured Collinsella sp.
TCGTCACGCACGAATCGGGGATGAGCTGCTTGTAGTTGGGGTACACGCCCTCGATACGGCGCGACACGTAGGTGGTGTTGCCGGCCTCAAAGACAACCTGGGTGTCCGCGGCGCCGATCATGATGGTCGCCTGGCTGGCCATGATGCTCAGGGCGTCGTTGAAGGCGTCAGCCGGGACGTTGAGCTCAAAGGACCCCTCGAGCGTCGAGGTCTCGACCTGGGTGTCGCATACAGCCAGACGGAAGGAGTCGGTTGCCACCAGGCGCACGGTGTTGTTCTCGACCTTCATGTGCACGCCTCCCAGGATGGGGCGGGCCTTATCGGTCGAAGTGACGCGCCACACGCGGCCGACCATCTCGGACAGGATATCGGTCGGGAGCTCCACCGCACTTTCGATGGCATAGGCGGGGAACTCGGGGAAATCGTTGGCGTCGAGCGTGTTGAGGCGGAAGGAGCTCTTCTCGCATCCGATCAGCACCTGACGCTCCGAGAGCTCAAAGGTAACCGGGGCGTCGGGAAGGGTCTTCGTAATGTTCGAGAGCATCTTGCAGGGAATCACCATCTCGCCCTCTTCTTCGACATGCGCGGCAATGCGATGACGAATCGAGATGGTGTAGTTAGAGGTTTGGAATTCCAAGATGCCGTCCTGCGCCTTAACGAGCACGCCCGACAGGATGGGAAGGGTAGATGCCGAAGCGACGCCTTTCATAACGACGCCGATGGCTTGCGTGAGCGAGCTTTGGCTGACGGTGAACTTCATCTTTTAATACCTTTCTATAGATATAAATATCTTAATAATAGTAATAGCACTGACGAAACTGTTGATTACTCCCAAAAGCGCTGGTCAACCCCAAAAAGAGAATCGACAGCGCCCTGTGCGCAACCGACCGTGTTTTCCACGTTCAAAACCTGCGGAAAACTTTTCATCGCCTTGTGGCGAGTTTTAGACATGTTATGCCCGGCGTTTCGACAAGTTTTCAACAGGTGTCTCTATTTCCCTACGAGCGCAGTGTAATTTTATCTCGCAGCGATTTGAGATCCTCGGTTATGGTGCGGTCTTCCTGAATCATCTTCTGAACCTTTTTATAGCTCGTACTGACGGTTGAGTGGTTGCGGTTGCCAAACTCCGCGCCCACCGCCGTAGTCGTCATCTCGCACATCTCGATGGCCAGATATATGGCGATATGGCGGGCTTTGGCTATGTTGGCGTTGCGGCGCGGGCCGATGAGCTCCTCGTGCGTCACGCCGTACTGCTCTTCAATGACAGACTGGACCGTCTGCACGTTGATCTTTTTGGCCGACGTATCGAAGTACTGGCTTGCGATGGCGTCGATGTCGTCGAAACTGAGCTCGCTGCCCTCGCGTTCGCGGTCTCCTGCCTCGCCGGCGCAGCGTTCGCAGAAGCTCTCGAGTTCGCGGATGTTGGTTCCCGAGACTTCTGCCATGTGCTTAAAGTGCTCGTCGGTCAGATGCCCACCATCGCCGCCATAGGCCGCCAGCAGCGAGTCGTCACCCGCCTCGGGTGCGGCGGCTATCGTGTTCTCGTAGTAGCGCTGCAAGATTTTGTATTTCATCTCGTAGCTGGGCTCCGCCACCAAACAGAGCATACCGGCATTAAAACGGCTGGTAAGGCGCTCGTCCATGCTCAGGTCTTTGGGCGCACGGTCGGCTGCGATGACGACTTTTTTGTTGTTGCGGATAAACTCGTCCATGAGCTGGAAGAAGTAGTCCACGCTCGCGCGCTTGCCGATGATGT
>CABQKL010000192.1 GCA_902464645.1 uncultured Collinsella sp.
AGTGCCCCGACTGCGGCAAGAAGATCGAGGTCTTTGGCAAGAGCAAGCTCCCCGAAGTCGCCGAGCGCTACAACCTCGACATCTTGGGTCAGCTTCCCATCAATCCGTCACTCGCCGAGGCCTGCGATAAGGGTGAAGTCGAGACCGCACTGCCCGATGGCATGCTGCCCAAGGCCGTCTCCGCCGTTGAGGCCATCGCCCCGCACAAGACAGACGAGGCCTAAGTGAACGCAAGCGCCTTCTATGACGTCTTGGTGATCGGCGGCGGGGCCTCGGGCCTCGCCGCCGCCATTACGGCGGCGCGTGTCGACAAAAGCGTCTGCGTCGTCGAGCGCGACGTCGCCTGCGGTCTCAAGCTGCTTGCAACCGGAAACGGCCGCTGCAACCTCTCAAACGAATCCATCGACATTCGGCGATATAACCACCCCGCCTTTGTCGAATCCATCATGGGCCCCCAACCCGAGCAAGATCTCGAGAGTTTTTTCTCCTCGCTGGGCATCATGACGATCCGTGAGGAAGGCCGCCTATACCCGCGCTCCCTTCGCGCCGAGTCGGTTCGCGATGCACTCCTCAATGCATGCGAGCGTTTGGGCATCACCCTACGCTGCGGGACTAACGTCATTGCGGCTCATAAGGCTTCCGAAGGCTGGACGCTTCAGATCGACCGTCCCGCTCATGTACTCAAACCCAAAAAGCACGGCGACCGAAAGACGGAGCTCCGTTCGCTTCGAAAGGCGTTAGCCGATACTCCTCGCACGAGCGATGCCCTGCAGGCAAGGGCCGTGGTTATCGCTACGGGCGGCAACCTCACCGGCATCGCCGAGGTGTTTAGCCTTCCCTTGACGCCCCTGCGCCCCGTCCTGTGCCCCGTATCGGCATCAGTCGTCGGCGACCGGACGGCACTCGGAACTCTGGATGGTCTGCGCGTCCGAGCCCGCTTAACGCTCTCGCGCAGCCACGAAGAGCTCTGGCGAGAAGATGGCGAAGTGCTGTTCCGTGCCTTCGGCATCTCAGGCGTCGCCGCCTTCAATCTCTCTCGCCGTATCAACCAGGGCGACACTGTTCTGATCGACTTCTTTCCAGATTTCTCCAAAGATGAGCTGCTCGATACGCTCGAGCAGCGTGTCAACGTGCTCGGCGATTTTTCGCCCCGAAACTCCCACTGGCTTGACGGCATGCTCGCCCCGCAGCTCTCACACGTCGTCTGTACGGCATTCGAGCGGTGCCATCCCGGCTCGCGCGATGTCATCCACCTGGTCTCAATCCTCAAGCACTTTAAACTGTCCGTCGAAGGGACGGCAGAGGAGCGCTCAGCACAGGTCACGCGTGGCGGCATATCTATCGAGTGCGTCTCGACACCCAATCTTTACGTGAACAGCACCACAGGCGCCCCGCTTTACGTCTGCGGAGAAGCGCTCGACATCGACGCCGATTGCGGAGGCTTTAACCTTGCGTGGGCCTGGCTCTCGGGCATTCGCGCTGCAAGCAGCCTGTAGCCGCGCAGTCTATAATCAA